>JALYVY010000064.1:3300-20262 GCA_030852985.1 Gemmatimonadota bacterium | reverse complement strand
AACGACTCCAGCGCCTTCAGGCGCGCGGCGGTGGCGTCACCGCAGCGGGCACGCCGCGCACGAAGCGGATGTAATCGACCGGCGCCGCACGGTCCACATCCTGCCGCAGCAACAGGTTGATCTTGCCACGGTGATACTGCCCGTGCAGCAGCACCTGCAGCAACATGTCGCGCACCGGTGTGTTGAACGGTTGGCCGGCGCTCGTGCGATACTCCATCGGCGTGGACAACGAGGCCTCATCGAGCGTCGCGATGAAGGTGTCGTAGCCAGCGATGAGCCCAGAGCGCAGCGACTCCGCATCCGTCACCGTGAGCGAAGGCCAGACCACCACCGCACTCGGCCGCCGCTCCATACGCGCCAGCCACACCTCCTCGGCGCCGAGAATGTGGGTGTATTCGCGCCACGGTTCTGATGCCTGGCCGCACTCACGCACGGCGGCGAACAGCGCGGCATCTGCCCAAGTGGAGTGTGCGAAGAGCTGGCGAATCAGGTCGCGTGATTCCATGGTCTCGTGGCGATGAGGTCAGCACGCCGCACTCGACGCGCGCTCGGTGTGGAACGTCGGCACAGCCGCTGGCGGCAATGATACCGGACGCGCACGCAACCGGCCACAGCGTCGACGGGCTTAACCAGCCACAAAAGCCTTGCGTGGGAGAGGGTCCGCACCCATCGTTAGGATGGCCGGTCGTCGCCGGCACAGCCTTTCGTCAATGAGGGTCCAATGCGTACTCGTGCACTGCTCGCCATCGCGATCGTCCTTCCGTCCGTCGCCTCCGCGCAGTTCCGCACTCCGCGCATTGGCGGCGCGCGCCCGGGCCAGCCTGTGCCCCTGGGACGCCAGCCGGAAGTCGTTGCGCGATCGATCGCCATCCAGCGGTCGCACTACTCGGTTGAAACGTATCCGCTCATCGCCCGCATCGAAGCTCCTGGCATTGCGGGCGGGCCGCCGATAGCGAGCACGAGCTTTGGCGCCGGCACGCGGCTCGACTACCGCTATACGCGCTATGTCTCGTGGACGATGGACCTCACCTCGGCATATGCCGGCGGACCCGCGACGATGGCGACCGCGGAGCTCGGAATGCGCATCCATCCTGAAGACGCGGAAGCGCGGATTCGTCCCTTCGCCGACATTCGCTTCGGGTTCGCACAGAGTGCCGATGGGTACGCCTCGTCGCAGGGCGCTGGTTTCGGTCCCGGATCCAACTACGCAACGGACTCACGCTACAGCCGAGGCTGTGGCGGAGTGGCGGGCGCCGGTGCCGAGTACGCGCTGACGAACAGCTTCGCGTTGACGACCGGCGTGTCGGTACTGCGGAGCAGGATGACGAGCTATCAGTCCACCGGTGTGTCGGTGCCGACGGCGAATGATGCGTATCAGATGACGACGTATCGACTCGCGGTCGGGCTGCGGTACAATCCGGTGTGGGCATACCGCACAACGCCCTGATCTGCGTAACAGCGGCCCAACAGGACTGAGTACTCCGTCCTGTTGGAACGCAGTTCGAAATCTTCAGGTGCCTTTCCCTTGAAGGTGCAGCTGAAGGAATTCAAGAAATATATTCCAGTCCGACGGCACCGTGCCGTGTGCCCCCGAATGCTCGTAGGATCCGAGCGTATGCAGGATGGGCGTGCCGACGGCCGGCATCTGTGTCGTCTCGAGCCCTCGCGCACCGAGCAGCGTGAACACGGGCTCCGCTGCCACCGCCGCGAGAAACTCGCCCTTCGGATCCGACCAGAAGTCCGTGTCGCCGGTCTGAAGCAGCACTGGCCGCGGCGCGACGAGCGCCACCAGCATGTGGCCGTCCATCGGCAGCTCATTGACCCGATTGGCGTACGGGGCGTAGTTGCCCGCGAAGCGTGTCGGCGCGGTCATGTGCGCCACCGTTTCACCGTAATTGCGACGACTCAGCGCGGCGCCCGACTCACCCGAGCAGCTCGCGATCACCAACGCGAAACGCGTGTCGCGCGCCGCGGTCCAGAGCACGGTCTTGCCGATGCGCGAGATGCCGACGAGCGCCACGCGCTTCGCGTCCACGTCGCGATCGGTCTCCAGATAATCCATCACGCGACTCAGACCCCAGCTCCACGCCGACACCGTGCCCCATTTGTCCGACTTGGGGGCCGTCCGCCCCGGTGCGGCGTACGTCGAACGAAGGCCAGGAAGAAATCCGCCCGCGAAATCGGGATCGAAGTCGCCATAGTAGACCGGGAAGGTAGAGCAGCACATCGAGCTTCGGTCCGGTCGTATCCTTCGTGAAGTAGATGGTGACCTGACGTCGCACGGCCTTGCCGTCAGGAAAAGAAGGCCAACGATCTGTCGTACCTTCATGTTCCGGAGAGGCGGATGACGGTATGGTGGACACAGAATCCGCTGCAGGCATGATCATCTGGTTTCGAGAGTAGTGGTCCACCGGAATGTTCCCCACTCGAACGCAAGCGTCCTGCGTCGAGCATCGGCCGGTACGATCGAGATCGTGAACTTCTCGACGGGCATGACGCGCCTCGACGTCGTCAGTGTCTGTGTTCCGAGGTTGAGGCTGGGATTGTATTCCGTGCCCCACTGGCCGGTCTGTCGGTTCAGGATGAGCTCCGCGCGTCCATCAGCGCGGGGCACGGTCCAGAGGGTGTAGGTGCCCGCCGGCAGTGGCATCGCGCCAAGCGTCACGGGCGCCGAGGTCGTGAATTGCGTCGCCGCGTTCGCACCGGTGCGCCAGACGCGATCAAAGGCCAACACGTCGCCGAGGAGGACGCGGCCGCGCGCCAGCGGTCGTCCGTAATCGACGGTGAAAGAGGTGGTGCCGATACTCGCGCGCGTCGTGTCCCTGACACTCAACTGCTTCATGCCGGTCGTCGCTTCGAGCGCGGCGAATCGCGCGCCGATCGCCTCGATGTCCGGTGTATCGGTGATTCGCTTCACGTCCACCTTGTAAGTGGAACGAGCTCCCGAGTAGGTGAGCATCTGGTGCGCCGAGTCGAACGTCGCGTCCGCCCAGCCGGAAAGCCAGTCGTGCCGAAGCTCCGCCTTTCTGCCGGGGAGCGGACGTACGATGCCGCTTCCCAGCGGAAAGCGATCGAACTCCCGATCGATGTAGAACTGGTGCACGGGGACACTGTCGCCTGGGGCGAGTTTCGTGGAGTTGGCGCGCCGGAGGGGCGGCGGCGAAGTAGAGGTCTCTGAGGCTGTACATCTGGTCGACGTGCGCCTCGGTGAGCACCTTCGGGTCGACCTTCAGCGTGATCTTGCGATCGACGGTGGAGTCCTTCTTCGCGATGTGCACGTTGTCAGCATCGACGTCCACCACCACCCGCCGGAACCGCTGCACCGGCGGCTCGCTTGGCGTGCGGATATCCATCTCGAGGTGGCGAATGCTGCCGTCAGGCGCGAGCACGACGCGCGTATGCCGCCGGCGCACGCGTGGGAAGCGATCGACTTCGTCGCTCACCAGTGTATCGGCGCGTCGCGTTACGCTTTCGAGCGAGACCGTGTCGCGCCCCAGCAGTGCGACGAACCCGTAGTGAACCGGGGGCACGCCGGGCTGGCAGCCGGCGATGAGCGCAAGCGAGATCAGGAGAATGGATCTCATCGTCTGTCTACTTGAAGTGGTCGCGCGGATCACACGTCTCACCACGCCGACGGCGTTCGGCAAGTGTCACCCACTCAGCGCATAGAACTCGACATAGCCGCACGACGAGCATCGGTACGCGCTCAGCGGAATCAATGCGTCCTTGCGACACTTTATTCCGCCGACGAACCGTCGCGCTTCCGGCTCTCCTGGCGCCCAACTGGATTCGAGCACGGCGCCGTTCGCAGCATCAGGGATGTGCCCGCGCTCCATGATCCTGCTGCACTTCGGGCACTTCGGATGAAAGTCCGGCATGCTGCGCCGCCTGATGATTGTGGTGAACGTGCCCTGATGCGCCACGAGGCAGTACGATAGCAGCGTCGACGACGTGATCGCCCCGCTACTCTTGCTCTGCCGGCGATGTGTCGTTCAAGGTGGCCGGAGAAGTCGACAGTCTTCCCTTGTATCGCGCGATCCATTCCAGCATGGCTTGCGGTAGGAACATGTTGTCGGCGATGCCCGCAACTTCGCCCTCGAATTCGGCCCGAGCAACCACACTGGCGGCGTCCCCCGCCAACAGACGACGCTCGAGCTCCTCGGCCACCGCAATCTCGAGCGCGAGGCGCTCGACCAGCGGACGGTTGTAGAGGAAGGCCTCGGCTCCCTTGCGTCCCTGGAGCAAGCGCTGCCACGCCATTCGACCCTGACGGTCGCGCAGGCTCGTTGCGTTTGGTGACTCGCGTTGAACCGCCGCCTCTGTCTCGTCGACCAACCTGACGGCGCTGGCGACGAGCAGGGGCGATCCGCCGTTTGCATTGAGTGATGGAAGGATGGCGGCGAGCGGCGCCAGCACGTCATCGTGGTAGAAACGCTCGTCGGCGCGGCCGTTCCAGACGGCGAAATCAGTTCCGTTCTGACCACGATGCTTGCCGTGCGGAGGCACGTGCGCCGATTGCAGCTCGCCGGCCGTCAACCATATCGCCGTCCCATCCTTGCGATGAAATCTTGCCAAGCGAAAACGATGGGCTGCAGTGCCCATGGAGTACGCGATGAATACGCCCATGGCCGCTAGATACGCCGTCGCCGGAATGGACCCGGTTGCCATGCCAACGAGAATGAAAGTCCCAGCTACGACGCCGGCAGCGACGCCGGCAACGGCGGCCAACCGTCGCCGCTGCGCCTGCCGCCGGAGCAGGCGAGGGCCATAGCGCGCGTTGGCGATCTCGTCTCGAGGTGCGTCTCCGAAACGTAGCAATGCGACGTCGCCGGCTTGCGCCAGACCAATCGTTGTCGTCGGAGCACGACTCGCCACATGTACGTCAGCGGCGGCAAACAGACGCTCGCATTCCTCGATAGCCTCCCAACGCTCCTCAATGGGTGTGAGGCTCCACTCCTGGCACTTGCGACAAACGATCCAGAGCCGGCCGCGCACCGCATCGTATGCCAGCCGTTGACCAACGGGCATGTGTCGCACAGCGGTGTTGCGTCCGAAGGTCGTCGGCAAACCTGGCAGCTCGTGTACATGCGATGACACCGATTGGCCTCGTAAAGTCACGTGATTTGCGCAACGACCGTGTTCAGCCCCGTGCCTCTGCACCAGCGCTTCATCCGCGCTCCCTCATTCGCGGCACGTCGACCTCGACGACCAGCGGACGATGATCGCTGCGCCAATGCTGCTCGTCGAAGCCGCCGCCATGGACCGAGCGGATCAGCGGCGCCCACGTCATGGGCACGAAGCAGTAATGGATATGGAACGGATTGTGTTCGCGCCACCGCCAGAAATGTGTTGGGTGTTCCGGTGCTTCTTCATCGCGGCCGGGTGCGCTGTGGTACGCACTCACCAACTGGAAATCGTCTGCCAGGCGGCGCGCGAGCTCGACGTGATATTTCGAGGGCGACGTACGCGCCACTCAGCGAAGCAATGGAAGTCTCCCCACGACGATACTCGGGGCAGCCTGCAGGAAGTCCGAGTATATCTCGAGCGCCTGCAGCATGACGCGCACGTAGGTAGGGCGCGGCTGTGCCCAGATGGCGAGCACGTGAACGCGCGTCGGGCCGGTGACGACAGCAGGGAACGCGGAGTGGTCGAGTCGTGCATCGAGTGGTGCCGCGGCGACCCTGAACGGCCGTCGCGCCACAACACCGACGCCGTGTGAAGGAGTGGCTCCGAACCACGCACACTGGCCACGGGCTGGACGCACACCAGGCTGTGCGCATTCCTGGAGGACGGCGATGTCAGGCTGCAGCGGGTCGAGCTCGGCGGCCCGGACGAGACAGTCACCGCGATAGCAATTCCATGTTGCGATCCGCATGGTCGTCGCCCGGGCCGGCGCGTCTAAAGTGGTGTCTCGCGTTCACTCCGCAGCCAGCGCAGCACTTCGGTGGAGGCGTGTTGCTCGAGGTGGTTCAGCAAGCTTCCCACTTGAACCTGTCCCCACACGAGTCCGCAGTGTCCGCATGCCGCCATGCCGGGATCGACGCGAGCGCCAATTCGCAAGCTCGAGAGACGGGCGGCGAAGGCACGAAAGCCGAGTGCCTCGACAGGACCGATCGTGCGTCCGCGCGTCAGCTCACCTAGAACAATGCGCTTGCTCCCGCAACGGGGACAGACGGGGTCGAGCGGCGCCATGGCATTCCTCCTGAGAATTGGTGCGAGTATACCAATACTGCGGGGCAATCCGGCGCGAAGCGAACGATCATCCGAGGGCCAGCTACACCGCACGCCACAGCTTCCCTATCGTTCGCTGGGGGCAGTGGGTATAGTCTGCGGACCCAACGGCGGATCCATGCCGGCCTACCCCAGAGTTGAGCCAACCATGAGCATACAAGCGGGAGCTGCTGCCAGCGATCGGCACTCGGCGTACGACAAGAAGCGACTTTTTTTCGTGAGTGCGCTTGCACTGACCACCGCGGGTATCAACGCGGCGCTCCGCGCCAACACGGCGGCCGACCTTCAGCGCATCTTTCTCAATCCCATCGATGCGGTGCATTCGGCGACGATGATTGGAAGCATCCTCGGTGTCCCATTTCTCGGGTTCGCCCTGACGATTGCCATCGGTAGTCCGCTTCTGGATTACATCGGCATGAAGCTCCTGCTCATGCTCTCCGGAATTTGCTTCACGCTGGGCATGTTGCTCAGCCTCTTCGCGGGGCAGATCTCGACCGGCGCCGGCGTCTATCAGGTCCTGTTTCTCGGCGCGATCGTCGCGGGCATTGGCTGGGGGCTGGCGGAAACGGTGGTGAATCCGTTGGTCGCCACGCTCTATCCCGAGGACAAGACGGCGAAGCTGAATCTCGTCCACGCCTGGTGGCCGGGCGGCCTGGTGATCGGCGGACTACTCGGCGTGGGCCTGTCTCAGATCGGGTTCGGATGGCAGGCGAAGCTGGGGCTGTCCATCCTTCCCGCGATCGGCGTGACGATCGTCGCCATGGGACTCAAGTTCCCGCCGACGGAGCGCGCCGCCTCGGGCGTGTCCATGGGCGAGATGTTCCGGGAGCTGAGGAGCCCACTCTTCGTCATCCTCTTCCTCTCGATGTTCCTGACGGCAGCGTCCGAGCTCGCGCCTGGGCAGTGGGTCGACATCGCGCTCAGTCGCACCGTGCACATGCCGGGCATCCTGCTCCTGGTCTATGTGAGCGGCCTGATGTTCGTCATGCGCCACTTTGCGGGCGCGCTGGGCAAGCGTGTTTCGCCGATCGGGGTGTTGTGGCTTTCATGCCTGATGGCGGCGCTGGGGCTGGTCGCGTTGAGCTACGCGAACTCGCCGGTGACGGGACTGCTGGCGGCCACGCTGTGGGGCACCGGCGTCTGCTTCATGTGGCCCACAATGCTCGCCAGTGCGTCGGAGCGATTCCCGCGCGGTGGCGCGCTGTTGATGGGGCTCATGGGTACAGCGGGCACCTTGTCGATCCAGTTCGTGCTGCCCTTCATGGGTCGCGTCTTCGACAACAAGAAGGTGGAAGTCGCTGGGGGTGTCGACGCATTTCAGCGCCTGACGCCTGGCGCCGAGCTGGATCGCGTGCTCGGGTTGGCGGCGCAGGAGTCCTTTCGTGTGGTCGCCATCCTTCCGGCCATCCTGCTCATCGTGTTCGCGGGCATCTGGCTCTACGACCGGTCGCAGGGTGGTTTCAAGAAGCAGACGATCACTAAGGACGTCCCCGAGTTTTCGCTCTAGACGAGTATTCCGATATCCAGGTCCGACATCCGTTCTTTCCGTAAGTCCGCCAACTGTCGTCGCGGTTCTGCTGGTCAAAGACGGCGTTAACCGCGACCACAGTTGGCGGACTTGCAGAAAAATGCGGGTATCGGACTTGGATATCGGACGCAATCGTCGGACTGCTTGTCGGCGATGTCGCTGTGGAACGCCCCAATGAGCTGCACTCCATACTCGAGGAAGCACTGATGCAATTCGGCGTGAGCACCTGGCTGTGGGCCTCGCCCCTCACGACCGATGAGTTCGCGCGCCTGGCGACCCACGTCGCCGGGATGGGCTTCGACTTGATCGAGGTGCCCATCGAAGGGACGGATGACCTCGACTACACGCGTGCCGCGAAGATCGCACGAGACGCCGGTCTCGCTGTCAGCGTGTGTGCCGCGATGGGTCCGGAGCGCGATCTCATCCATCCCGACGCGAACGTTCGTGCGAACGGCATCGCCTACGTTCGGCACTGCATCGAAGCGGCGCAGACCCTCGGCGCGACGAACGTCTTGGGACCACTGTACAGCGCGGTCGGCCGCACGTGGCAGGCGACGCCTGAGGAGCGTAAGCGCGACGTCGATCTACTGGTGACCCAGCTCTCCGAGCTCGCCGTCCATGCGGCGAATCACGGGGTTGTGCTCTGCGTCGAGCCGCTCAATCGCTTCGAGACGAGCTTCATCAATCTCACCGCGCAGGTGATCGAAGTCGTCGATCGCGTTGACAATCCGGCATGCGGAATACTGCTTGATACCTTCCACATGAACATCGAGGAAACGTCGCTCGGCGACGCAATTCGAGCCGCCGGCCCTCGGCTCAAGCAGCTCCATGCGTGCGAGAACGATCGCGGGGCGCCCGGTTCGGGGCACGTGCCCTGGCAGGATGTCGCGCAAGGCTGTCGAGACATCGGGTACGACGGACCCGTCGTCATCGAATCGTTCACCAGCAAGGTCACGACGATCGCGCGCGCCGCGGCGATCTGGCGGCCCCTTGCCAAGTCGCAAGACCAGTTGGCGAGCGACGGATTGCGGTATCTGCGCTCAGTATTCGCAGAGCCCGCCGTCGCCTGAGGTTCGACCGCCGGCAGAGATGCCGGTGACCACAGCGCCACACAATTCCGTGAAGACGAAAAACAAACCCCGCCAGCCTTGAGATAGGCTGGCGGGGTTCGAGGTTCAGAGCGCAGTGTAATTCTATTTGCAGGCCTTGCCGTTCTGGGCAATGCCCCAGGCCATCGCGTTCCCGTATAGCTGGAGGATGACCGGCTCGGCATACATCATCCCGCCGTGCGCCAGCGCAGAATAGAAGACGTGGCCTTTTCCGACGCAGTGCCACCACGCGAGCGGATGGTCATCACCCATCGTGGCACCACCGGGCTTGTAGCTCTTCTCGTCGGCGGTGATGAGGATGTGGAAGCCGGCCAGGCTGCGTGGGTTCGTCGCGAAGGAATAAAACTCATCCCTGCGGTTGAAAACATGCGGCATTCCCTTCGTCAGGGGACTCTTCGCGTCTTCCACGTGAGCGTCGCCGAACTGCTGAGACGAGTGGCTCGTGAACTGGGCGCCGAGCAGGGTTTCGATATACCAGGGCCAGTCGGCGAGCGAGCTTCGGCCATTCGGTGTGGCGTATTTCGGGTCGCCGCCCGCGCCGTGCGTTCCCATGTACGACCCGCCGTTTTCCACCCAGGTCTTGAAGACCTCCCGCTGTTCGGGCGTCAGGACGTCGCCACTGTTGTTGTTCCAGATCACGAGCTTGAATTTGGAGAGTTGTTCCTTGTTCATCACGGCGCCGTTCTCCGTGACGAAGTAGGGATAGCCCCGTTCATGCGCGATGGCCGCGAGCGCCGCATCGGACGCCTGGACGCCCGCCTCCTCCCGGAAGCCATTCGTCTTCGAGAAGATGAGGACACCGCCTGACTTCAGGTCGGCCGGCAGCACCGGCGCGTCCTTGTCAAAGGTTGGATTGGGGACAAAGCCGCCGCCTCCGAAACCACCCCGACCGCGAGCGCCGGCACCTGGAGCGCCGGGAGGTGGACCGGCGGGCGCGCCGGGCTCCTGCGCAGGAAGCGCGAGGGAAACGACCGTCAATGAAAGACCAACCAACAACTTCAGCCCGAATTTCATGAATCACCCCTGTGTATGCTGACCTAAGTGGCTTCTGTTCAAACTGTGCCGCCGCGCGCCGCTCGCGCAATGGAAGTTCTGTCCAGACCTCGTCATGCTCCACGATGACAAGCGCGTCGCCGGACTGAGGAAGGCGGGACGAAGGTACAACGCGCGGGAGATTGGTAACGCTGCCACGACGCCGCTCTTCCATACTTGCGTGATGACCGCTTGCTTACTCGGCGCCGAGGGAGGTATCGTATGCGCATGCAGAATGCGGTGCGGCAATGGACGGTGGACGACGTGCACGCCCTGCCCGACGACGGCAAGCGGTACGAAGTCATTGACGGCGAACTGTTCGTGACGCCGGCGCCGAATCTTCGCCACCAGCGCGTGGCAGGGCTGATGTACTCGCGCTTGCTCGCCTACCTCGCGGTGGAACGTGTCGGCGAGGTGATCATCGCGCCGGCGGACGTAATATTTTCACCTCGCCGCGCGGTGCAGCCGGACGTGTTCGTCATGCCGCTGCTTGCCAGCGGTCGCGCGGAGCGCTTCATCGACGTCGGACGCCTGCTGCTCGCGATCGAGGTGCTTTGGCAGAGTACCGCGCGTGCGGATCGTGTGGCGAAACGGAAGCTGTTCCGCGAGGAAGGCGTGGGCGAATACTGGATCGTGGATGTGGACGCGCGGACCATCGAGCGCTTCACGCCAGCGGACGACCGCGCGGAGATCGTGACGGACCGGCTCGAGTGGCATCCCGACGGCGCGGCGCAGCCCTTTGTGCTCGCGCTCGAGGAGTACTTCAGCACGGCGCTCGACTAGACCTTCCGGCGGCGGAGTGCGACGGCCGAGAGGCGCCCGTCCCGTTGCTCAGTGTTCCAGCCAGCCTGGCGGGTACTCCACGATACCACTCACTCCCACCAACGACTGCGGCGACAATGGCAAGACCATGCAATTGTCTGCGGGCGCCGAGAATGGCAGGGTGATCGGGTAGCGGTCCAGGGGCGCATAGCCGAAGCGTGGATAGTAGCCCGGGATCCCGACCAGCACGATTGATCCGAATCCGAGCGCTGCCGCCCGCAGGTGCGCAGCCTCTATCAGGCTTCGACCAACGCCTCGCCCTTGATGCTCAGGCACGACCGACAGGGGCGCCAATGCCAAGGTGTCCACAATCGTATCGCGGTTGATGATTCGTGCTTTCGTCAGCAGGACATGACCGACCGTCTCATCGCCAATTTCGGCTAAGAGCGATAGATCCGTCAGGAACGCATCCGTTGACCGTAGACGCTCGATCATCAGATGCTCGCGATGATCGCTGTAGGCGACGTCGGCATAGGCGCGCTTCACCACCTCCGCGATAAGAGGCGCATCTGAAGGGCGCTCCGCACGGATCGCGATGGTGGTCGAGACCGACGACGGCTGCTGGTCGATCGACGTCAACAGCGGGTTGATTGCCATGCTCCACCAACGGGACGATTGCAGACGGGCTGAGGGTCAGCAGTGTGCGACCTTTGTCTCTCGGCTATTCTGATACCGATTCTTCTGGCCGTTCAAGCGCAGCGCTAAGTGATGTGAAGGTCGTTGCCGAACAACAAGAGGCCGAGTTTCCGCGCAAGGGCCTGCGATGCGACGTTTTGCCACGAGGTGCTGTACAGCGGAAGCCGGTTCGCCTCGCGGACGGCGCGGATCCACGCACTCACCGCCGCCGCCGCGTGTCCGCGCCCTCGGAAAGGTGCGGCGGTTTCGACGCCAGCCTCGTGAGCTGTTTCCGTTCGCCGCACACTACAACATACGGCCACAGCGCGCTCTTCCAGAATGAGCGCGGTCATCGGCTGACACACCGGCACATCCAACCTCCAGTCGTCAAGAAGCGGGCGGAGGAGTCCGCAATTGTCATCGTCGATCGGAACTGCCGAGAGCACTCGTCTCGCGTCGTCGGGGCAGAGGTAGGCTGGTCCGAGCCAGGTTCGCGCAATCGGTTTGGTGCGTGCGAGAATGACCTCGAATGGGCTCGGATCGAGCGCCCGAGTCAGCACGTCTGGGACGAGCGCAACACGCGCCGCGATTTGCGCCAATTCATCGCGCGTCGCTTGATCCACATCGGTGCCAAACATGACGAGTGGCCCATCGGCAGTCATGCCGAGAAAGAAACGTGGTGCAACGTCCCCCGCCGGGTCGTTGACGCAAACGAGGTTCTCGCGCGAGTCATGCGTGAACAGCGCGGTTGCGTGCGCGAGCATCAGTTCGCGATGATCCACGATCGGGCCCTCAAAGGCCACTCACTGAATGTGAAGGGGAATCGACTCGCCGAATGGCACCAAGCAGCGATGCAAGCGAGTCAAGAAATGGTCCGGCGCAGGGATGCTTTCACCGCGCCTTGAGATCATCAGTCGTAGCGCGGTGCACGGGGTGCGCGACCGCGATGACGGACTCCGTCACCTCAAGCTCCTGGATCGCCCGCCAGCACGGCCAGAGCAGCGCCGCACCGCCGATCCCAAAGCTGCAATCGAGTAGCCGCCAGGCGAACGGGATCTCGCGCACCGCCCCCGCGATCAGTGCCAAGGGGATGATCCCCGCACACGCGATGAGGCCGAACGTGACGACCCACCGGTTGCGTACCGGTTCGCGATAGGGACCGATGAAGGCGACGGCGATCACCAGGTGGGCGAACGCGAGCCAGTCCGTGCCGTAGGCGAGGTACGGATACGCGCTGTCGGTCGCCGTCAGCGCATCCCGCACCGTGACCAGCCACCGGAGCAGGCCAGTCACCTCGGCGGGTCGCGTGCTCGCGGTGGCGCCGAGCGCGCTCGTGAGCATGCGCAACTCGGTGAGGAGCGGAAATGCCGTGAGGCCGCTCACGATGAGGCCGCCCATGAACAGGAGCAGGAGTGCGCGCACCCGACGCGTCAGCTGTTCTGTGCGAGTCATGGAGTCGCGCTGCTGGCCGGCTCGCGTGCTACTGAACAATGAGCCGAATCTTGGTCGTCGGGCGCGAGTCATCGAATAGTGCCGTGGGCGCGCGCGCTTTCGCCCAGAGTTCGCCTTCACCGACCGCCACCGCGATGACTTGGTGCCGCATTGCCGCGCGACGGGCGATGTCGGCCTTCCAGGCGGAATCGGACAAGGTATCCTGTCCTCGGGCGTGTCCGGAGAGAATGCCGATGAAGGTCAGGCCTAACACGATGCACCGCAACATGAGCATCTCCTTCGGGAAATATGTGTATCGGAACGTCTCGCTCAACGGCCCTGACTGCCTTCCTCGAGACGCCGGCCCGTTGCCAAGGGGTCGGATATTCCAGATTATATCCCATCTCCCGACCAGCCGCCTGGTCCCGACCCGTTGCGCAAGCGTTCACTCGACGCGCCCACGCAATTCTCGACTGGCCGACCACACGTCCGCGAAAGCACTGATCGTCGTTTTACAATCCGCCCTATACTGACCAATATGCGTCCAACGCACTTGCGAGTCCTCATCTGCTCCGCACTCCTGCTCGGGCAAAGCGCGTTTGCGCAGGAGCCGACGAAAGCGGCGCCCGTGTTCGTGAACGGCATGGCACAGCTTGTCCCAGCATTCCAGGACTCCAGTACGTGGATCCGCCAGGAGCTCTGGGTGGAGACGAACTTCGACTCTGACCACGACGGCAGGATGGATCGCGTGCACGTCGACGTCACCCGTCCGCGCCAGACCGACACCGAGGGCTTGAAGGTCGCGATCATGTACGGGTCCAGTCCCTACTACGCCGGCACGGCGCGCGACCAGGTGAACTGGAACGTGAACGTGAAGTTGAACACGGAGCCCGAGCCGCGCGGGAAAATGACGTCGCCCGTGTATCGGGCGAATCGGCCGCGCATCTCGAATGCGCTCGTGAACGAGTGGGTGCCGCGCGGATTCGCCGTGGTGCATTCGGAGGCGCCCGGGTCGGGTTTGTCGCAGGGCTGCCCAACCGTGGGCGACGACCCCGAGCGGCTCCCGATGAAGTTCGTCGTCGACTGGCTCAATGGCCGAGCAAAGGGTTTCACGTCGCCCATGGGATCTGAGGAGGTGACGGCGACCGCATGGTCGACGGGCAAGGTCGGCATGATTGGGACGTCATATGAAGGCACATTGCCGCTCGCGGCGGCAGTGAGTGGCGTGGAGGGACTCATGGCCGTCGTGCCGGTGTCGCCGAACACCTCGTACTACCACTACTACCGATCCAACGGGTTGGTCCGCTCGCCGGCCGGATACCTTGGCGAAGACGTCGACGTCCTCTACGACTTCATCGCGAGTGGCGATAGCACCGGACGCGCGAATTGCGACCGCATCTGGAAGAACGGCATCTTCGCAGGTCACGATGGGCAGGATCGCGTGAGCGGCGACTACAATGACTTCTGGGCGAAGCGGGATCTCCTCCCACTCGTGAAGAACATCAAGGCCGCGGTGCTTCTTGCCCACGGCCTCAACGACTACAACGTCGTGCCGTCGCACAGCGTGCGCATTTATGACGAGATGCAGGCGCGCGGACTTCCGGTGTCGATGTACCTGCATCAGGGCGGTCACGGTGGCAATCCGCCCGCGGACATGCTCAACCGCTTCTTCAGTCATTACCTGTACGGCGTCGACAACGGCATAGAGAAGGATCCTCCCGTGTGGATCGTGCTCGACGCGGGGGCGCAGGAGCCGCGCGCTGTGGCGGCCGCGCTCGAGGCGGCCCGCAATGGTGACACGACGGCGACGACAGGACGCGGTGGTCGTGGAGGGCGCGCGCGCGGACCCGCCGCGCCGCCCACGCCCTTCGCGTCGTTCCCCGTTCCTGGTTCCGTGCCGGTGACGTTGCATCCCATGTCAGGCGGCACGGGTGTCTCGAGGTTGGGATTTGCTCGCGCTGCACGCGGGCGCGACACGCTGACGGACGACGTCGCGTTCAGCGGCAGCGCGGATGCGGCGGTCGCGCAGTCGAACGCGCGGCTGCTTTACGCCACGCCGGTGCTTACGGACACGGTGCACATCTCAGGGACGCCGCGCGTCACGCTCCGCGTGGCATCGAGTGCTGCTGCCGCGAACCTGAGCGTGTGGCTCGTGATGCTTCCGTACGATTCCACACGCGTCGGCTCGGGCAGTACCAAGGGGTTGATCGACCGAGGATGGGCGGACATCGAGAACCACAAGTCACTCAAGAGCGGGGGAGACTATCACTCCAAGTCGCCCGGTGAGCGGCTGGTGCCGGGCAAGTTCTACGATCTTACGTTCGACCTGGAGCCCGATGACGAATTCGTGCCGGCGGGAAAGCAGCTCGCGGTGATGATCATGTCGAGCGACCGCGAGTTCACGCTGTGGCCCAAGGCGGGCACGCAGCTGATGATTGACGTCGCGCACTCTTCGTTCTCGATTCCCATCGTGGGCGGGGCGGGGGCGCTGCGGTCGGCGGGGATGCGATAGGGAACTACTGTCGTCTGCAAGGTTCGCGGCACGCCGCGCCCAAATTACGGGCTGACAGAGAGTGCTACCAATCATGCTGGACTAAAGTGTTACCATCATCCCGGCTGTTCAGCTGCGCGGAAACGCACCTAGCGCGCGGCTAGCCTAGGCGCCAACGCAGCGACACTCACGGTCTCTCCCGAGGACGGGTGCGCTCCTCGATACGCGTCTCAAGAACTGACCCGCCCGGCTCGAGCCGGACTGAGATCATTCCCTCTTGTAAGCTCGCGCGGCCAATGTCCGAGGCAAAGCGTTCGGAATGAACAAAAGTGCCTTCGATGAAGGCCGAAGTCGAGTGAGACCACCTCACAATCATCGTATCATTCCAAATGCCGCTCGGGAGTCGACGTTGAGAGACGCTCGTGTCCACACGAGCGTTTCCGACAGGAACAGTGAGGGCGGTGCGCGGCAGGAACGACAACGCCTGCAGTTGAAGCAAGAGGCTCCATTCCGGATACTGTACGACAAACGACCCCTCTATAACCTGCCCGTCAGCCTCTAGTGCGACGGTGCGCGTATCGCTGACGAAGGCGCGATAGCGCGAAGGACTCTCTATCCGCACCGGACCGAGTTGCATCGTGAGCCGCTTCGGATCGACGCCGTCCCGAGCCACAATCACCGAGGAGGTTGAATCTACTGTGAGCTCCCAGATGGTCCCGCCGGCGCTATCCCTGGCGGAAACGGCGACGATGGAGACGGTTTCACGAAATGTGATCGGTACCCCGTCCTCGGCAGCGACCGTACTCGGTATGTGCTCAGTGAGCTTGAAGCGGTGCGGTGCCTGCGCTGTGAGTACTGTGACAGCGAGCGCAGGTTGCTGCACCGTGGGATGGACGCACCCTCCGATAGCGAACAGCGCAGTTAGCCCGAGTGCTCGGACGGACAGAGTATCAATGTGCGAGTGGATAGACGTCGTCATTTCTACCGTGCGCGTGTCGGTCTAGAAGTATGACTGGGCTGGCCTCCGAACTGCGCGAGGGTTAGTACCTCGCGCATTAGACGGAGTCACCAGAGCCACCTGCGACGGTCCCACTGTCGCACCGCCCGGAGACCAGCCCATGTCATCCCTTGCTGTGGGGACCCCGGAGCTTACAACGGCGCCCGCGATGTCCGTGCGCCCAATCATCTATCTCGGGATGGACGTGCACAAGGACTCGATCACCATCGCGGTGCTGCCGGAGGGCGAGAAGGCGCCGTCGCGGCTGGACACGCTGCCCAACGACCTGCCGAAGCTGAAGAAGTGGCTGGAGCGCGTCGCGCGCGACGGGGAGATCCAGGCGTGCTACGAGGCGAGCGGCGCGGGGTACGTGCTCCATCGTGCGTTGCGCGACTGGGGGTATGCCTGCGCGGTGATCGTGCCCTCGCTCATCCCGAAGCGCGCGGGCGTGCATCGCAAGCACGACACGCGCGACGCCGCGGACCTTGCCCGGTTGTACCGCGCGGGCGAGCTCGTGCCGGTGCGCATCCCGAGCGAGGCGGACGAACGGGTGCGCGACGTCGTGCGCTGTCGCGAGACGTTTCAGCGCGAGATCCTCAAGTCGCGGCACTACATCCTGAAGTTCCTGGCGACGCGCGGCTTCGTGTTTCGGGAGGGCACGAATTGGGGCACGCCGCACTTGAAGTGGTTGCAGCACGTGCTCATC
>JALYVY010000064.1:0-3290 GCA_030852985.1 Gemmatimonadota bacterium | reverse complement strand
CAAGCTGCAGCGCCGCGAGGAGCTGGACCGGCAGATCGAACAGCTCGCCGAGCTGCCGACGCTCAAGCCGATGGTGCAGACGCTGCAGTGTTTCCGGGGCATCTCGCTCCACTCGGCGATGGTGCTGGCGACGGAGCTCGTGGATTGGCGCCGCTTCGAACGGCCGAGCCAACTCGCGTGCTACTTGGGGCTCATCTCACGCGAAGACTCGAGCGGAAGCCGACAGCGGCTCGGGTCGATCACCAAAGCAGGGAACAGTCACTGCCGGCACGTGCTCATCCAGGCGGGGTGGAGCTATCGGCATCGCCCCCAGATCAGCGTGGATCTCAAGCGTCGCCAGGCGGGGCAACCGGCGGCGGTGGTCACGCACGCCTGGAAAGCACAGCAGCGGTTCCATTCGCGGTTCAATCACCTATCGTACTGGAAGCGGCCGCAGATCGCGGTCGTCGCGGTCGCGCGGGAGTTGGTCGGGTTCCTGTGGGCAGTGGCCCGTGAAGGCGCACCCGTCACGTCGCTCTAAAAGAGAGTGTGTGGTCCGCCGTGTGGCGCCGAGGTGCGCGAGGTGAGCACGCTCGACGGCGTTATGCGGGCCGGGCACGACGCAACACCGGCCTCCCCGAGTCTAGAAGAGCCAGCTCCCGACGCATCCGCTTCTGGCCGTATCCCGCAAGGGGGAAACCGGCGTATATCAGCAGGATCAACCGTCGATGCTGCCTCGGGCCCACGGCGTACCACGCTCCTTCATGCTATGTCTGTAAACTGTCACTCTTGACACCAGCCCAGTCATATCAACGCGAAGTTCTGCTGCAAGGGCGTCTCATAAAATGCAGCGGCGGAGCCGCCGCCACCATAGCGGCCCTTGTCTGCAGCAACGATGAGTTATGGCGCGGATGTAGAGGGCGTGTGCCTAGTGCACGGGGCCAGACGCGGCGCGGAGCGCAACGCGCGAGGGTCGGCCCGGCACACGCTCGTGGCGCCTTACCTGAGGAGTGCAGCGAGATCTGTGCTGCCCGGCGCGGACGGCCCGTTCCCATCAGCGTCCCGTAAACACGGGGCCGGCGCACTGCGGAGCGCGACGAGCACCGCACGGCCACATGGCGGGCCAAGAGTGCGCCCCCGCATCACCAAATCCTTGGCAGGGTTTCCGCGCTATAACGAGGCTGTAGAATAACTCGCGTCAATCTTGTATTCTGGCGTCGCGCTCGCAATCGCTTTCTCTCGCTCTGGAGACACGAGATGCCGCGGTACAAGGTTATCGACACGAACCCGCAGTTCCTCGCGGTGGACTTGGCGAAGCAACTCCTGCCCGGGTCGTTCGAGCACGCGGTCCACCACCTCGTGACGC
The DNA here is from genome assembly GCA_030852985.1 of Gemmatimonadota bacterium. Taxonomy (GTDB): domain Bacteria; phylum Gemmatimonadota; class Gemmatimonadetes; order Gemmatimonadales; family Gemmatimonadaceae; genus AG11. Next base: position 1,945 of record JALYVY010000064.1, on the reverse strand, counting down.
ACGAGCTCGACCTGTCCGCCTTCGACGCCCGCATCCAGAACGACGCCACCGGTGCGACCGCGTACCCGCCGGCGATGCTGCTCGAAGTGGTGCTCTGCGCCTACGCGCATGGGATCGTGAGCAGCCGGGCGATCGCGCAGGCCTGCGAGGAGCACGTCACCTTTATCGCGCCGCGACGGACGCGCTGCGCCGCCAGGAGACGCTGATCACCGCCGACGCGGGCTATCACAGCGAGGCGAATCGGCAGGCACTCGCCGCGGACGGGGTGGAGGCGCTGATCGCGGACGGTCAGGTCCGCGCGCGGGACGAACGCTTCGCGACGCCACCGCGCCACCGCGCCGCGCCGGACCCGCTGCATGACAAGTCGGGCGCCGCCGAGCCGCCGCGCCTCTTGCAGCCGGCGGACTTTCAGTATGAGGCCACGGCGCGGACCTGCGTGTGCCCCGCCGGCAAATCATTGTATAGGAAAGGGGCGCAGCTCGCGACGAAGGGGTACTTTGCGGACCACTTTCAGGGCGCGCAGCGCGATTGCGGCCCGTGTCCGCTGCGCGCGCAGTGCTTACGCACGCCGGAGAAGTCCAAGGTGCGGCAAGTCGCGTTCTTTACCGGGCGCACCGCCGCGAAGATGGACACGCAGACCGCGCGGATGCAGCAGCGCATCGACGACCCCAGCAATCGCGCCCCCGCTACGCACAGCGCTTTGCCGGGGTGGAGCCGGTATTTGCCAACCTCCGGTATAACAAGGGGCTCGATCGGTTCACCCTGCGCGGCCGCGCGAAGGTCGACGGGCAATGGAAGCTGTTCTGTCTCGTGCAGAACATCGAGAAGCTCGCGCATCACGGCTACGCGGCCTAAGGGCGTTGATGGCCATGGCGTCGCGCCCTCGCGCGAAGACCGTGTTTCAACACCACCGTCGGCGCTTACGCGGCCCGCGGGGGTAATGAGTGCACAGCCAAGTCGGTGAATGAGAACGTCTCGTCGCCAGACGAGTTATTCTACAGCCTCAACGCCCCAGCTAACCTGCGGGCGAATCCCATAAAAGCGAGGGAAGCGAGCAATCAGTCGATCGCCCGACTGGTTCAGCGCACGTTATACGGCAACGTGGACGACTTCGCCGGCGCGGGTACTTGGTAGCGCGGCGCGCAACGCGGGAACGAGCGGCAGGAGATCCGGCATCCGAGTCGAACGCGCTTGGAGCACGATGAGCCCAAGCCCACTCTTGGGAATATTCTGCTGATACTCGAGTCGCCGGTCCACGGTCACGAGGACCTGAAAGCCAGCCTCACCGGCGGCGCGCAGCAGGACCCCGTTCTTCATCCCAGCCCATCCGAGCGATTGCACGGTCACGGCGTCGAACCCCGTCAACTGAAGCAGCAAGTCGTTCGGGACTGACTCATCGAGGAGGACTCGCAATCCGAGCTCGGTGGGAGAAGTCACACAGCGACGAGCGCTTCGAGGGCCTCGCGGGCGAGGCCGAGCGACGCTTGCGCCTGCTCGCGCGTTACACTCGGGAACTGGTGGAGGAACTCGGCAAGCGAGTCACCGCCTGCCAGATAGTCCGTGAGGTTCTGAAACGGGACGCGCGTGCCGACGAATACGGGCGTGCCGCTGAGAATATCGGGATCAGAATGTACGACAACGGTTGGATCGGTCACGTGGGCCTCCCTATGGCGTCTCTGGAAGATACACGGATTCCTGGCGCCGTAGAGAAGTATGACTGGGCTGGCCTCCGAACTTCGCGTGGGTTAATTCCTCGCGCGTTAGCCGGAGTCACCAGAGCCACAAGCGACGATCCCACTGTCGCACCACCCGGAGACTAACCCATGTCATCCCTCGCTGTCAGGACCCCGGAGCCCACGATCGCGACGCCGACGCCCGCGCGCCCAATCATCTCTCTCGGGATGGATGTGCACAAGGACTCCATCACCATTGCGGTGCTGCCGCA
>JALYVY010000213.1:5576-8098 GCA_030852985.1 Gemmatimonadota bacterium | reverse complement strand
CTTCTACGCCTTTGAATGCAGGCGCGCTTTCGAGAGGTGTTCAGCGATGATGAAGATCATGTTCCGACATATCACGGGGTCCCGCGCGACGCAGGTCGACGTCGTCGCCCTTGGTGCGCATCAAGAGCTCATACTCGGCCGCGCGCCATCCGCTGCGGTGCGCTTCGATCCGTTGCACGACCGCGACGTCGGCCGACATCACGCGCGCATCTCGTGGTCGGATGCGGTGCCGGTGATCTTCGAGATCGCGGATCTGAAGAGCCGCAACGGCACGTACGTGAACGGCCGAATGATCACGACGCCGATGCGGCTGCACGTCCGCGACGTGATTCAGCTCGGCGCGCAGGGCCCGGAGATCGAGGTGCGGTGGGATACGGCACCGTCGACCGTGCTGCATCTCATCGGCTAATCACGCTGCGAACGCAAAACGGCTCCAGCCTCGACGCATCGAGGTTGGAGCCGAAGCGAACAGTTGCAACCGCCGTGCTGAAGCGGCACTTCCGACGAACTAGTCCGCAGCTTCGCGGTCTAAGATGGTCGGGGCGAGTGGATTTGAACCACCGACCTCCTGGTCCCGAACCAGGCGCGCTAACCGGGCTGCGCCACGCCCCGCAAATCTCGCGAGTCTACTATGCTCCACCGCGAGATCATGGTGCGCCTGGAGGAACTCGAATCCCCAACCTTCTGATCCGTAGTCAGATGCTCTATCCAATTGAGCTACAGGCGCCCGAAAAAGCTGTTTTTAATCACAACGGCGGTCATGTCTCGGTTGCGGAGACACTTCCGCCGTCATCCCGCAAAACTAGTTCTGCTCCGGTGCACCGTCAAGCGACCGAGGTCGCCAATCGAAGCCCCGAGATGGGCGGTACAAGACTCGAACTTGTGACCTCCACGATGTCAACGTGGCGCTCTAACCAACTGAGCTAACCGCCCGCACTACACGCCGGCAATGAAGTCGTGCGCATCACTACCGTAAGCAACAGAGCGGGAAACGGGACTCGAACCCGCGACCCCAACCTTGGCAAGGTTGTGCTCTACCAACTGAGCTATTCCCGCGTGACGCCTGTGCGATCAGGTGGAGGCGAGGGGAATCGAACCCCTGACCTCTTGAATGCCATTCAAGCGCTCTCCCAACTGAGCTACGCCCCCGGGATACCCGCACGAACGCGTGTCCTTCCCGCCAAACACTCGTTCCCGCAGGAACCACCATATATAGCCGCGGGTATATGTGATGTCAACAAACCGGGGCTAGCGGAATCGCTTTCGGCCGGTAATTTGCACCGCCCGGGGAAGACTGACTCCGACTGAAACAAAACGGCCGAGTGTGCGCGTTTTTCATGACGCTGCACTCACGGACCTTCACTATATCAACGTAGCCCCGCGACGCTCCGCTCGTCCCGTTCTCGACTCGGAATTCGATCTACACAGTCCGGTTCGTCGCAGCTCTTAGATGCATGCCTACTCTCACGCGTAGGACCTGTACAAGGCACACATGACAGAACTCAAGAAGCCAGTACGTCGCCGTCGCGCTGCCCCCGCCGGCATCGCCCCCAGCGAGCCTGAGCGCGACATCCTCGACCAGTACCTCTACGAAGTCTCCACCTACCCCCTCCTCAAGGGCACGGAGGAGATCGACATCGCCAAGAAAATCCGCACCGGCGACCAGGACGCACTCCAGGAGCTCGTCAAGCGCAACCTGCGCTTCGTCATCTCCGTCGCCAAGAAGTACCAGAACCGCGGACTGCCGCTCATCGATCTCATCGGCGAAGGCAACGTCGGACTGCTCACCGCTGCCCGCAAGTTCGATCCCGACCAGGGCGTCAAGTTCATCTCGTACGCCGTGTGGTGGATCCGTCAGGCCATCCTGTCCGCGCTGGCCCGTCAGGGGCGCACCGTCCGCGTTCCGCTCAACCGCACAGCCGACCTCTCCCGCATCATCAAGGCGAGCGAGATCCTGCGCCAAAAGCTGAACCGCGAGCCGAGCCCCGAGGAGCTGTCCGTGCTCACCGGTCTGTCCGTCGACGTCGTGCAATCGCTCGCCGCACTCAACACCAGCGACGTCCGACTCGACGCACCCATGGACCCGGAGGGCGACCGCTCCCTCATCGAGCGCTTCGTCGCCGACGAAATGCCCGACACCGAGGAAGAGGCCATGAACCGCTTCCTCACCGACGAGATCGAGCAGGCGCTCTCCACGTTGCCACCGCGCGACGCGAAGGTCCTCCGGCTCTACTTCGGACTCGAAGGCGGGCGCGAACACACCCTCGAGGAAATCGGCTCCATGCTCGGCGTCACCCGCGAGCGGGTCCGCCAGCTGCGCGATCGCGCCCTCAAGCGCCTCCGCGAAGGCGATGTGGGGCGCGCGCTGGGAAGCTTTGCCGCCTGACGGCGGGATGATAGGATGATAGGAAGATAGGAGGATTGACCGACTTTCCCGCATCTTCCATCGACAGCAGAAAAGTGATGCACGTCCCGAACCACGGCCAGACCTTGCGCATCGTCGGATGACGTCTCCGGATATG
>JALYVY010000213.1:0-5566 GCA_030852985.1 Gemmatimonadota bacterium | reverse complement strand
GGCCAGCACTGGCCGCCCTTCTCATATCCGGAGACGTCATCCGACGATGCGCAAGGTCTGGCCGTGGTTCGGGACGTGCATCACTTTTCTGCTGTCGATGGAAGATGCGGGAAAGTCGGTCAATCCTCCTATCTTCCTATCCTCCTATCATCCTGCCGTCGTGATCCAGCTCAAGAACGTCAAGAAGGCATTCGGCCCGAAGCGCGTCCTCGACGGTTTTACGCTCGACGTGCCCGAAGGCGAAACGATGGTCATCATCGGCTATTCCGGAACGGGAAAGTCGGTGGCCATCAAGCATATCGTCGGACTGCTGGAACCAGACGCAGGCGAGGTGTGGGTCGACGGACTGAACGTCCCCGAGCTTCCGCGGCGGGAACTGTATGCCCTCCGGTCGCGCATCGGGTACGTCTTTCAGTTTGCCGCGCTCTTCGACTCCTTCACCATCGGTGAAAACGTCGCCATGGGGCTGCGAAAGCAGGGCGAGCTGGACGAAAAGGAGATCGTTGACCGTGTCGACGAGGCACTGGATCTGGTCGACCTCCCCGGCGTCCGCGAGCGCTTCCCCGCGGAGTTGTCCGGCGGTATGCGGAAGCGTGTCGGCATCGCCCGCGCGATCGCCCTGCGCCCCAAGTACATCCTGTACGACGAGCCCACCACGGGGCTCGATCCCGTCACGAGCGCGGTCATCGATCAATTGATGGTCCGGATGCGCGAGAAGCTGCACGTCACCGGCGTCGTCATCACCCACGACATGCGGAGCGCCTACACGGTCGGGACACGCATCGCCATGCTGTACGAAGGGAAAGTGCGGTGGGAGGGTACGATCGCGGAGATACAGAAGACGTCCGACCCGCTGGTACGCCAGTTCGTCGAGGGCCGCCCGAACCTCGAGGAAGAGGACGAGCCGACACTCGCCGAAGCAGCGGCCGCGGTCTGAGCGCGCGACGCGATGACGCGAGGTCGAGCGCAGGAGGAAACGTCCGCGGGAGGCGTCGTCTACCGGCGCGATGACGGCAGCCCGCTCTTCCTGCTCATCCGCGACAGCTACCAGAACTGGGGGTTCCCCAAGGGACACCTCGAGGCTGGTGAGCGCGCGGAGGAGGCGGCAATGCGCGAGGTGCGTGAGGAAACGGGAATCGAGAACGTGGCACTGCGCGGCACCATCGAGACGATCGACTGGTACTTCCGCTTTCGCGGCCGCCTGATCCACAAGGTCTGCCACTTCTTCCTCATGGAAACAGGACAGGCCTCCACCTCCCCACAGAACGCCGAGGGCATCACCGCCTGCCAGTGGGTGCCGTACGACGCCGCTCGGCTCGCCATCTCCTATGCCAACGCCCGACTCGTGTTGCACCGCGCGCAGGAAATGATTCTCGGCGGATCAACGGACGCGCAGTTGATTCAGCTGTCCGCCCTTACGGCTCAACTGACAGGAAGCGACATCGACGGCAACGAGCAGCTCGGGCTGAACCTGGGGCCGACCGAGCGTCGCACCCAGTGATATCACATGCTGAAGTAGCGCCGCCAGCGCTGCACGGGAGCGCAGCGCGAGCGACGGCGCCAGCGCCAACGATGCTGCTGTTCACCACTCGCGATCGCGCGCGCCTCCTTGTCCGCACGGCATTTCCGCGACGGCGCGCCCGTGTCGTGGTGGCGCGCACCCCCGCCGAAATGGAAGTGGCCTTGCGCACCTCGCTCGTGGACGCGGTGATCGTTGACCTCGCCGCCCCTTCTGACGACACGTGGCGCGCGGCAGCGATGGCGCGGGAGTTCTCGAGCATCCCGTTTTTCGGCCTCACCGCGCTCAGGGCATCGGAGTCACCGGCGCTCGCGCAGTGCGCTGCACTCGACTTCGCCGATGTTCTTGTGGAGTCGGTCGACGACGGCATCGCGCGAGACATGGTGCTGCGGCATGCCTACTCGACCCGATTCAGTGCCGCGCTCGCCGTTCCGCCGGCCGCACTCGGGCTCGCCACCAGCCTGCAGTGCGCGGCCTGGCGTGGAATCGTGTCGTGGTCCGGGCGGCCCGTTCGTACGCAGGTGCTCGCGGATACGATTGGAATAACGCGCGAACACCTCAGCCGGACCTTCTCAGCGTCTGGCGCTCCGAATCTCAAGCGCGTGATCGACCTGGTCCGACTGATATCGGCCGCGGAGCTGGCGAAGAACCCGGGATACGATGTGCGGGATGTCGCTGCAATTCTGGATTTCGCGAGCTCGTCCCACCTCTCGAGCACGGCGCAGCGGGTGGTGGGGATGAAGCCGGCGTCGCTGTCGCGGCTGCGAGCCGTTGATCTGATCGACCGCTTCACGAAGGGGCACGGCCGCAGCAGGGGATGAGCTGAATCGCTGAATCGCTAAAACGCTATTCAGCGCTCACCTTCAGATTACTCGGCCGACTTCCACGCGGAGGCGCAACTTCCTGATCGGTGATCTGCTTGTCCAGATAGACGACATACCCCGCAAGCAGTCGCGCAACCAATGCAGACCGCTGCGTCAACTCGGTGAACGCGCCGGCGGGAATCAGGTCCGCGTGACGAGCAACCGCGAGCTCGGTCTCCAACCGGAGCAGCGCGCATTTGGCGGCGATGTACGATTCACGCTGTTCCTCGACGGAATGTCGACCGTACCCCTCCGCGACGTGCGTCCCAACGGAGATCGCTGTCGCCATGACGTGGTCGCTGACGGACTTCGTTTCGCGCCGCAGTGTCTGCCGGAGCGCCCTGATGACGTCGCCCGCGAGGGAAACGGATTCCTGCCAGACCCTGAGTTCCCGCACGCCTGAGGACATGGAAAGAGAATAAGCCTCTTGGTATTTCGTCCATCATCGAACGAGCGCGAGGTGGTGCAAAATCTCTCAAGGAGAGCTCGCGTAAAAGCACGCGCGGTACTCTGGGTGCAACGACTGAATGCAGCGCGGGTGCGCCTCATCGGCGTCCGCAACTTCATCGGACCACCGACCCCCGACGGCATGATCTGCGAGTGAATCCCGTCGGCATACCGCCGGGTTGCTTCCCTCACCGGCTTGTGATAATTTTCACAAGCTATCCCCCAAACGCCCCTCCCGAACAACTGTATGGCATCCGATACCACGCTGCGCCCCGGCGAGATCAAGGACATTCTCCTCCGAGAAATCGAGGCTGCTGACCTCCACGACCTCGACGTCGAGGAAGTGGGCTCCATCCTCGAGGTGAAGGATGGAATCGCTCGCATCTACGGCCTCCAGAAGGCCATGGCCGGCGAGATGCTCGAGGTGCACTCGAGTGAGACGGGGGCAACCGTGACCGCCCTCGCCCTCAACCTTGAAGAGGACAACATCGGCGCGGTCGTGCTCGGTGACTACCTCCAGCTGAAGGAGAGCGACGAGGTGCGTCGCACCGGTCGCGTGCTCGAGGTGCCGGTCGGACCGGAGCTGATCGGCCGCGTTGTGGACGCCCTCGGTCGCCCGATCGACGGACAGGGCGAGATCAACGCCAAGCATGCCCGCAAAGTCGAGAGCGAGGCGCCTGGCATCATCGTTCGTGAGCCGGTGCGCGAGCCGCTCCAGACGGGTATCAAGTCCATCGACGCAATGATCCCGATCGGCCGCGGCCAGCGCGAGTTGATCATCGGCGATCGCGGTACCGGCAAGACGGCCATCGCCGTCGACACCATCATCAACCAGAAAGGCCAGGGCGTCACGTGCGTCTACGTCGCCATCGGCCAGAAGGCGTCCACGGTCGCATCGGTCGTCGCACGCCTCAAGGAAGCCGGCGCGATGGACTACACCATCGTCGTCGTCGCCTCGGCGTCCGATCCGGCCCCGATGCAGTACATCGCACCCTACTCGGGTGCCGCGATGGCCGAGTACTTCATGTACAACGAGGGACAGGCGACGCTCTGCGTCTACGACGATCTCTCGAAGCAAGCCGCCGCGTATCGCCAGCTGTCGCTCGTGCTGCGCCGGCCGCCGGGCCGCGAAGCCTTCCCGGGTGACGTGTTCTATCTCCACTCCCGCCTGCTGGAGCGCGCGGCGAAGCTTTCGTCCGACCCCTCCGTGGTCGATGGCAAGACGATCCTCAAGCCGGGTGGCTCCATGACCGCCCTGCCGATCATCGAGACCCAGGCCGGCGACGTCTCCGCCTACATCCCGACGAACGTCATCTCGATCACCGACGGCCAGATCTTCCTCGAGGCCGACCTGTTCTACGCAGGCGTACGCCCCGCCGTCAACGTCGGTATTTCGGTGTCGCGCGTCGGTGGATCGGCGCAGATCAAGGCGATGAAGTCGGTCGCCGGGCGCCTCCGCCTCGACCTCGCGCAGTACCGCGAGCTCGAAGCCTTCGCGTCGTTCGCGTCGGATCTCGATGCAGCCACCAAGAAGCAGCTCGAGCGCGGTGCCCGCACGGTCGAGATCCTCAAGCAGGGCCAGTACGCCCCGATGCGCGTCGAGCAGCAGGTCATGATCCTGTACGCAGTCGCCAACGGGTACATCGACGACGTCGAAGTCTCGGCGCTCCAGGAGTGGGAGAAGGGATTCCACGAGTTCATGGCTGCCCAGTACCCACAGGTCGGCGAGCGCATTCGCTCCGAAAAGGCGATGTCGAAGGAGACGGAAGCCGACTTCAAGCGCGCGATCGACGAATACAAGAAGGGCGCCTCGTCCGGTTCTGAGAAGTTCACCGCGGCGAGCCTGTGATGTTTTCCCGTCTGACTGTCGGACTGTCAGACTGTCTGACAGAGGCCCTGAATGGCTAAGGGGCGTGAATTAAAGGGTCGCATCAAGTCCGTCGAGAACACGCGCAAGATCACGCGCACGATGGAAATGGTGGCGACCTCGAAGATGAAGCGTGCACAGGACCGCGTCGTCTCGGCGCGTCCGTACGCGCTCGCGCTCGCGGACGTCATCTCGAGCCTGTATTCGCCCGAGCTCGCGGAGCGCTTTCCGCTGCTCCGTCAGCCCGCCGCGCCGCGTCGCGTCGCCCTGATCGTGCTCACGAGCAATCGTGGACTCGCCGGTGGCTTCAACGCGAACCTGATCAAGGCCGCCCGCGCCCAGATCGCCGAGATCGAGAAGGCGGGCACGAAGGTGGAGGTGCACGTCATCGGCAAGAAGGGCATCGGCTACTTCAAGTACGTTGGCCGCGAGCTGAAGACGCAGCGCATCGACGTCACCGACCGTCCGACGGCCGAGAATGCATCGGAGATCGTGGATGCGTTGATGGCGGAATACATCGCCGGCGACCTCGACGGCGTGTACGTCACGTATGCGAAATTCGTGTCGGCACTGAGCACCCCGCCCACGACGGAGCGCATTCTCCCGGTGACGCCGCCCACGAAGGACAAGGTAGGCGCAACGGTCGGCGTGCAGCACGACTACATGCTCCTCCCGAATGCGGAAGCGATTCTCACCGAGCTGCTTCCGTCGTACGTGCGCAATGTGGTCTATCGCGCGCTGGTCGAAACGGTGGCGGGCGAGCAGTCGGCGCGCCGCACCGCAATGAAGAACGCGACCGATAACGCGGGCGACATCCTCACGACGCTTCGCCGCACGTTCAACCGCGCCCGTCAGGCGCAGATCACGCAG
>JALYVY010000440.1 GCA_030852985.1 Gemmatimonadota bacterium | reverse complement strand
CGTTGCGCGAACCGTTGAGCTTCGCATCGAGTTGATCCAGATACGCGCGCTGCAGGTTGCGGCGATACACGCCGATCGTGACTTTCGAGTCGCCGAGCTCGGTCCAGATTCCGCGCCGTATATCCGTGAGCATGTCGGCCACGGTGTACGCCGAACCTCCGTGCGATGACATCTCGATCATGCGCTGAAGCTTGTAGTCGTCCAGCAGCGACCGGAGAATGCGTACCTGCGCGTCGTTGATGCGAGAGAGCGAGCCGTTGGGCTCAATGCGACTGGTGATGGAGTTGGCAAGCAGGAACGCCGGTGTGTGGAATACGTGCGCATCAAGAAAACGCATCGCTTCCACCTGGCGCGAACGTGACACCGGCGTGAACACCGGTCCGGGCTGCGCGCCGTATTTCGTTTCCGCGATCTCGCCGCCGATTATGTTCGCCACGTGTCCCATCTCTTCGGCCCACTGGCCAACGAGCCTCTCGTAGATCTCTGCCAGATCGGAATTGTCCTCGCCCGGCTTCTGCGTGACACGCAACAGCATCGGCATGATCCGTTCGATGTTCCTGAGCCCGTAACCCGTTGACTTCACCGCGTCCGCATCACCAACCGCTTCGGCTTCATCGGTGGGGTCGGGGTTGTCCGCCCGAGTCTCCGCGAGGTGACCGAACCGGTACCACGGTACGCTGTCCTGCATCCGCGCGATCGAATCGAGCGCCGGCCGCTCCTGCTGCGGCGTGAGCGCGCCTGAAATAGGTGTGTACCCCCACATTACGGCGAACGCGTCGTACGGCCCCACACGCGGCACCAGATCAGCGACGGCAATCGAATCCTCCGGTTGCGCCACGTAGTCGTACCGAGCGTAGTCCATGATGCTGGGCGTGAACCCCATTCGATGTACCCACGTGCGCGACCTCACGGAGTCGGCGGGATACATTGCGCTCGCCTTGAAGTTGTGAGTGAGTCCGAGCGTGTGGCCAATCTCGTGCGCCACGACGAACTCCACCATGCGACCCATCAGCGAGTCCGGCATGGGCCAGTGCTGCGCACGCGAATCGAGCGGCGCAACCTGCGTGAAGTACCAGTCACGATTCAGGTTGAGGACGTTGTGGAATATGCGGATCGATCCGTTCAGGATTTCACCCGTGCGCGGATCAGCGACGTGCGGTCCCACGGCGTTCTCCACCGTGGACGGCAACCAGCGGATCACGGTATGCCGCACGTCGTCCGGCGACCAGTCAGGATCGTTTGCCGGCGGATCCATGGGCACGATGGCGTTCGAGAAACCGGCGCGCGCGAATGCAGGCTGCCAGTCCAGTACCGCCTTCCGTATCCACGGCTTCCACTGCTCCGGTGTCGCCGGATCGATGTAGTACACGAGCGGCTTCACGGGATCGGACACCGCCGCACCCGGGTTCTCCTTCTCGAGTCTCCAGCGGTTGATGTACTCGCGCTCCACAGAGCGATACTGCTGCGTTCCGTAGTCCGTGCGCGTGACGGTCAGAAATCCAACGCGATCGTCGGCCAGACGCGGCGTCATGGAAACGGCCGGAAGACGCACCATGCTCCAGTGCGCCAGCACGCTTATCGCGGACTCGCGATCGCGTGGATTGGACAATCCGCCACTTGGCTGCGGTACGCCCGTCTGCGTCGCTTCGATCTCCACGTTATCGGGAAACGAGACCGCGTTCTCGATGTACGATCGCTTTTCGTCGACCTGACCGTGAATGGCTGCGAATTCCGGGATGTCGGTGGTGTAGAGCCGTGTTACGTCGATGACCGCCGAGCTGTCGGGACCGTATGCGGCGATGTCGAAGATCGCGATTATGGGAGCGTAGCTTCCAGACTGAACGGCGCGGTAGATGGGGAGCGATGTGTCCGCCATGATGGCGAACGACGGCGAGCGCAGGATGATATGGTTGCCCGAGCGCTCCCATCGCAAAGTGCGCTCTCCGAACTCGTCGCCGCCGTATGCACCGAAGGGATTGCTCGCATCAACGGCCGCCGTCCGCGCGTAGCGGCCCACGAGCAGCATGTCGCGGTTCAGCTCCGGGCGCGGGATCTCGAAGTAGAGCGTGTCGCCAACGCGGTGCGTAGTGAACAGACCGGTACGCGTCTTCGCGTCCTTCGGGATCACTTTCGCGTATGGCTTTACAGTTACATGCGGCCCGCCGGCTCGGCCCGAGTCGGCCGGGTTCGCGCCCGCGACGGAGCCGGCGACCGGGGCCGGCGTGAGCGTCGGAGACGGCATGCACGAGACGCCGAG
>JALYVY010000439.1 GCA_030852985.1 Gemmatimonadota bacterium | reverse complement strand
CTGATACCGCACGGGAGACGTGACTCCAAACCCGGCCAACTGCGCCGTCAGCAAGTCGCGCTCATGGGCATTCAGGGATTCATCGTCGTTGTCGCCCCACCACTGCGGATACTTCGACGCTATTTCTCCCGGAAACAGTCCGCTGAACAACGCGTTCCGCGCGTACGGGGTGGCCGTTGGCAGAATGGAGAAGTAGTACGTCGTTTCGACATTAAACAGCGGTGCGAGCAGCGGTTCGATCACCTTCCACTGATCGACGCGTAAGCAGTCGACAACAACAAGAATCGCTTTCTTTTCGCGCTCAAGCAGAGGCATGAGAAATTCGCCGACAACATCGACCGACAGCGGCGGGCGATCGCCTTCGAGATCACGCAACCACCGCGGATACTCCGCCATCATGTACTGCGCGAATTCGCGTTGCATGTCGGGGTACAAACCGTGCAGCGATTCGTGCAACCCCATTTCGCCGGCGTCGGCTAGATCGACATCCCACTGCATCAACTCGGCGAACCGATCAATCCAGCCGCGCCAATCCAGTCCCTTGAAGCGATCGGCTTCGATGGCGCGAAACCGCTCGACAAACGAACGCGCCAGCGCTTGCGAACGAATGAGCGGTCCGTCGAGAATGCGCGAGATCACCGAAAACACGCCGCGCGGCGTGACGGGCTTCACGAGATACTCGCGCACGTTTACACCGATCGCCTCCTTGAGCGTGGTATCCTCCTCGCTCTTTGTGACCATCACCACCGGCATGATTGGCGCGAGTTCGCGAATGTCCTTGATGGCGGCGAGCCCGCGAATGCCGGGCATCTGCTCGTCCAACAACAGGAGATCGTACGCGCGACGCCGCAACAGCTCCAGCGCGTCATCCGCGTTGGTGGCCGTGTGAACGTCGTATCCCTTCTCGGTGAGCAGGATGCGATGGGGCTCCAGGAGCTCCGCTTCGTCATCGACCCACAAAATCGTTTTTACCGGCGGCGCCATATCTGGAGGAAGATATTAGATTCGCCACGTGAACGTCGACCACCCTCCCTACAGCTTGCGAACGCTCGCATTTCCATTTCCCGCGCTGGCCGCGCTGGCGGGTCGGCTACCGCTGGGAGGAGGACGCGAAATCGCCTTGGCCGCTTTGACCGCGGCTCGGTTGGCGTCCGCGATGCTTGACCCCGACCCGCTGCCCCCGGCCGAGCGCACTGCGAGGGCCGCAGCGGCCCGCATCTGGCTGGCCTCCCTCGCACTCCCGTCGGCCATGCGTGCACCGTTTACGCGCTGCTTCGAGTCCACGGCCAGCACACCAATTGGCGCGGCCGGGACGATTCGCAGTTTGCTCACCGTCATCAACGCCAATCTGGACGGGCCGGCTAGTCAGGAGCTCGACCGCCTTGCACGCAAGTTGATCAGCGTTGCGTAACGTGATGCAGTCGTGAGTGATCCGTCATCGATACCCACCGCCTTTCCCAGCCTCGACAAGACACTGGGCGGTGGATTGCGCACGGGTGATCTCATCGTGCTGGGCGGCGATGCGGGCAGCGGCACCTCGTCGCTGTCGCTCGCAATCGCGCTCAAGGCAGGTGCAGCAGGCAGTCTGTTCATGACCAGCGAAATGTCGAGTGATCGCGTGGCCGAACGAGCGCTCGCAATGGAAGCGCGCGTGATGTTGAGCGATATCCGGCAGTCGAGTTTGAGCGAAGGAGACGAAGAAAATGTTGCGGCCGCGGCGACGCGCCTGCGTTATCTCGCGCCCATTGTGCGCACCCTGCAGGGCGGCGGCACGACCGAAGTGGCGAAGGCCGTTGGAGAATTGCCCAACGTGCGGTTGGTCGTGGTGGATGGATTGGAAGCACTCATTACGGATTCGCGCAATCGCGACGAACAGATGTCGTTTGCGCTGTTGTCGCTCAAGCGATTGGCCGTCGCGGCGCAGGTGGCGGTGTTGCTGGTGACGCATCTGCCACTGCTCGACCGGCAACGAAGCGATCGCCGTCCGCGTCTTGACGATTTTGGCGTGAACGGCAGCGTGACGGTGCATGCGGACACAGTGCTCGGGCTCTATCGCGAAGAGTTGTATATGGCCGATATGGCGGTCGAGGGTGCGGCCGAAGTACTGGTGCTCAAGCGTCGCGACGGCGGACCCGGATATGTCGATCTGTTTTTCTACCCGCAGTGGCTGCGATTCGAGGACGTGCTCGAAACCGAGGGCTGACGGTTGCTATATTGCGTCAAGGCGAGGCCATCGGACCGCACTCATGGCCGTGAACGG
>JALYVY010000212.1 GCA_030852985.1 Gemmatimonadota bacterium | reverse complement strand
GAGCAAGGACGGCACCATCATCGAAGGCGTATTGCACAAACCGATCGGCTTCCAGACGGGAACGAAATATCCGCTGCTCGTCGTGATTCACGGTGGACCCACGGGCGTATCCCGCCCCGTTCCGTACAGCAGCGCGGGCCAATATCCGATCGACGTCTGGGTTGGCAAGGGCGCGCTCGTGCTCGAGCCCAACTATCGCGGCAGCGCGGGCTACGGTGAGAAGTTCCGGTCACTCAACGTGCGCAATCTGGGCGTCGGCGACGCGTGGGATGTGCTGTCGGGGGTCGACTACCTCGTGCAGCAGGGTTTGGCCGACTCCGCGCGCGTCGGCGTGATGGGCTGGAGTCAGGGAGGATATATCTCTGCCTTTCTTGCGACGCACGACCCCGCGCGGTTCAAGGCCATCTCGGTTGGTGCCGGCATCTCGAACTGGACGACGTATTACGTCAACACCGACATCACGCCGTTCACCCGACAGTATCTCAAGGCGACGCCGTGGGAGGATCCGGAGATCTACGCGAAGACGTCGCCCATGACGTACATCAAGGGCGCGAAGACGCCGACGCTCATTCAGCACGGTGCCACCGACCAGCGCGTGCCGCTGCCCGATGCATACGAACTGTATCGCGGCTTGCAGGACATGGGCGTGCCGTCGAAGCTCATTGTGTACCGCGGATTCGAAGGCATCGGACACGGTCCGTCGCGGCCCAAATCGAGTCGCGCCGTGATGCAGCACAATCTCGACTGGTTCAACCAATACCTGTGGGGCGAGCGATCCAGCTCCGCGAGCAGCGGGCGATAGAGAACAAATGGCGGGGCATACTAGCGGCGAGTGCGCGCGTTGCCGCGTTACCGAAGCGAGCGGGTCTCGATGTCAACGGGATTGAGCTGGCGCCGTAGGAGCACGCCGTGGTTGTATAACGTGACCCGTTCGCAGGAAGGGGGTGCGGAACGCCGAAGCCCACTCCGTGTACCAGTCAGCACATCCTCAGACAGGAGACGCTCTTGCTTGTCCAGGCACTCACTGCGCGACTCGTGAATCGGCACGTTGCCCGTGGGCTTGCGCGCGCCATCCCCCATCCGGGCGCGCGTGCTGTCGCGATGGTCCTCTGCTCGGTATTCGTGGCGCGGCTAGTTGAGCACGGGCTCGCCCGGGCGGCCGGGATGGCGCGCAAGTCACCGTTGATCTCCCGCAGAGTGCGTGCGGCTGGTAGCGCGTAGATCGCCGTGCCGGTGTTCGGCGATGATCGGCAGCACCAGCGCCGTTTGTGCGCGAAGTAAGTTCTCCATCCTTGCCGTCACGCACATAACTGGCCGTTTCACAACCGCTGCAGGTCGTTGAAGCAGATTCGGGTGCAGCGTGACAACGCGTTTGGACGAGCGGCCGCTGATGCTACATCGACGGTGCGTATGATTCGAGGTAGCCGCAGGCCGAGCAGCGATACGTGACGACCGCGTGGCGCTCACGGCCGGCCAGGTTCAGCCCCGTCCAGAACGACCGCTCCGGCACCCCCTCTGCCCACTCCGGCGTTAAGGCGGAGCTCTTCCCGACCTTGTCGATGACGAATCCTGACTCCATTACGGAGCGACACTTTGGGCAAGTAGGTGGCTGCATGGTAGTCGGGCGGGGAATGGGCAAATGACGCCGGCGGTGCGCTCTTGCCTATGGCGAGGAACGCTGTTGCCTGCGGTGGCAGTCTGCTGATGTTGTCGCGGGCGAAGCGCAGAGCCTCGGCGCCAGCTTCCAGTCCGAAGAAAAACAAGCCGAGGTTGACGATGGGGAGGATGCGGGAGTCGGCCGTGACGATCTCCACAGCGAGGAGACCGCTTGTACTCCGGCGGAGCTCGCCCAAGTGTCCCATTGCGAAAAGCCAACTGTGTTGAAATCCGCACAGTTCCTTGAGAGTGATTGAGGTCACAAAGTCGGCATAACGTACTGTGAAACATGAACTTATGTCGAACACTCTCCATGGCGCACAAGATGCCATTCTGGTGCCTGTCAGGAGTGAAACGGCTCCCTGTTCGACCAGTCGTTTGAACGCACGCAGCACCCACCGGAGGTACCGATGACCACACTTCGTAATGCCATTCTCGCTGGCAGCGCACTCGCGCTCTCGACCGCAATGGCCGGCGCGCAGGGCAACAGGCCGACCATACCCCCTGGACAGATGCCTGCGGCGGGATTGTGCCGAGTATGGATTGACGGTGTGCCGCCTGGACGTCAGCCTCGGGCGACTGATTGCGCCACGGCGCAGCGCACCGCGCCAGCCAACTCGCACGTCATCTATGGTGGGCAGGGACGGAACAACGTGAATACGGGCACCGGCGTAGTGAACGGGCGCTACGACCCGCGCGCTGATCCCCGCTCGCCGCAGTACGACCCGCGCTACGACCCGAATTCACGCGTGTACGGCTCGAACACGAATGGGACGTACGATCCGCGCCACCCGAATGGCAACAACAATGGCACGTACGATCCGCGCCACCCGAATGGCAACAACAATGGCACGTACGATCCGCGCCACCCGAATGGCAACAACAACGGCACGTATGACCCACGGTATCCAAACCGCACGAACGATGGGACATACGATGGGCGGTATCCGAACGGGCGGAACTCGAAGGAAGTAGAGAAAGCCGAGAAGCGTCGCGAGAAGGAGATGCGCAAGGCGAATAAGCACGACGACGGCGACGATGGCGACGACGATGGCGAGCATGGGGACCGCGGCTACCAGAACGATCACGGGAATCGCGGAGAGCAGGGCCACCGTGGCAAGGGGAAGGGCAAGGGGCACGACGGTAATTAACAGGTGCCCTGAAAGTTTTTCCCTCGCTTCGCTCAGGACGACAGCATTGGCCCACTGGCCGGTGCTGTCGTTGTTTCGGTGCCCAATCGGTTTGCTGACGCCTTACACCGCGATGCCACCCGCGTATCGTCTCCACACAGGTCGTCCGCAGCATGGAGTTGTAATTCTTATCGCTCCCCATGATTCCGGCGGTGGCCTTGTTGTGGGTTCCGGAAATTCTGACCACCTCGATTCCGGAAATTCTGGCCACCTAGAGCCAAGCGGCTCCAAGGCGCCAATACTCGTGGAAACTGTCCGCGAGGCACGAGGTGATCGACATGTTGAAACGGCACGCGATTCAGGTCCTGCGGCACGCGGGGCACACGCTGGACGAGATCGCGGAGCAGGTGGCGGTCGGAAAACGAAGCGTCCAGCGCGTGATCGGTGAGCCCGTGATCACCCATCACGACACCGATGTGGCACGCGCCGCGCGCGCGATCGGCCGGCCGTCGAAAGCCGAGGCGTATCGCGCCACGGTCGCGGCGTGGCTCACCGCGGAGCCGCACTTGTTGAGCGTGGAACTGCTCCGCCGCGCCCAGCTGGCCGGGTACGCGGGCGGAAAGAGCGCGCTGTACGACTTGGTGCGCACGGTCCGAGTGATTGCCCCACGGCCCGTCGTGCGCTTCGAGGGCCTGCCTGGGGAATTCACACAACACGACTTCGGGGAAGTGCTCGTCCGATTTCTGGATGGCACCACGAACCGCATCCACTTCTTCGCGTCGCGCCTCAAGTATTCGCGGTGGGTGGAGGTCACGATCGTCCCGAATCAACAAGTCGAGACGCTGGCCCGCGCGCTGGTGGAGCACTTCGCCGCGATCGGCGGCATTCCGCTGCTGGCCGTCTTCGATCGCCCAAAGACGGTCGCGCTCGCGTGGGGAAAGAACGGCGAGGTCACCGACTGGAATCCCGTCTTCGCCGGCGTGGTCCTCGATCTCGGCTTGGGCATCGAGGTCTGCTGGCCCCATGCCCCGCAACAGAAGGGCGCGGTCGAGAATCTCGTCGGCTGGGTCAAGGGGAGTTTCTTCAAGCAGCGCCGCTTCGTCGACGCCGAGGACCTCCGCACCCAGCTGACGGACTGGCTGTGTCAGGTGAACACGACGCGGCCCTCGCGCGCCACGGGCGTCATCCCCGCCGTGCGGCGCGCCGAGGAACGGCCGCGCCTGCGTCCGCTCAAGGTCGCGCCGGCGGACCTGGCGCTCCGCCTGCCGGTCGTGGTCAGTGCGACGGCGTATGTCACGCACGACACGCACCGGTACTCGATGCCGCCGGATGCGCTGGGCATCGCGGGCACGCTCTATCTCTACGCCGACACCGTGCGGATCGTCGCGGGCCGCTTCGAGGCCCGGCACCCGCGCCTGTGGGAGGCCAACGCGATCTCCACCCTCGCCGGCCATCGCACACAGCTCGTCGCCGCGGTCTCCGGCAAACGCGGCAAGCGCTACCTCCAACGGCAACACTTGCTCGAGCTCGGCCCCGCGGCCCACGCCTACCTCACGGAACTGATCCATCGGCGGCCCCGGCTCGGGATGCAGGACGTCGAACAACTCCACGCTCTCTTGCAAATCCATGGCGCCACCGCCACGCGCGTGGCCTTCGAGCGCGGGCTCCACGCGCGCGTCTTCGGCGCCGAGTACATCGCCCACTATCTCACCGCCACCGAGTCCACCCCCCTCCTGGAGCTCTACGGATGACCTCCTCGACGCGCCCGCGCGCCCGGCCCACGCCGCGATCGGACATTGATCTGGATCCCCTCTTCAAACGCCTGCACCTCGCGAATGCCCGTCGCGTGTGGCGGGATCTCCTCGTGCGCGCCGAGCAGGAGGAGTGGCCCTACGAGCAACTGCTCACCATCCTCGTCACGGAGGAAATCGCGCAGCGCCAACAGACACGCCTCGCGCGGCTGGCGCGCCGCGCCGCGTTTCCCTTCCTCAAGACGATCGATGATTTTGACTTCACGTACCAATCCACCGTGCGGCTCGCGCTGCTCGGCTCCGCGCTCTCCCCGGACTTCATCACCGAGGGGCGCGCGCTGATCCTGCTCGGCAAACCGGGACGCGGGAAGACGCATCTGGCGGTCGCCATCGCCTACCGCGCCATCCAGAATGGCTTCACCGCGCGCTTCGTCACCGCCGCGGAACTCATCGACGACCTCTCGCACAGCTTTCGCGCGGGGCGGCTGGCCGACGCGCTCCCTCCCTACACGCATCCCGATCTGCTCGTCGTCGATGAAGTGGGGTACCTCACCTACGGCACAGACGCGGCCAACATGCTCTTCCACGTCGTCAACGAACGGCATCGTCGAAAGCGCGGGATGATCTTCACCACGAACAAGCCTGTCACCGCATGGGGCCGCGTCCTCCACGATGAGGACCTCGCCCACGCGATCGTCGATCGCGTCCTGGAACGCGGCCGGCTCCTCACGCTCGACGGGCCGTCACACCGCACCATGCACCTCGGCCTTGACGATCCGACCGTCCCACCACCATCTCAGGAAGTGGCCAGAATTTCCGGAAAACGCGCGCCAGAATTTCCGGAACCCACACTTGTCGGCAGGATTGGCGACGGGTCGATGACGAGGTCCACATCCATCGTTGCCCTGCTCGCTCCGTGAAACGCCGCAGCCACGGATCCGGTAATCATCGACGGGATGCCCGCCGCATCGAGCGCGGTGGCGAGAATGCGTAACAGGTGCTCGAGGCTCACCGCCCGAGCCCGATGCGCGGGCTGACTCGCAGTGATTGCCCTGTCAGCCGTTCCACGAGCTCGATCGGCGAGTCGGCCGGATGATGGCGACGGAGATTGGCCATCGCGAGTTCGCGAAGGGTCTGACTGAGCTCGAGAGCCTCGCGCATCCGTTCCACGGGCGTGCGCCGAAGGATCGCCGCACGAACGATGGCGGCCGCTTCGGGTGTCGTATCGCGCATGTCGAAAGCTAACCGGGCACCCGCGGGCATCGCTAATAACCAGCACCAACAGCCAGCGCGACCGCGTCGCGGAAGTAGCCTGGAATTTCGACCTTGACGGGTGACGACGCCCCGCCGGATCGCATGTCGAGCGTCATCGCCTTTTCGTGACATGCTCGTTCGACAACGCGATCGGTGATATTCCCCAAGCCGCACGTGCATAGTTCACGGCCTACTGGGAGCAATCGTCATGAGCCGTCGTTTCCCGATCCGCTGCATGCGAAATGCCGCGTGCCTTGGTGTCCTTCTCGCGCACGCCGCAGGTGCCCAGCAGCGGGTAGACCGCGCCGAGCATCACGAGTTCGTGATCGACAACTTCCGCACCGAAAGTGGGGTCGTGCTCCCCAAGGCGCTGGTGGTCTACGGTACGTATGGCCACCTCAACGACGCGCACGACAACGCGGTGTTGCTCCCGTCGCATTACATGGCCACGCATCACGGCTATGAGTGGCTGATGGGGCCGGGCAGTGCGCTCGACACCGCGAAGCTGTACCTCGTGGCAACGGAGCTGTTCGGCAATGGTCATTCGTCGAGTCCGAGCAACACGCCGGACCCCTATCACGGGCCGCGGTTTCCCGTAACGACGATTCGCGACAACGTCGAGGCGGTTCACCGGTTGCTGACGACCGATCTCAAGATCACGCATGTGCGCGCCATCATCGGCTTCTCGATGGGTGCGCAGCAGGCGTTTCAGTGGGCCGTGAGCTATCCCGACTTCGCCGATCGTATTGTCGCGACGTCGGGCACGGCCAAGACGTATGGTCATGGTGTCGCGAGACTCGAAGGACAGATTGCCGCGCTTACCGCAGACGCAACCTTCAACAATGGCGACTATGTCGCGCCCCCGGCGAAAGGCATCGCGGCGTTCGGCATGGTGTGGCTGGGCTGGCTCTACTCGCAGGAGTGGTGGCGCAAGGAACTCTGGAGGAGTACGGCGGCACCTGGCACCACGCTCGAGCAGTACGTTGAACGCCGCGGCAACAATTTCATTACCGGCGCCGACGCCAACGACCTGATTCTACAAGCGCGCACGTGGGAGCGTCACGATGTGGGCACTACGCCCGGGTTCAACGGTGACGTCGAGCGCGCACTCCGCACGATCAGAGTGCCCTTCCTGTACATGCCCTCGGCAACTGACCTGTATTTTCCTGTTGGTGATGCGCGCTATGAGGCGCAATTCATGTCGACGGTGACGCTGCTGCCTATTCCGTCGCTCTGGGGGCACCCGGCGGGTGCGGCAGCGAGCCCGGCGGACAAGGTGTTCCTGAATGAGAATATCGGGAAGTTTCTTTCTGGGGTCACAATACAGACTCCAGAGCGGTGAGCACGCAGGCACTGGAAGCACCGAATTCTGTAAAGCGAGAACAGAGGTGCAGTGGCAGCTCCCATACCAGATCGGCTGATGCGGCTCAGCCCAATTGTGCCGGCAGCAACTCCAGGCCAAGCAACGGTGCGTTGTCGCGAATGCGCTGACCGAACGACAACATCGCGATGGGGCCGAGCGATTCGCGAAGGATGACGGCGGTGGCGAGGTGCAGCGCGTCGAGCGCGCGCACCGGCTCAACCGGAAAGGGACCCCGCGCTCGGGCGAGTACGTCTTCGGAGAGTGCGTGTACGTGCCACGTGCGCTCCGCAACGTCGAGCAATCGCAACGCGGCGTACTCCTGCGTCACATCGCAACGACCTTCCTGGCGCCGGCGTGCGAGCGCACGCGCGCACTCGAAGCCGGTGAGGGACGACGACACCACAAGGTCGGCGGCGGAAAGTGTGCGAAGCGCGATGGCATGATTGGGTTCTCCCAGCAGCCATGCGGCCACCGCACTTGATTCCGCGTAGACAATCACAGCCGGTCTTCGCGCAGCTCGTCGAGCATCCGGCCGGCCGTGCCAGCGGGCGACTTCAGCGGAGACACGGGATACGCATTCGCGTGCGGCTCGCCAATGCGCATGGTGCCCTCGGCGGCCATCCGGGCAAGCGCGCGGTCGACCGGCGTGCTCGCGAGCGCTGTTGCGCCCGGGCGGCGCAGTTCTGCAATGACGCGTCCACGGTCAGTGACGAGCACGTCTTCACCGGCCTGGACGTCCTTGAGGACCTGACTCAGATGAGCCTTCAATTCGCGCACGCCGATTGCTTTCATGGACAGCAATGTAGTCACATGGGTCTACTCTGGCAAATGATAGTCGTTGGCGCTCCGTGGCCACCCGTCAGGGAAATGCACGAACACGTCACGCTGTAAGATCGGACCTTGAAGACGTGAGAACGGTCGCTCAGCTCCGCGGTAGCGAAGCGGTGTCAGCGTTGCTTCCGAGTCAGCTTCGACGCA
Organism: Gemmatimonadota bacterium; assembly: GCA_030852985.1. Classification (GTDB taxonomy): domain Bacteria; phylum Gemmatimonadota; class Gemmatimonadetes; order Gemmatimonadales; family Gemmatimonadaceae; genus AG11. The sequence goes on along the minus strand of JALYVY010000212.1, from coordinate 30 downwards.
GACGTCAGGCGGCGCAGGTCCTCTCTATCC
>JALYVY010000063.1 GCA_030852985.1 Gemmatimonadota bacterium | reverse complement strand
CGTGTAGGGCGCGTGGGGCGACACGCCGACCCGCACCAGGTCATCCGCCCGCGCGCGCATCGCCGTCACGGAGCGCACGAGCGCCGCCATTGACTCTTCGCACTGCCGCGGATCTGGGCCAAAAGTCTCGCGATAGCAGATGCCCCGCGCTCCATACTCGAGCATCGCATCGAATCCCGTGCCGGTATCGCCGGTATCCGCAAACGTCGTAATGCCGTGCAGCAGCCCTTCGACAACGCCAAGCCGCGCGGAATCGAGCAGCATCTCGGGGGTGAGGACGGCCCGCCGAGCGGTGGTCAGCCGGATGATCCAGTCACGGAACGACAGGCCGTCGAGGAACCCGCGCATGGCCGTGAGCTCGAGGTGGCAGTGAGCGTTCACCAGGCCAGGCATGAGCAGCGCGTCGCCGAGCTCGACGTCGTCGTCGGTATCGGGCGCGGGGCGCCGTGGCCCGACGTACGCAATCCGGCCGCGCTGCACAACAACGGTGCCATCCCGAACAGGCGGCGACGTGATCGGGATGACCCAGCCGGCGTGGTAGTGCGTCATCAGAACGCGCCGGTCCGCGAACCATGCCGCGCTGGATCGTACAGTGCTTCGTCCTTCACGCCGAGTGCGCGCGCCATCGCCAGCGGGCTCGTGATGTTCGCGACCTGCTCGAAGGCGTGGCCATCCGATCCCAGTGAGAGACGCACGCCTGCGTCCGCGGCGCGGCGCACGAGTCGCTCGTGCGGTGGATACCGCGTCGAGATCTCGAATGCCTGGCCGCCAGCGAGGAGCGCCGCGACCGCGCGCTCCTCGTGCTCAATGGTCCACAATTCCTCGACGGGAATCGTCCGCATGGGCGGAGGTACGAGCGTCGGATGGGCGAGGATATCCACAGGCATCTCGCGCGCGAGTGCCTCGAGCGAACTCACGTGCGCCTCCATGTACACGCTCGGTGTGAGCTCGTCGGGAAGCACCGCCGAGAACGCGCGAAAGAATGCGCCGTTGTTCAGTCGTATCGAATGGAGGGAGCCGAGGCGATGCGTGAAACGCGCGACGATGTCGTCGGGCAGTTCGCGCCAGAGCGCGTCGTGCCAGCAGAACTCTCCACCCCGCAGTACGTCGTGCCGCTCGAGGTCATCGAGGTACGTGGCGATGGCGGCGACCGACGTCAGCGACGTCGGCGCATCTCGGGAGATGTGATCGCTGACGCTGGTGCGAATGCGGAGTGTTCTACCGCGCGCCTCCACCTGGGCCACGGTGAGCACTCCATCGGAATGCGTGGAGTGCGCGTGGCAATCAGTGGGCACCCAGATACTCAACGCCTCGGAATCCGGAATGGGTTGGTGGTGTCGGCGCGCGTTCGCGCCGTGTCGCGTCGGGGCCGGGCACGAAAGCGACTCGTATCGGTCGTCGTTCGTGTCGTGTCACGGCCAAGGGGGCGGGCCGGCATCGGCGTATATCCAGGTGAAGTGGTGGGCACGCGCGTTGGCCGCGTGAACACGGTGGAATCGAAAACACGCGGACGAGTGGTGTCCGGATACGGGACGGCGGCCGGTGCGCGACGAGGCGGCGGAGAGCCCACGGGGGGAAATCCGAACGACGTGTCGAGGCGGGTGCCGAGTGAGTCCGGCGGCGGCATGTATGCCGCCGGTGCGCACGTCTGCATCGGATCGGTGCCGGCGATGAAGAACTCGGTGACGACACCACTGCAGCCCGGCCCCGCAAGCAGCCCCGTCGCCGGATCGATGTCGCGCATGATGATGCCATCGGGACGCGGCCAATCGGGCGGCGCGGGCTTGCGGCGGTAGACCTCGCGCATGAACGCGGTCCATGCGGGCGCCGCGAGCTGTCCACCCTGCGCATTGCCCTTGATCTTCGCCGGCTTGTCGAGGCCCATCCATACGCCGGCGACGAGGTCCGACGTATAGCCAATGAACCAGACGTCGGCGCCGTCGTTCGTGGTCCCGGTCTTTCCACCGGTTGGATAACTGAACTGGCTGCCGACGGATCCCGCCGCCGTGCCCTTCCGGATGACGTCCTTCATCATGCTGACCATCAGCCACGCCTCTTCGGGTGACATGACCGGCGCGCGCGTTGCACTCGGCTCCCAGAGCACGTCGCCCTTCGAATTTTCGACGCGCACGATGGCAATCGGGCTGGCGCGGGTCCCAAGCGTCGCGAATGCGGAGTATGCCGCGATCATCTCGATCGGATAGACGTCGGCCGCACCGATGTTGATCGAGGGATACGGCGGGATGGGCGTCGTGATGCCGAACTTGCGCGCCATGTCGATGACGCTCTGGGTGCCGAGCTCCATGCCGACCTTGATCGCGATGATGTTCCGCGATTGGTACAGGCCGCGCCGCATGGGCATGGGGCCCTCGAACTTCAGGTCGTAGTTCTGCGGAGTCCAGTTCGAGCCGTTGCCCTGCGGGACGTTTACGGGCGAGTCGTCGACGATGTACGACGGCGGGCGTCCATTCTGCACCGCGTCCGCGTAGACGATCGGCTTGAAGGTCGATCCGGGTTGCCGGAGCGCCTGCGTGGCGCGATTGAACTTGGAGTCGTCGAAGTCGCGTCCGCCGACGAGCGCCCTGATCGCTCCCGTTCGCGGGTCCATCGCGATGAACGCGCCCTGGAGGTATGGCGAGTTTGCCGCAGCGGCCTCGCCGGCTCGCTCGGACGCACGCGAGAGGTACGACTCGAAAGACGGATGCGCGTATGCGCCGTAGCTGCCCGACTCGATCTTCTTCAACTGGTTCTCCAGCGCGCGCTCAGCGGCAGACTGCAGGTCGACGTCGAGTGTCGTGAAGACCTTCAGCCCCTGCTCGTACAGCTTCTGTCCGAACTGCGCTTCGAGCTGCTGGCGCACGGTCTCCACGAAGTACGGGGCGACATCGCCGGCTTCGGACTTCCGCGCGAGCTGCAGCGGATACGCCTTCGCGAGGCTGGCATCGGCGTCACTGATACCGCCCTCAGCGCGCATGACCTCGATGACGGTGTTGCGACGCTGAATCGCCCGCTCCGGGAAGCGGCGCGGATTGTAGCGCTCGGGCGCCTTGGGCAGGCCGGCCAGCGTGGCCGCCTCGGCGAGGTTGAGCTCGCGCGCCGACTTGCCGAAGTAGCGTTGCGCCGCGGTCTCAATGCCATAGGATCCGTTGCCGAGCGCGATCTGGTTCAGGTAGAGCTCGAGGATCCTGTCCTTCGAGAAGCGCGCCTCGATCGCCCGGGCGACTTTCGCTTCCTTCAGCTTGCGCACCAACGATTTTTCCCGCGACAACCGCTCGGGAAAGATGTTTCGGGCGAGCTGCATGGTGATGGTCGAGAACCCCTCGGCGAAGCTGCGCCTCCGGAGGTCGGCAAGGATGGCGCCGGGCACGCGCATGAAGTCCACGCCGCTGTGCTGGTAGAAGCGCTTGTCTTCGGTCTCGATGAAAGCATTCCGAACCAGCGGCGGAATCTGGTCGATCTTGAGGAGCGTGCGTCGCTCGAGCCCGAGTTCGGCGATAAAGCGACCATCCGCCGCGAAGAGCTTGGATGTCTGTCGCGGCTGATACTGGTCGAGGACATCCACCGTCGGGCATGCGCCCGCTCGGCAGACCAGCGCCCAACTGGAGTACCCGAATCCAACGACGAACGCGATGCCGAACACCAGGACAACGCCAAGTCCGCGCGAGAGCTTCGGATGACGACGGCGGAAGTTTTTCGAGAAGGGGAGGTCCATCGACCCTCGAAAGAGACCGAAGACCCCGCTGACGGACGCCACACGGGGTCGAGCTCGGGAAGGTTAACTCGCAGCGTGGGCTCACACCAACGCCCGTTGCCTGTCTATCACACCCTCTCCAGTCTAGTTTTGTGCCATGAAAGCGACAGGAGTGCTCGAAGAGCTGGAATGGCGGGGCTTGGTGTATCAGCAGACTGACGGCGTCGCCGAGGCGCTGGGCGCCGGAAATTCGTCGGCATACATCGGTTTCGATCCCACGGGAAGCAGCCTTCACGTGGGGAGCCTGCTGGTGATCATGATCCTGGTTCATCTCCAGCGCCACGGCCACCGACCGGTTGCGTTGGTCGGGGGCGGAACAGGAATGATCGGAGATCCCAGCGGCAAGACCGTTGAACGCCAGTTGCTCACACCGGAAATCGTCGCGGCGAACTCGGCGGCGATTCGGGCACAGCTCGAGCATTTCCTGGACTTCAGCGGCCCCGCGGCCGCGCGCATGCGTGACAACGCCGAGTGGCTCAATCAGCTGTCGATGGTGGAGTTCCTCCGGGACACGGGGAAGCACTTCACGGTGAACTACATGCTGCAGAAGGATTCGGTGCGGTCGCGCATGGACGCGGGCATCTCCTTCACCGAGTTCGCGTACATGCTCCTGCAGTCGTACGACTTCCTGGAGCTTCGGCGCCGCGACGGAGTAACGCTGCAGCTCGGCGGCAGCGACCAGTGGGGCAACATCACGGCAGGCATCGAGCTGATTCGTCGAGTCGATGGAGCAGAGGCTCATGGCCTCACGGTTCCACTCGTGACCAGCTCGTCGGGCGCGAAGTTCGGGAAGACGGAAGCGGGCGCGGTGTGGCTCGATGCCGCGCGGACGTCACCCTATGCGTTCTACCAGTTCTGGCTCGGCACCGAGGATCGCGACGTCGGCCGATACCTGAAGTTCTTCACGCTCCTGGATCGGGCGCAGATCGAAGTGCTGGAGGCGTCAACGGCGTCGTCGCCCGAACAGCGCAGGGGGCAGCAGGCACTCGCGCGGGATGTCACGCGACGTGTGCATGGGGAAGCGGCTCTCGAGGCCGCGGAGCAGGTGAGTGGATTGTTCTTCGCCGCGGTGAACCCGCGAGAGCTCAGCGAAGAGGCGCTGGCGATCCTCCGCACCGAGGCGCCGTTCGCGGAGGTCGATTCGGCTGACGTCGCGAGCGACACGGATCCGTCACGGTTTGACGTGTTGAAGCTGTTGACGGCGTCGGGGCTGGCGGCGTCGAACGGCGCGGCCAAGCGACTGCTCGAGCAAGGTGCGGTGTCGGTCAACAAACGGAAGCTCGGCGCCTCCGATCGGCATATCGCTGCAGTCGAGTCGCTGTTGACGGGGCGACACGTGCTGCTCGGCAAGGGGAAGCGTGATTACGCGGTGCTTCGTGTACGTGAGTGAGAGCAGCTGACCGCCCGCATTGCTGCTCCACCGAACCATCGAAGTATCGAACCAAACTTCAGAACTGCGGAAGATCAACCGACCATTTTACGCTTCCCAAACGCCCCATCCGTCGCCCCAATACTCGACTGTCGTTCAAACGCCAGCCTCCGTCGATTTCGCTGAGCGACGCGGATGACTGCGTTTTGAGGTGATTGTGGGACTTTTTACGACTGCTTAACGGCCTATCTGTCGAACCGGCTGAATCGCTGAATCGCTGAATCGCTGCTATCCGTTCAGCGCTTCAAGGGTGCGGATGATGTCGTCGCGCGTCGTGTAGCAATGAGGTGCAAGCCTGATCGTGCCTTCGCGAACGGAATGGACCACGTTCGATCTCGTCAGGCAATCACTTGCCGCGATCGCGTCGACTGGACGGATGGATGCGATGCCTGCGTGAAAGCCCAGCGGCGTCACGAGTGGCATGCCGAGCTCCGTCGCGCCCTCGAGAAGCTCGTGTGCGCATCGATGGATGTGCTGCGCCACGACACGCGCACCGGTCGCTGCGAGTAGTTCAAGGCTCGCGGCCAGTCCGGCAAAGTCCTGGTAGGGAAGCGTCACCTGTTCGAAGCGGCGCGCATCCGGCCGCCAGGTCAGGTCGTACTTCACGAGGCGCGAGAAATCATCCGAATCGCGCATGGCCATCCAGCTCACAGGTTGCGGCGTCAGCGACTCCATGAGGTCGGGCCGCACGTAGACGAAACCGGTGCCCCACGGGCCCAGCAGCCATTTCTGGCCACCGCACGCCAGCATGTCGACCGGTGTCTGGCGAATGTCCAGTGTGAGTGCACCAAGACCCTGTATGGCGTCAATGACGAATCGAATGCCGCGCGCGCGGCACGCTGCACCGAGCAACTCGAGATTCAATCGAACGCCCGATGAAAAGCTCACCCACGACACTGCCAGCACGCGAACCCCTGGCCGTTCAAGTGCTGACACGATCGACGTTTCATCCGGCAACCCGTCGATGAGCGGAACGACATGCACGGCATACCCGCGAGCGCGCCCTGCAGCGAGCCACGGATACATGTTCGCAGGAAACTCACCATCCACGACGACCACCTCGTCGCCGGCGCCGAGTGGAAGACCCCATGCGGCAAGGTTGATTCCCGCGCCGGTGTTCGTCGTGAGCGCGATGTGGTCGGGCTGCGCGCCGATGAGTGTCGCGATAAGCATCCGGCAGCGATCGAGTGTGCCGAACTGCGCATCGAAGTCCACCAGGTGCGGCGACGCGCGACGCCGAACGAAGTCGACCTGCGCCTCCACCGACCGCCGTGGCGACGGACCCGTGCTCGCGGCATTCATGTAGACCCCCGCCATTTCGTCCATCCACGCAAACTCTTCGCGACGAAGACGTTCGACGTAGAGTGCGCCGGCCGCGTCAGCGGAATTCACGTCTGCGCCGACGGCGCTGCCTCAACGGCCTTGCTCTTCGACGCATGCCGCGGATCGAGCGCATCACGAAGGGCATCCCCGAGCAGGTTGAAGCCGAGCACCGCGGCGCCAATCGCGAGACCGGGCGCAACCGACGTCCACGGCGCATTCCGCAGCTGATTGAGGTCGCGGCCATCCGCGATCATCGACCCCCAACTCGGCGTCGGTGGCTGCACGCCGAGGCCCAGGAACGACAGCGCCGACTCGGCCATGATCGCCGCGGCGACGCCGAGCGTGGCCGCGATCAACACCGGCGCAACCACGCTCGGCAGCACGTGCTGGAGCACGACACGAGCGTCGCGCCCGCCGAGCGCCTTCGACGCCTGGACGAACTCGAATTCGCGCACGACGAGCACCTGCCCGCGCACCAGTCTCGCCATTCCCGCCCATCCGACGACGCCAATGGTGAGGAACACGACGCCAAGTGATGGCTGAAGCGCAGCGGCCATGGCGATGAGCAACAGCAGAGTGGGAAAGGCCAGCGTGACGTCGGCCAGGCGCATGACGATCTCGTCGATCCAGCCACCGTAATAGCCGGCGATCAGACCCATCGAGAGTCCAATGGCCAGCGCAATCGTCTGCGACACGATGCCTGCGGTCAGCGACACGCGCGCTCCGTACACGAGCCGCGCCCAGACGTCGCGCCCTTGAATGTCGGTGCCCAGCCAGTGCCCGGTGGACGGACCCTGCAGTTGGTTCACGAGGTCGATCCTGAGTGGATCGTGATGCGACACGAGCGGTGCCAGGACGGCCAGCAGCACGAGCAGCACAATGACGCTGATGCCGAACCATGCGCGCGCGTCGCTGCGGAGTGCCCGCTTCACCCGCTCGTTCATGACGGATCCCCGAGTTCTGGTGGCGTTCCAGGCTGTTGATGCTTCCAGCGACGATGATGCCAGAAGTACTGTCCCGGATACTTCCGCACCCATCGCTCCAGCGCGGCGGTATACGTCGCCACGATCGCGTCCACGTCGTGGTCCCGCTCGCCGGTTCGCGGGACGGGCAGCTCGTCGAAGTACATGACATACTTACCGCTTGGCTGGCGTATGGCGCAGGCGAAGATGAGCGGCGCGTCGAGCCGCAAGGCAAAGACCGCCGGCCCCTTGGGCGTCTTCGCGAGTCGCCCGAAGAACGGCACCCAGGTTGACGCCAGTCCCGCCGCGCCCTGGTCGAACAGGAACGCCACCATGCCCCCAGCTCGCACCTTGCGAGGCACCTTGCGGACCGCCTCCGCATCGGGAATGACTTCCATCCCGAGGCGCTGCCGCGTGAGCGACAGGTACCGGTCGAAGAGCGGGTTTTCCATGCGCCGTGTCACGACACCCAGGTCGATGCCGCGCGCTGCGATCAGCGACCCGCCGAGCTCCCAGTTCCCGATGTGGCCGGAAACGAGCAACGCTCCCTTGCCACCTGCGCGGGCGCGCTCGACAACATCCCACCCCTCGATGCGCTCGAACATGCCGAGCACTTCCTCGCGCGAGCACTCGGGCATGATCGCGGTCTCGATCGTCGTACGTCCAAGATGCTCGTACGACGCGATCGCGATCTGCACCACATCGGGCTCCGACAACCCCGGAAAAGCCGCACGGACCTGACGCTCCACCACATCGCGGCGGACCGCCAGCGGCCGATAGCCCAGACGTCCTATCCATTGACCAATGTTGCCGGCGCGACGGAGACTCACGCGTCTCAAGGCGGAAACTGCACCACGGAGACCGTAGTACTCCGCATAGTGCGAGAACGTGAGTGGCGCCGTCACCGCGCGGTCCGCTGCGACCCGCCAGCGGGAGAGCCGGCGGCCGTCGCGAACCCCTCGATCATCAGGTCCTCTCGAAAATCTCGCTGCGCGCGCGTAAAACCGGCGTTGCCCATGGCGCGGCGCGTCGCCTCGTCGGCCACGAAGCGTGCAACGGCCGCTGCGGTGTCGCTTGGGTCACCACCGGGCAGCAACGTGCCCGCGATTCCGTCCGGCACGTAGTGCGAGATGAGGGCAGAGCGTTCCGCGACGATCGGCACGCGAGCGGCCATGAAGTCGAGACACGCAAAGCCACCCTCATCGCCGCCGGCCGCCACCCATCCAACATCGGCCGCCGCGAGGATCTGCGGCGAGTCGACGCGCTCGCCGAGCACCCTGACCAATTGCGTAACACCGAGTGCGGCGGCATGCATGCGCATATCATCCGCATCCGCGGACCGACCCACCAGCACCATACGCAGCTTCGGATGCCGCTCACCGAGGAGCGCCAGCGTGCGGAGTGCCGTCGTGACGCGCGCACCCGCGCCGCTGTCGATGACACACACGATGAGCTGGGTCGCGTCGTTCATACCAAGCATCTCGCGCGCAGCGGCGCGTGCGTCCTGCACCTTGGCGACGTCAACGCCGAGCGGCGCTACGACAGCCCGTTCGCCGAGCCCCGAACGATCACGATCGTACGTGGTGGTGAAGAGGACGCGCGAAGCCGCCATCCGGTCCGCGAGCTTGCCCGAGCGACCAGCGGTGGCGCTGGCACCGGCCGGGACACGACGCACCAGGGTGCCACGCTCTCCCAGACGCATCGCCGAACTGGCGACGAGTTGCTCACGCTCGGAATGGACAAAGGTCACTCCGATGCCCTTCTCCTTCATGACAGCTCGCAACCGCCAGGCGTCGCGCGTAACGGATGACCCCAGTGGCAGGGCGACCACCTCCACACCATCGCGCACGTAACCAGCCTGCGCCGTGCTGCCTTCCCGGCATACCACGGTGATTTCGTCGCCACGCGCGGCAAGGCCGCGTGCCGCAACAGAAAAGGCGCGAGCGGAGCCACTCCAATGGCGCGACGAATCAAGAAAGAGGGTACGCATCGTTCAGTTCATGCGGCGTCGTGCGCGCCTTGGCGAAGCTGCGCGGCATGGAGCCGGTGGTATGCCCCACGCCGTGCGATGAGCTCGGCGTGCGCGCCCCGCTCGATGATCTCACCGCGATCCATCACGAGAATCTGGTCTGCGTGCACGACGGTGGAGAGGCGGTGAGCGATCACGAACACGGTGCGGCCCGCCAGGAGGCGGTCGATGGCCTCTTGCACGAGTCGTTCCGAGTCCGTGTCGAGCGCGGAGGTGGCTTCGTCGAGGATGAGGATTGGTGGATCCGTCAGGAGGGCGCGCGCAATGGCAAGACGCTGTCGCTGTCCTCCCGACAATCTCGTGCCGCGTTCACCAAGGATAGTCGCATACCCCTGCGGAAGCTCCATGATGAACGCATGCGCGTTCGCCGCCCGGGCCGCCGACTCGATCTGCGCATCCGTGAATCGCTCGGCCGACCCGTACGCGATGTTGTTGCGCACCGTGTCGTTGAACAGCACGGTGTCCTGGCTCACGATGCCCGTCAGTCCACGCAGCGACGCGAGCGAGATCTCCTGCGTGTCCACGCCGTCGAGACGGATCGTTCCAGCGGTGGGCTCGTAGAAGCGCGGGATGAGGTCGACGAGCGTGCTCTTCCCCGCCCCGCTCGCGCCCACCAGCGCGACGACCTCGCCGCGATGCGCGCTGAAGCTGACGTCGCGCAAGACCAGGTCGTCACCGTAGGAGAATGACACGCCCTCGAACACCAATGCCTCACGTAACGCTGCGACCGAGTGGCGGCCCGCGTCCAGCTGATCTTCAGTCGGAAGATCCAGTACCTCGAACAACCGCTCGGCCGACGCGAACGACTGTTGTGCAATGGTCGGCGCCTGGGAGAGTTGCTTGAATGACGGCAACAGCCGCATGACCATGATCATGAACGTCATGAGGATTGCGCCATCGATGGAACCCTGCCCGAGCAGCACTTCGCGCGCGCCGATCCACAGGATCATGACGGCCACCGACGTCCCGATGATTTCGGTCATCGGCTGCGACAGCAGTGCGATGCGCGTGATGCGGACCATACCGGACGAATAGCGGTGACTTGCGTCCTTGAACCGGCGGTCTTCATACGACTCGCCACGGAACGACTTCACGAGCCGCACGCCGCTGATGACCTCCTGGAGCACGCTCGTGATCTCACCGTAGTCGCCGCGCAGCCGACGATGGCCCTTGCGGAGCTTGCGGAGGATCGGCTGCAGCGCCAGCGTGAGCAGCGGGGCGATGACCAATGCCACGAAGGTGAGCTTCACCGAGTAGCCGAGCAGAATGATGACTGTGCCGACCACCTGCGCGACGTTCTGGAGTGTTTTCGTCACCAGCTCGGTGATCACGGCCTTCGTCTGCTCGGTGTCCGACAGCACGCGCGAGATGATCTGGCCGGTCTTCGTCCGCTGGAAATAGCCGAGTGGCAGCCGCTGCAGGTGCGTGAAGACCGCGTCGCGCAGGTCGCGCGTGACGTTCTCCTGAAGCGACGCGCCCAGCTGGCCCCCCAACCACACGAACACATTCTTCAGCACGACGATGAGCATGATGGCCACGATCATCACCTGCACCGAGCGGAACGGATCGGCAGGGTCGAGGAAAGCGCCAACGAGGCGAGTCTGCAGTGACGCGATCCACGCGGCATTCGTCGGCGGGATCAGCTGCTTCGCCTTGAACAGCGCATTCAGGAACGGCACGAGCAGCGTGTAGGAGAAGACGTCGAGCCCCGCCGCCACGATGTTGCACGCGATGGCGCCCACCATCCGCCACGAATGCGGACGCAGGTACCCCAGCAGGCGACGGTACATCAGCCGCCCTTGGGGGTGAGGAGCGACACCGGCAGGATGCATTCTTCCGGCGTCACGCCGCCGTGCAGGAAGGATCCGCGATAGCGGCTCTGGTATTCCCGCAGCTTCGTGGGATACACGAAGAAGCTGTCCCCCGACGCGAGCAGCGTGTTGGCGCCGAGTCCGCGCCGCGGCAGCTTCAGCGCATCCTCATCCTTGAACAACAGCGCCAGGTCCGGATTCTCGGCGCGCAGGTCCTCGCCGAACTTGTAGCGGAGGTTCTGCGTGGCGTCGCGCCGCGCGAATACAGTAGCCGGCGTGTGGCAGTGGATGGAGCCATGGTCGCTCGTGACGATCACCTTCACCTTGCGTCGCGCGGCTTCCTGAAGCACGCTAAAGAGTGCCGAGCGTTTGAACCACTGCAGCGTTAGTTGGCGAAGGGCGATCTCGTCGCGGGCCACCTCATAGAGAATTGCCGACTCTGACCGACCGTGTGTTAACAGGTCGACAAAGTTGAAGACGAAGGCGCTAATTCCCTCCGGCGCGATGGCGTTGGCGAGGCGGCGCTCGAGCTCGTCCGCGTCGTACGACGACGAGATCTTGTCGTACTTGACCGGCACCTTGCGGCCCATCTCCACGAGGTGGGCCTCCAGCAGGTCCTTCTCGTGGGCGTTGAGGGTTTCGTCCTCGCGCTCACCCCACCAATCGGGAAACCGCGCCGCGATCTCGTTCGGGAAAAGCCCGCTGAACAGCGCATTGCGTGCATACGGCGTGGCCGTGGGGAGGACGCCGAAATAGTGCGTGGTCTCGATGTCGAAGAGCGGGGCGATAACGGGCTCCAGGAACTTCCATTGGTCAAGGCGCAGGCAATCGATGACGATGAAGGCGGCCGCCTTGTCCTGCGCCATGACCGGCATCAGGTACTCGCTCACGATGTCGACCGAGAGCGGCGGCCGATCGCCTTCGAGATCGGCGAGCCAGGCCGGGTACTCACGCGCCATGTAATTGGCGAAGTCGCGACGCAGTTCCGGGAAGAGGCCGCGCAGGGATTCGTGCAGTCCCATTTCGTTCGCGGCCGTCAGGTCCAGATCCCACTGGACCATTTCGAGGTACCGGTCGATCCATCCGCGCCAGTCCAGGTCGCGGGGAGATTCGCCCTGCAACGCTCGAAACCGGTCGACGAACGCGCGCGCCACCGCCTGTTGGCGGATGCGGGGGCCATCGAGGAGGCGCGCGACGATCGCGTAGACCTGCCGCGGCGTCACGGGCTTGACGAGATAGCCCGCGGTATTCTTGCCGAGCGCCTCGGTAAGGGTTCCGTCCTCTTCGCTCTTGGTGACCATGACGATCAGCAGCGATGGCTGGATCTCGTGCAGTTCCTTCAGGGCATCGAGGCCACGGGTGCCGGGCATCTGTTCGTCGAGGAGGACGAGGTCGAATGCGCGACGGCGAACGAGCTCCAGGGCGTCGTCGGCATTGGTTGCGGCTTCGACGTTGAACCCCTTGTCACGCAAGAAGATGCGATGTGGCTCGAGCAGTTCCGCCTCGTCGTCTACCCAGAGGACGGACTTGACCTGGAGGGGCATGCCCAAACGTAGTCCTGCTCGGAAGGTGGGGCAAAGGGCGGCGCTGCGGGCCGCTCGGGCCCGGGTGGCCCCGCGCGCGCTTTCGCGCCACATTCCGGCGTGCCGACCAGCCTTCCGCCTTTCGCGCTTGCGCCGCCAGTCTTTCGCTTCAAGCACCTAGCTGCGCTTGCGGGGCGAGCGCCCATTGGGGGAACGCGGGAGGTGGCGCTCGCCTGTTTCGTGGCGGCGCGCCTCGCTGGCGAACGCGTAGACGGTGTGGGCGAGGACGAGCCGCAACGGGCCGCCCGGAGTATCGCGGCAAAGGCGTGGCTTGGCACGCTGGCCCTCCCGCAGCCGGTGCGATCCGCGGCGTCGCGGTGCGCGGACGTGAGCATCGAGGGCACCCGGGGAGAGATCGGCGGTGAGGTGCGGAGCCTCGTGATGGCGTCGGCGTCTTATCTGGACGCCCAATCGCGAGGGGAGCTCGATGCGCTGGCGACGGCATTGGATGGCGGGGCGAAGTAAAACATCTGACGACGCGTCAATTTTCCTTGCTCCGCCCGTTGATTCCGCCGTATGTTGCGCGATGGCACGCGGTTCTGATATCTCCCCCCTCTCCCTGCTGCTCGGTCGTGTGGATGCCGTGGCCGACGGTGCATTTCCGGCCGACACGGTTCCCTGCGGCTATCCGAGCCTCGACAAATTGCTCGGCGGTGGGTTTCGTCGCGGTGACCTGATCGTACTGGGCGGCGACGTGGGGAGTGGGAAGAGCGCATTTTCGCTGGCCGTCGCCCTGCGGGTCGCACAGGAGGGGCATGAGACGGTCTTCTACTCTGGCGAGATGCTTCCCGATCGCGTGCATGAGCGGGCGCTCGCCATCGAGGGGCGGACGCGGGTGGACGACCTGAGGCGCGGTACGCTCGATGAGGCGGCGCGTGTGGGGGTTGGCGGCGCGGCGGTGCGTTTGCGCGATGAATTGCCCATCGTGGAGCGGGCGCCGGCGGGGGGCGTGGCGGCCATCGCCGAGGAGATTGCCGCGTTGCGCGGCACCAAGCTCGTCGTCGTGGATGGACTGCATGCGTTGCTGCCGGGAGCGCGCGAAACCGAGGAAGAGGCCGCGAGTGCCGTGCGGGCACTCAAGCAGTTGGCGATGGACGCGAAGGTGGCCGTTCTGGTGACGGCGCCACTGCCAGGGCTCGTTGCGCGGGATGACCGCCGTCCCGTCTTGGACGATTTTGGGGCCCGCGGTTCGATCAAGGAACGCGCCGACGTGGTACTCGCACTGTTTCGCGAAGAGATGTACGATAGCGGGCGCGGAATCGAGGGAGCGACCGAGTTGCTCGTGCGGAAGAATCGCAACGGGGGCACGGGGTATGTGGATCTGTACTTCTACGCGCAGTGGATGCGCTTCGAAGACATGCTGGACCCGGACCGCTAGGAGGCGGTTTGCATGCGTATTCTAGAAACTCTGGCATCTACCCTGCTCGTCGTCGGCCTCGCCGGCTGCGCCACTGGCGGCATGGGGTCCGGTGACCCCGTCACCAGGCTGGAAGAGCAGCGACAGGCCGATCCAACGTCCGCTCCGGTCAATCGCTCGCTGGGCATCGCCTACTACAAGGCGGATCGTAACGCCGAGGCGCGCACCGCACTTGAAGCCGCAGCGAAGCTCGACCCGCGCGACGGAACGACGGCCCTGTACCTGGGACTCACCGACGAAGCCCTGGGCGACCTGCCCGCGGCGAAGCGGGCGTACTCTTCCTACATACAGTTTGGTCGCACCAGCCGCGTGCGCGGGCAATTGCAGTCGCACCTGGCGGCGCTCACCCGGAAGGAGATTACCGCCGACGCCAAGGCTGCGGTGCTGCAGGAGGCGACGCTGTCGACGCAACCGGGAGATCCGCGCACCGTCGCGGTGATGCCGATGCGCTTCAGTGGGGCCGATACGAACCTCAAGGTGTTGGAGCGCGGCTTTGCCGACCTGCTCACCACCGACCTTGCGCGTTCGTCACAGCTCACGCTTGTGGAACGCTCGCGGATGCAGGCGCTGCTCGACGAGATCAGGCTGCAGCAATCGGGCGGCACCGATGCGGCGACGAATGTCCGCGCCGGGAAGCTTCTGCGCGCCGGTCGTGTGGTCCAGGGGGCCATTCTCGAGGTAGACACGACAAACCTTCGCGTGGACGCGGCCGTGGTGGACGTGCCAACGAGCCAGGTGCAGGGCGCCGCGCAGGCGTCCGACCTCCTCGACCAGGTCTTCAGCCTCGAGAAGAAGCTCGCGCTCGATCTCTTCACGCAACTCGGCGTCACGTTGACCGTGGCGGAGCGGACACAGATCGAGCAGCGGCCCACCCGGTCGCTGCAGGCCTTTCTCGCGTATAGCCGCGGTCTGTTGGCGGACGATCAGGGGCGCTACGATGACGCGGCTCGCTTCTTCAACCAGGCCGTAAGGCTCGATCCTGGCTTCGCAGTGGCACAGGCGAAGAGTGAGGAAGCCACCGCCATTTCTGAGGGGTCCACCGTCACCGCGTCCACAGTGGAAGCGGGGCTGAGGGGCACCAGTGAAGGCGCCATCGTCGCAGCCGCGCAGCAGGGCTCGTCCGTCTCCATCGGCACCTTGGGCACGGGGCTCGGCAACACGCTGCAAAACGCTGTGAGTGATGTGAACCCATCAGCGAGTGGATTGGCTGCATCCGCTGGAACGAGCGCCGGCGGCGCTTCGCAGCCCGGCGCGAAGGATGCTGTTTCCCAAGGCCTGGGCAGCGACAAGCCGGGCGGCACCGCGAAAGTCATGATCGTCATCAAACGGCCCTAGACGCCATGATCACGCACATGCGGAGCGCAACGCTCCTCGCCCTCACGTTGGCCGTCGCACCCGCCGTCGGCGCGCAGTCGATCTTCGACAGCGAACTGCGGCTGGCACCGCAGTTCATGCAGTACCAGGTCAAGGCACCGAGCAACGAGACGATCTCGGAGTTTGCGTTGCCCGTCTTCGTCAGCATTCCCTTCGGGTCGCAGTTCACGTTCGACGTCGGGACATCGTACGCGCGAGCCCGGGTCACGAGTGGCAGTGCGCTGAGCGAAATCAATGGATTGACGGACACCCAGCTGCGCGGGAATTACACGCTGGGCAATGATTTCATGGTCCTCACGGCGGGACTCAATCTTCCGACTGGGCGCTCGTCGGTGACGACGGATCAGCAGAGCGCCGCCGGTCGGATCGGCAGCGATTTCCTCGCCTTTCCCATCTCGAACATGGGGACAGGTCTGGCGGTGACGGCTGGAATCGCGGTCGCGCGACCAATGGGTGACTGGAACGTGGGCTTCGGTGGCGCGGTGCGTCATTCGGCTTCGTACGATCCGTTCGACGTTCCGGGACAGCCTGTCACGCAATTCACGCCGGGCGATGAGTATCGCGCGCGCATCGGGGTCGATCGGGGAATCTTCGCTGGCCGGATGTCCCTCGGCCTTACGTACTCGGCGTTCGGCAGCGACAAGGTCGCACAGGACGGGGCCCAACCCTTTCCGTACAATACCGGGAACCGGCTGATCGCCCAGGCTATCGTCACCAACTCGATCGCCGGCTCTGAAGTGACCTTCGCCGGCTACAACGTGTTTCGAAACTCAGGGCTCTACGCGTCGGGCGATCCGGCTGGCCACGAGAACATCCTGAACGGCTACGTCGGCGTTGGCATCAACATGCTCGGCACGCTCGTGGAACCGAGCGTCGAATTGCGCCAGTGGCTGCAGAACATCCCGGGTGTCACCGTCGGGACGACGACGACGGCAGAGCGCTCGCAGTCGAGCTACCTCGGGACGATCGGGCTTCGCACGAGAATCGCCGGCCTGGGGTTCACGGCGTATCCAAGCGCCGGGTACACGATTGGCAAGCTTGCCGCGAATGATGCTGCAGGCGCGCCGGTTCAGGCGGATCTCACGGGGTTCAAGGCGCAGTTGGCAGTTCGGATCGCTCCTTGAAGTCGGGAAGTTCAGACACACCAGTCTCTCGAGAAGCCCCGGTGCATCGTCGCTGAGAAGCGAGGCGCGAAGCGCCGACGCGGACCGCTATATTGGACTCCTGCATCCAACACGGAATAGAGCGATCCAATGGCCGGCCACAGTAAATGGAAGAACATCAAGCACTACAAGGCGGTAACCGACGCCAAGCGTGGTGTTCTCTTTACCAAGCTCATTCGCGAGATCACCATGGCCGCGAAGCTCGGCGGCGGCGATCCAGCAGGTAACGCTCGACTGCGCATGGCGATCGACGCAGGGCGCGCGAAGTCGCTGCCGCGCGACAACATCGAGCGTGCCATCAAGAATGGCACTGGTGAGCTGAAAGGGAACGACATCCAGGAAGCGACGTACGAGGGCTACGGTCCCGGCGGCGTGGCACTCATTGTCGATACGATGACCGACAACCCGACACGCACCGTGGCCGACGTCCGCCACAAATTCTCGCGCGCCGGCGGCAACCTCGGCACTCCCGGCTCCGTTGCGTTCATGTTCGACAAGAAGGGACAGATCGAAGTTGACGCGAACAAGTACCAGGACGAAGACGCCACGCTCGAAGCAGCGCTCGAGGCGGGCGCCGAGGATTTTCGCAGGGAGGACGACATCTATGTCGTCACCACGGACCCCGCCGCACTCTATCAGGTGAAGTCGGCCCTCGAGGCCAATGGCATCGTTGCGACGGAAGCCGAGATCGCCATGGTGCCGAAGAACACCGTGCCCGTGAGCGGGAAGGATGACGTGATGTCGCTCTTCAAGCTGATCGAGGCACTCGAGGAGCTCGACGACGTGCAGAAGGTGTGGGGCAACTTCGACGTCTCCGACGCCGATATGGAAGCTCTCGAGGCGTAGGCGACACTCCGTGCTCGTCCTCGGCATCGACCCCGGCACCGCGAACACCGGGTACGGCGTCGTTCGTGGTGGTGGTGGCGTGGCGCCCGTGCTGGTGGAATGCGGCGTCATTCGCACGCGGCCACGCGATGCACTGCCCACGCGGCTGCGCGAAATCCACGAGGGTATCCTCGAGCTCATCGATCGTCACGCACCCGACGCTTTGTCGGTCGAAGGCGTTTTCTATGCGCGGAATGTTCGAACGACGGTCGTCCTCGGCCACGCGCGCGGCGTGATCCTCCTCGCGGCCGAGATGCGCGGCATCATGGTGAACGAGTTGGCGCCGGCAGAGATCAAGAAGTCGGTCGTCGGCACCGGGGGCGCCACCAAGGAGCAGGTGCAGTTCATGTTGACGCGGCTGCTGCGCCTGAAGAGCGTGCCGCAGCCCGCGGACGCGGCCGACGGTGTTGCCGCCGCACTGGCCTGCATCATGAGTATCGGGATTCCTCGAATCGATAGCGGGCGCAGCGTGCGAGAGCCGTCGCGGGTGGCGGCCGGCGCCGCGCCACGCGGCGTGCCGCCGGTGCGTCTCGCGTGATCGTCCAGGTTGCCGGCACGCTGATCGCGAAGGAGCTCGACCGCGTCGAGATCATGACGGAAGGTGGCGTGGCGTATGAGCTCGCGGTGCCGCTCAATGCATACGAGCAGCTCCCGAAGGCGGGCGAGCGCTGCATGCTGCACACATACCTTGTCGTGAAGGAAGACGGGTGGCAGCTCTTCGGCTTCACCACTCCCTACGAACGGCGCGTGTTCCACAAGGTGCTCGGCGCCAAGGGCGTTGGCCCTGCCCTCGCCCTCGGATTGCTGTCGTCGCTCACGGCAGACCGGCTCGTGCGGGCGATTCGTGAGAAGGACATCGCGGTGCTACAGTCCGTTCCTCGGGTCGGGCGCAAGAAGGCCGAGCAGATGATCCTCGATCTCGCGGACAAGCTGGACCAGCTGCAATCGTCTGGTGCGGAGTCCGGGGTTGGACGCGGGCTGCCGAGCACCGACGACGCCATCCGGGCACTGGTGTCGCTCGGGTACTCGAATGCTGATGCCGAGAAGGCGGTGCGCGCCGCGCTTGAGTCAGGCGCAAAAGGTCTGTCGGCGCCGGAGCTCATTCGCGCCGCGCTGGCAAAGATCAGCGGACGATAGGCCGATCCGCTTGTCGACGCTTTCGCGTTCATCTAGCCTTTCATCGTGCCGGTCGCCACACTCCGGCTCCGGTATGCCAACCCCAGCTCCGCGAGCATGCTAGCTGCCCGTCGCACGAATACGTTCACGGAATCGGTCATCCGCGAGATGACGCGCATCGCGAACCAGCATGAGGCGGTGAACCTCGCGCAGGGTTTTCCCGACTTCCCCATGCCGGAGCCGATGAAGGACGCGGCGTGCGCGGCCATCCACGGCAACATCAACCAGTACGCGGTGACCTGGGGCAGCTCGGCGCTGCGGATCGCGATCGCCGAGAAGTATCGGCGATTCTACGGCATGGATGTCGATCACGATCGCGAGGTGACGGTCACGTGCGGTGCGACCGAGGCGATGGCCGCCGTCTTCCTCGCGCTGATCGATCCGGGCGATGAGGTCGTGGTGCTTGAGCCGTTCTACGAGAACTATGGTCCCGACGCGATCCTGGCCGGCGCTATTCCGAACTTCGTTCCGCTGGAGCGACCGCACTGGACGATCGATCCCGACCGGCTGGCGAAGGCGTTCACCAAGCGCACGAAGGCGATCATCCTGAACACCCCGCACAATCCGACGGGTCGCGTGTTCACGCGCGCCGAGATGACGATGATCGCGGAGCTGTGCATCAAGCACGACGTGTGGGTGATCACGGACGAGATCTACGAGCACATTCGCTATGCGGGGGAGCATCACGTGATGGCGACGTGGCCCGAGATGCGGAAGCGCACGATCACCATTTCGGGGCTCTCGAAGACATTCAGCTGCACCGGATGGCGTCTGGGCTACACCGTGGCGCCGGAAGAGCAAACGGCGGCCATCCGAAAGGTGCACGACTTCCTTACCGTGGGTGCGCCGGCGCCATTGCAGGCGGCGGGCGCCGTGGGCATGCACTTCGACGCCGACTACTACAACCACATGGCGCTGGACTATCGCTCGCGTCGCAGCCTGCTGTGCGATTCCCTCACGGAGGCCGGCTTCAGCTTTACGCAGCCTGAGGGTGCGTACTATGTGCTCGCCGATTTTTCCGGATTGAGCGACATGGATGACGTCACGTTCGCCAAGTGGATGTGCACGGAGATTGGCGTCGCGACGGTGCCGGGGTCGAGCTTCTATTCGCCGGAGAACCGGGCACTTGGCCGCTCGATGGTGCGCTTCGCCTTCTGCAAGAAATACGATACGCTGAAGCGGGCGGCGGAGCGGTTGTCCACGGTGCGCGCGTCGGTCTGAGGCCGCGATGAACGTGCACAGCCGACGAGCCGTTGGGCTGTGCGGTCTTGCGGCGATCGCCGGATGTTGGCGTCCAGCACAATCGCATCGCGAAGTCTCTCCAGCGCATCCGTATGTGGTGATGGTGTCGTTCGACGCGTTTCGTCACGACTACATCGACCGGTTTCACCCGCCGGCATTCATGGATGTGGCTGCGCGCGGTGTGCGTGCGAGTGCGCTGATTCCGTCGTTTCCCTCCAAGACGTTCCCGAACCATTACACGCTCGCCACTGGCCTGTACCCCGGCCATCACGGGATCACGGGCAATGCGTTCTATGATCCCGCCAGGGGGCAGTGGTATCGGCTGGCGGACACCACGGC
>JALYVY010000211.1 GCA_030852985.1 Gemmatimonadota bacterium | reverse complement strand
CGGCCAGGAAGTCTCTGTCCGCGCGGATGTGGTCGAGGCTCGCAACGTCAAGTTCGACTTCACCGCAAACGGCTCATTCACGAAGAACCGCCTCGATGACCTGGGACGGGATGGACAGGGTAATCCAATTCCGCAAATCTTCCTCGGATTCTCGAGCACGCAGGTCATCCGCAACTTCTTGCCGCTGGGAGCCTACTTTGTTCGGCCGATCACCAGCTTTGGTGATGCGAACGGAGACGGTGTGATCAGCCGTGTGAACTGCAAGGGCCAGCCTGTGCTGGTGGGCGGACCGGCGTGTGAGATCACCATTGGCGACACGGCCGAGTACGCCGGAACGCCGTTCCCGACGACCGAACTGACCTTCACGCCCGCGTTGACTTTCTTCGATATGATCCGCGTCAGCGCACTGCTCGATCATCGCGGGGGTCAGAAACTCTACAACAATACGCGTGCCTTCCGGTGCTCCAACGGCGGCTTTCAGAACTGCCTTGATGCGGCGGATGCCAGCAGGACTTCGTTGGAGGATCAAGCGCACCTCATTGGGGCGCTCATGGGAACACAGGCCGGATACATCGAGGATGCCAGTTACACGAAGCTGCGCGAGGTGGCTGTCACGTTGACGGCGCCGCGTAATCTGGCCAGCCGAGTTGGTGCGGGTTCTGCTTCGCTCACTCTGGCGGGCCGCAACCTGCACACATGGACCAAGTACACCGGTCTCGATCCTGAGGTGAACGCGGCTGCCCAAGGCAATTTTAGCACCGCTGACTTCCTTACGCAGCCGAATATTCGTTCGTTCACGGTGCGTCTGAACCTGACCTTTTGAACCGAGCACATGTCATGAATCATCATTCGCAGAACGGACGGGCACACTCCAGGGGGAGGTCACTCCGACGTGCGCTCATTGGCGCGAGCGCACTTGCGCTCACGGCCTGCTCGACAGACCTCCTCACGGTATCCGACGTGGACATCGTCAAACCGGCGGCGCTCTCCGGCAAGTCATCCCTTCCCAGCGTGCTTGCGGCGTCGATCGGTGACTTTGGCGTTGCGTACGGTGGATCCAGCGGCAGCGAAGGGCTGAGTGAAATGACCGGACTGCTCGCGGACGAGTTTATCAACTCAGAGAGCTTTCCGACGCGCATTGAAGTGGACCAGCGCAACACCAACGTGATCAATGCCACGACGCTGGGAATCTTTCGTACCATCGAGACGGCGCGTGCGACCACCGACGCGGGTGAGATCAGTTTCGCCACGCTCGATCCGACGAACGGATCAAGAGCGGAAGTGATCGCGCTCAACGCGTACACGTACGTCCTGCTAGCGGAGAGCTATTGCTCGGGGGTGCCTGCGAGCACGATCAACGCCGACGGCTCCTTCACGTATGGCGCGCCTATGACCACATCTCAGTTGCTGACCGTGGCGGTCGCCAAGTTCGACTCCGCCATCACGTTTGCCACCTCCGCGGGCGCAGGTAACGCCCTCAACCTCGCCCGCATCGGAAAGGGACGCGCACTCGTCGACCAGAAGGATTATGCGGCGGCGGCGATCGCGGTGGCGGCCGTGCCCTCTTCATTCCGATATGTGATCAATCATGACGAGAATAGCGGCCGGCAGAACAACGGCGTGTTCTCCTTTGCACAGAATTCACGTCGTTTCTCGATCCCGGATCGGGAGGGGGGCAACGGTCTTCCGTTTCGTTCCGTGGGCCTGACGGATGGACGCCTCGCGGTGCGTCGCAACTCTGCCAGCGGCGGCAACGGCTTTGACAACTTCACGCCACTATACGTGTCAGCAAAGTTCCAGAACCGCTCAGCCCCCACTCCATTGGCGGAGGGAAGCGAGGCGCGCCTCATCGAGGCCGAAGCAGCACTTTTGGCCAACGATGACGCAACGTTCCTGGCCAAGCTAAACGCCGCACGCGCAGCGGCGCCCACGTACGCACTGGCTCCCGCTTTGGCGCCCGCCAGCCCCGCGCCGATCGATACGGTGCCGACAACCACCGCCGCCAAGGTCGATCTACTCTTTCAGGAGAGAGGCTTCGACCTCTTTCTCACGGCACATCGGTTGGGTGACCTTCGACGCCTGATTCGGCAGTACGGGCGTGATTCGGAAAGCGTATTCCCGACCGGCGCCTACTTCAAGGGTGGCGTGTACGGACCGGATGTGAACTTCCCGATTCCCTTCGAGGAGAAGAACAACCCGAACTTTACCGGATGTCTCGATAGAAAAGCCTGAGTAGCATCGAGCCGAGAGCGCATGGACGTCGGCGTTGCTCAGGGTGAATTCTGAGAAACAGACGGGGCCCACCTGCGGGCCCCGTCGTCGTATCCCGTACTCAATTTGATAACAGGTTAACTTGCAACGGCGGGTCGGTCTGGCGGCTTGTGCACAGCGCGCCCGGTGAACCAACCGGCGTCCCCGGCCTGATCCGGCAGCGAGAAGTCCCGGGTCTTTCCCACGGGCGTGATTCTTAAGGGGTTAACCTGACCAGGTGCCGCAGGCGAACCTGAACAAGGCGCAGTTCACGGCCTATACGGAGCGGACGCTTACTACCACTGGCGCTGTACGCGGTCAAACGTCTCCGCGCGAGTTGCTCGCGGAGACGTCGTGCTTTTACATGACCGGAGTGGGGATCGAACCCACGACCTGAAGATTAAAAGTCTCCTGCTCTACCAACTGAGCTATCCGGTCGACATGCCAGGCGATTCGCGAGGCCATGCAATGCAAGATAAGTGGTCAGCGAACGGCACGCGACCGATACGCAGGGTATCATCGGAGATGCCATTTTCCCCCAGGCGCACGCCATGAATTTGTCTACTCCCGCACAGAACACCCTCGCCGAGCGGCTCGCCAACCGGATGCGGGCGTCCCGCTCGGAAATCGTGGGCCGGTGGCTCGAAAGGATCCTCGCGCGCGTGGCCATCGAGCCCCGCCGCGTCTTCCCGACCGACGAGCTGTTGAATCACGTCCCCATCCTCATTGACGGCATCGCCGATTACCTGGAGCATGGCGAAACGGCCGCGGAAGGCAGCGTTCCGCTCGACGCGAAGGCGATGGAGCTCGGCGCACTCCGGCACTCGCAGGGCTTCGACGCGTACGAGATCCTGAAGGAGCACGAGCTACTCGCCAACATCCTCTACAACCTCATGCGGCAGGAACTCGCCGCATCGAGCGATGCCGAGGTAGATGAGGTGGCGTACTGCTGGCAGCGCGTTGCCGAGGTGATCGAGCGCATTCGGCAATCGACGATGAGCCACTTCCTGCGGATTTCAGCGGAGCAGGTGCGTCTGCGGGAGGAGCGGCTGCGGCGTTTCAATCGCATGGTGTCCCACGAATTGAAGAACCGGGTGGGTGCCATCCGCGGGGCCGCCGGGCTGCTCATGGAGCCGTGGCTCGAGCCGGCGCAAGTCACGCAGTTCCATCGCATCGTGGCGCAGAATGCCGAAGGACTGCAGCGGGTGATCGAGAACCTGGGCGCCCTCTCTCGTGTGGACAGCGACTCGCGGCAGCAGCGCAATGTGCTCCTTCCGCAGGCGGCGTTGGAAGTGGTGCGCCAGTTGCGCGACGCGGCGTCGCTCAACGACGTCGACGTGCACGTCGACTCGGAGATTCCCGCGGTGGAAGTGGACGCGGCGGCGGTGGAACTCTGCCTGGCGAACTATGTGTCGAACGCGATCAAGTATTCCGACAAGTCGAAGCCGAGTCGGTGGGTGAAGGTCACGGGCGAGTTGGTGGTGACCACGCCGTCGCGACCGGGGGAACTGCTGGTGCGCGTCTCGGATAACGGCATGGGCGTTCCGGCATCTGCCCGTCAACGCCTCTTCGAGCAATTCTACCGCGCGCATGGCGACACGATAACCGGAGTCGAGGGGACGGGACTCGGGTTGAGCATCGTCCAGGAAACGATCGAGTCGCTTGGCGGTCGAGTGTGGACGGAATTTCCGGAGGAAGGGGGCAGCGTATTCGGGTTCTCGCTTCCATCTCGACGGGAGGAGGATGCGGCCGCGGCGGGCACTCGGCGCGAGTTGTCGCCGGCGCCGGCTCCGCACGCGGCCGGCGATCCGGAGCATGAGGCAGTGAGCGGACTCGGAGCATAAGCTCGTTAGGTGTGAACGCGCGCAATTCAGCGTCGCGTTGTGGTCGTGCGTACGAGTCCTCGAATGCTCACAAGACGACATCTGCGGTTTGCGGTGGCCACGGGAGTGCTCATTCCCTTCGTGGCACCGCGAGCCTTACCTGCGCAAGACAGCCCGACGATTTCGCGCCGAGAGCTCATGCCCGCGGTTCGAATCGATTCGACACTCGACCTGGTTACCGTCATCTCGAGGGCCATCGCGGTGAGCCCCGCTGTGGCGCTTGGAGAAGCCGGTGTGCGCACGGCCCGCAGTGAGGGCCGCGTGGCCAGCGGCGCCTACCTCCCCTCGCTCAGCGCAACCTCGAACGCGGTGCGTTCCGACGTATCGAGTACGCCAGCCATTGGCAGCAACGGGGCGACGAGCTATTCCGCCGGACTCGCGACGTCCCTCGAGCTGTTCACGGGCGGGCGCCGAGGCGCGGACCGGCTCCGCTCGAAGGCGGATCTCGAGGCCGCGGACGCAGTGAATGTGAACCAGCGGTATCAGGTAACTCTGGCCGCGGAGCGGGCGTATTACGAAGCGCTGCGCGGTGGCGACCTGATGATGGTCGCCGATGCTCGCGTCGCCCGTGCCGCGGGTGGACTGCGCTACGCCGAGAATCGCGTGCGAGCCGGCACGGCCACCAAGTCCGACGACTTGCGGGCGCGCCTCGAGTTGACGACGGCGCGGCAGCAAGCGCTCGCGTCACGTGACACGCTTCAGGCGGCCGCGTTTGCCCTGGGACGACTGGTCGGGGCGGACGGGCCCGTCGGCGCACGCGCGCCAGCGTCGCTCGACCCGCGCCCACTGTCGATGAGCGACACGGCGATCGTGCAGCTTGCCGTCAGCGCGGCTCCCACCGTGCGCAGCGCGGAAGCATCGGCGCGGGCGACCGAAGCGGCCACGCGTGCCGCGCGCTCCTTATATGCACCCGACATCAAGCTGCTCGGAGGCTACAGCGTGGCGAACCAGACGTCGATCATAGGCGCCGCTCGTCCGGGGTGGCAGGTCGGTCTCGGCACGAGCTTCCCGATCTTCAACGGCTATCAACGCGAGGACGTCGTCACGCGGAGCGAGGCGCTCGCGTACGTGTCACGTGTGAGTGCGCTCGACGCCGCGCGCTCGGTGCGCGCCGATGCCTCGCGCCTGTTGAGCGCGCTGCGCTTTGCGCAGGAGAACATTACGCTCGCGGGCGACGCCGTCGTCGCGGCGCGCGAGGACCTCCGCGTGCAGACCGACCGGTACCGCGCCGGCATTGCCACGTCGCTCGACCGTCTCACCTCCGAGCTGGCAGTGACGCAGGCCGAACTGGGGCTCGTGGCGGCGCGCTACAACTATCAGGTCACGCGGGCGACGCTCGAAGCACTCGTGGGGCGTCCGCTGTGATCACACGACTGGCGCCGCAGGGAGAGCGGTAGCAGGATGTGGCTCGTACACATTGCGCTGCGCAGGCCGTACACATTCGTCTGCGTCGCCATCCTGATGCTGGTGTTCGGCATCGTGGCCATCATTCGCATGCCGATCGACATCTTCCCGTCGATCAAGGTGCCGGTGGTCTCCATGCTCTGGAGCTACGGCGGACTGTCGCCGCGCGAGATGGAGCAGCGCATCGTGAGCCTCTCCGAGCGCGTGTACTCGAGCTATGTCAACGACATCGAGCATATTGAGTCGCAGTCGCTGAACGGGATCAGCATCATCAAGATCTACTTCCAGCCCGACGCGAACGTCGAGGCGGGCATGGCGCAGTTGACGGCGGCATCGCAGGGTGTCACACGCAACATGCCACCAGGCACGGCGCCACCGTTCATGGTGCGGTTCAATGCCACCGACGTGCCGATCATGCAGATCGGTGTGTCGAGCCCCATGCGTACCGAGGCCGAGCTGAATGACCTCGGCACGAATTTCATCCGCGTGCCGCTGGGCACGGTGCGAGGCGCAAGCGTGCTGCCGGCGTATGGTGGCGTGCCGAGGCTCATCAATGTCGACATCGATCCCGAGGCGCTCTATGCGAAAGGACTGTCTGCGGGTGACGTGAGCCGCGCCATCAATGCGCAGAATGTGATCCTGCCGGCGGGAACGGCGAAGATGGGCGACCGTGAGTATTACGTCCGCCTCATGTCGAGCCCGGACTCCGCGCGGCAGCTCGCGGACCTTCCCCTCAAGCAGGTGAATGGGGCCACGATCACCATCGGCGACGTGGCGCAGGTGCGTGAGGGCGGTGGCGTGCAGACGAACATCGTCCGCGAAAACGGCCGTCGCGGCACGTACATCTCCATCCTGAAGAACGGCAAGGCGTCGACGCTCGATGTCGTGGACCGTGTGAAGCAGATGATCCCCCAGATCACGGCGGGCCTGCCGGACGACGTGAAGCTCAAGTTGCTCAGCGACCAGTCCGTCTACGTGCGCGCGACGATCGCGGGCGTGTTGCGCGAGGGCGTCATCGCCGCACTGCTCACGGCGATCATGATCCTCGTCTTTCTCGGCAGTTGGCGCTCGACGATCATTGTCGCGATGTCCATTCCGCTCAGCGTGTTGACGTCGATCATCGCGTTGTGGGCAATCGGCGAGACGCTGAATGTGATGACCCTGGGCGGACTCGCGCTGGCGGTCGGCATCCTCGTGGACGACGCGACGGTGGCCATCGAGAACATCCATCGCAATCTCGAGCACGGCACGCCACTGCGCGAAGCCATCCTGGTTGGCGCGGAGCAGATCGCCATTCCCGCCTTCGTCTCGACGCTCGCCATCTGCATTGTATTCCTCCCCATCTTTGCGCTATCGGGACCGGCTGCCGCGCTGTTCCGGCCACTGGCACTGTCAGTGATCTTCGCGATGACCGCGTCGTACTTCCTTTCCCGCACGCTCGTGCCCACGATGGCCGACTACATGCTCCCCGCCGAGGCGGCGCAGCATACGGGCGGTGGGCATGTGCATGCGCCGGGGTTGTTCGGCCGCGTGGTTGCGCGGTTCGATGAGGCGTTCGAGCGATTCCGCGGTGCCTATCATGCGCTGCTCGCGGGCGCGATGCTGCACCGGCGGACGGTGCTTGGCGCGGCGCTGGCGTTTGTCGCGCTATCGCTCCTGCTCGTGCCCGCGATTGGTGAGGATTTCTTTCCAACGGTGGACGGTGGGCAGTTTCAACTGCACATCCGCGCGCCTGCTGGCACGCGACTGGAGGAAACGGAACTGCTTTTTGCGAAGGTCGAGGAGACGGTGCACCGCACCATTCCGGCACACGACCTCTCGCTCGTGCTCGACAACATCGGCTTGAGCACCTACGGCGTGGCGCTCGCGGTCGGCTCGAACGCGACCGTTGGACCCGCGGACGGCGATATGCTCGTTCAGTTGGCCAGCGGACACCACGGTGCCACGTGGGACTACGTCCGTGCGTTGCGCAAGGCGCTGCCGAAGGAGTTTCCCGGCGTGACGTTCTTCTTCCAGCCGGCGGACATGGTCAACCAGGTGTTGAACCTGGGCTTGCCGGCGCCGATCGACGTGCAGGTGGCGGGTCAGAATCGCGTCGCCAACTTTGCCGTCGCGCAGAAGCTGGCCGCGGCGATCGCACGCATTCCCGGTGCAGCCGATGTCCGTGTGCAGCAGGTGATGGACGCACCGGAGATGCGCTTCGTGGTGGACCGCACCAAGGCGCTGCAGATGGGCCTTTCGCAGCGTGAGATCGCGAGCGATCTGCTCATCTCGCTAAGCTCCAGCGGGCAGACCGCGCCCAACTTCTGGCTCAATCCTGCGAATGGCGTGCAGTACGCCGTCAGCGTGATGACCCCGCAGTACAAGATGGGGTCGATCGATGCTCTGCGAAGCACGCCAGTGGGCGTCGCGGGCACGCTGACGCCACAGCTTTTCGGCAACCTCGCGACGTCGTCGCGCGGCGTGACCCCGGCCGTGGTCAACCACTACAATGTGCAGCCGGTGTTCGATGTCTTTGCGAGCGCCGATCGCCGCGACCTTGGCGGCGTGGCGCGCGAGATCGACGCCATCATCGCGAAGGAAAAGCCGACGCTCCCGAAGGGCTCGCAGATCGTGATGCGCGGACAGGTGCAGAGCATGCGG
>JALYVY010000210.1 GCA_030852985.1 Gemmatimonadota bacterium | reverse complement strand
CTCGTACTCCGCGCGCGCGTTCGGGGTGAAGTCCGCCATGCCGATGTCGCAGGCGTTACGCCTTTGTCCCGATGCGATGTGCGCTCCTGTGCCCGGCAAGGCGTGTCGACTGAAGCATCGCGAAATCCGCGCGGTGCTCGAGAAGTTTTCTCCCGTCGTTCAGTCAGCGAGCATCGACGAGTGGTACGTCGACCTGGCGGGCACGGAATCGTATTACGACCACGCTTCGCTCGACGCGATCGCGCATCGCATTCGCAACGCCGTGATTGCGGAGACGTCGATGACGGTGTCCATCGGCGGGGGCACGTCGAAGCTGATCGCCAAGCTGGCGGCGGAGCGGGCGAAGCCGAGGCCGGAGAACAGTGCGAACGGGGTACGCATCGTGACGGCTGGAGAGGAGCTCGCATTCATGCGGCTCCTCGAGCTCGCCGAGATTCCCGGGATCGGACCCAAAACCACGGCGCGCCTCCGCGAGCGTGGACTCCGCACCGTGGAAGATGTGCTCGCGCTCGACGATGCCGGGCTATCGCGCCTCGTGGGCGCGCGCGACGCGGAATGGCTTGTGAGGCGTGTGCGCGGCGAGGAACACGGCGAAGTGCACCAGGATCGCGAGGCTGCAAAGAGCATCAGTCGTGATGACACGTTTCCAACCGACATCAGCGACGACCTGGTGCTCGAGGGCGAATTGACGGAACTCGTTGGGCGAGCGGCGGGCGACCTGCGTGGCGATGGTCTCAAGGCGCGCACCGTAACGGTTCGTATTCGTGACACGGACTTCACGACGCGCCAGGCAAACCGCACGGTCGATGAGGCGCTGGAGTCGGACCGCGCGATCTTCGTCGTGGCGCGCGATCTGCTCGCGAGGCTGCGCAAGGCGCGCCGCGTTCCCGCGCGGCTGTTGGGCGTGAAGCTGTCGAATTTCACGGCGGCGCCGGCGAAGCAGCTCACACTGTTCGACAAGCAATCGGGCTCGATCGAAACGCCGAAGGATCGCGACGTGTCGCGAGCCATGGATGCCGTGCGGATGAAGTTCGGTCGCGGCGCAATTGCTCCCGGCCGCAAGCACTCGTAATCGCGCCTGCGGTCGGCGCGCTCACAACCGGGTTGACGCGGCCGGCGGTCAGGGGCGGATTGCGGACGCACGGATTGCCCGAAGCGCCTCGCGCAACGGCGTCGTCACGGTGGGGTTTGTCGCCAGCGCATCCAATGATTGATTGCGCGGCACATCAATAGCGAGACATGCGCCGTCGACCAGCTCCGCCGACATCGTGCGCAATGTCTCCAGCAGCGCGTCGTACGCAAGGAAGGCATGCGGCGACGTGTTGATGACGGCGACCGCCCTGCCCACCATCTCGGTGCCGCCCACCAGCCAGTCGAGCGCATTCTTCATCAATCCCGACACGCCGTGTGCGTATTCGGGGCTCGAGATCAGGATCGCGTCCGCGTTCGCGATATCCTGTCGGAGCGATCGCACCGTGGCGGGCAACGCAGGATCATCAAGGTCGCGATCGAGGTCCGGATTGAAGAACGGGAGCACGTCGAGGCCCGGATGCAGCTGGACGTCGATGTCACGCGGCGCAACACGTGCCGCGACGCGAAGAACGGACGTATTCGAGGACAGCGCACGAAGGCTGCCGGACAGAGCGAGGATGCGAGTCACGCGTTGCGCGGGTCAGTTCAGCGCGCGGCCGGCTCGGCGACGAAGGCGAGCCACTTTCCGTCGGGACTGATCGCAAGGCGGCTCACGTTCCTTACGCCGGACTTCGAAAGATCGGCGACGGCAGTCCATGCACGCGTGGCATCCAACGCGCCGTTCCACCGCACGAGTGTTCCAGCGGTGACACTGAGCAGGATCGCATCCGGCGTCCACGCGTGGTATTCGTTGTCCGGCGCTGCCTTGATGAGCATGGTCTCCGACCCGCCGCCGAACGGCTGGAGCATGATCGACAGTGCGCCGGCACTGTCACGCTGCGCGTAGCTGAACGCCTCCTTGCCCGGCACGCGCTGCAGTGCCCTTCCAATGTCTCGCGCCCGTATCTCGTCGTGAGACCCATCGCTCTCGACGACATGCAGCGTGGATGGCTTGCCGAGCACGTACGTCGCCAGGTGGGACGCATCGAGCCACAGGTGGTATCCAACGGGCTTCTGCGCGGAGAGCAGCACCTGCGGATCGCTACCGTCCATGGCGAAGCTCCACAACCGCTGCGTCGAGTCGGCCTCCACGCGGATCACGCTCATGCGAAGGTCACCCGGCATCACGACGGCCGAGTATTCGCTCTCGCGCGTTGACGTTACGCGGGTGGTGCGACGCTGGGCGATGTCGTAGCGCCAGATATCCGCCTGCGCGTCAGCCCCCACGGCGGTGTAGAGTATGCCGCGACTGTCGGGCAGGAAGCTGGGCTGATTGTCGTAGCCGACCCGATGCGTGATGTTCATCGCCGCTCCGATCACGAGCGAGTCGCCGATGCGCTTGATCGGCGCAAGGAAAATGTCGGTGTCGGGCGCCTGGGCGCGTCCGAGACATGGGGACGAGCACGCGAGCGCGAGCGCCAGGCAGAGGCGGCGCACTACTCGAGCTCCAGCAGGATGGCACCCTTGTCGACCGCGATTCCCTCGCGGGCAAGGACGGCCTTCACGGTTCCCGCGGTCGTGGCACGCAGCTCGTTTTCCATCTTCATCGCCTCCATCACAATGAGTCCCTGGCCGGCCTGGACGCGGTCGCCCACCTGGACCGCGATACGCACGATCATGCCTGGCATGGGAGCGAGGAGTGGGGCCGGACCAGAGGCTTCTCCTCCCGCCCCGCTGAGGGCGCGGATGGCGCGCGTCCTCTCGTCGAGCGCTTCCACTTCATAGCGGAAGCCATCGAGCCACAGGGTAAAGCGCCCACGCGTCGCTCCGCGACGAGCGACCACTCGGTGCACCTCATCACCGATCGTGACCATCCGCACCGGCGTTCCTTCCACCTCGTTGAGGTGCGCGACGCTCGCGGTCCCGTCGACGGTGACGACATCACCATCGAGCTCCACCTCCACTTCCTTCTCACCCACCGTGACGACGTATCTCATGTCGGATCCAATACGAGCTCGCAGACTGTTTCGACGTGCGCAGTCTGCGGGAACATGTCGTACGCGCGTACGCCGGCAAGCCGATAGCGCGGCATGCGTGCGAGGTCGCGCGCGAGAGTGGCCGGGTCGCAACTCACGTAAACGATTCCGCGCGGTGGGGTGGCTGTCTGCTGAAGAAGCTCGGTGACGTGCGCGTCGACGCCACTGCGCGGTGGGTTAAGGAGCACGACGTCGGCGGGCAGTGCGTCGGCAAGATGATCCTCCACGCGACCGATCAACGCGCGCGACGGCGGAGCGAGACGATCAGCGAATCGGCCAACGGCTTCCGCATCGAGCTCGATGGCGGTCACGACCGCGCCTTCGCCCGCGAGGGCGAGTGTGACCCCACCGGAGCCTGCGTATGCGTCGATGACGCGCCGTGGCGCGAATGCGCGGATGCGATCCAGCACGTGGCGCTCGAGCCGAGCGGCAACCGTCGCGTTCACCTGCACGAATGATGCACCGCCCTGCGATTGTTCGGCGCGCGCTGCAAGGCGACGCATTCGCCCATGCTCAGGCTTCCACCAGAGCTCCAGCATGGAAGGGACGGCAGCGAAGAAGCGGTCCGCGTACGGCCACGCGCCGGCCCCTTCGACGACTACGGCCGCGCCGCCGGTCAACAGCCGGACCGCGACGCGGAGTGCGCCCTCGTCCGGCAAATGTTGAAACGCCTTGCGGAGCTCGGCCCAGACAGCCATCACATGCTCGTCCGTGATCGGGCAGTCGACGAGGTCGAAGACGAACACCGGATCATCGTACGGGTGAAGACCGGCAATCCAAGTCGCACCGACGCGACGCACGTGCAGCGTAAGCTTCCGTCGATAGCGCCACTGCGCGTCGCTCGGCTCCACATCGACGGCGGTGACGTTCCGGCGCCCGATCCTGCGCAGCGCGTCGACGATGATCGTCGACTTTGCCCGAAGCTGCGCCTCATAGCTCAAGTGCTGGATCTGGCATCCACCGCAGCGATCCTTCTTGTAGTGCGGGCATGGCGGGTCCACTCGGTCCACCGACGGCGACTCGAGCGACTCCAACCGGCCGCGTGCAAAACGCCGCGATGCGGTCAGGCTGACCATCGCCACGTCGCCCGGTGCGGCACGCGGCACGAAGACCACCATGCCATCTGTTCGTCCGACCGCATCGCCGCCAGCGGCAATGCCAGTCAGTTCGAGGCGCGTGAGCGTGCGACTCACCGCAAACCCTCGAGGCGTGCGGCGCGGAGCCATGTGTCCGCGGTGCGAGGAGCATCCACCGTGGGCGCCGCCCCGGACGCGCTCGAAAGTGCGCGAGGAATGTTCCGCTCGCGCTCTGCCAAAAGCACTGCGGCGATTGCCGCCCGCAGCACGCCTTCTGCTGGCGGTTTCACGGTGGTCAGGTCCGCGAGCCGACGCTCGAGCCATTGGATCTCGATGGCGCCACGGCGGAACTCCTCATCCTCGAGCACCCGGAGATGGAAGTCGCGTGATGTCTCCACGCCTTCAATCGTGAGCTCGAGGAGCGCGCGATGCATGCGCTCCACGGCTTCCAGGCGAGACGGCGCCCACACGATCAACTTCGCCAGCATCGGATCGTAGTACAGGGAGATCTCGCTTCCCTGCTCGATGCCACCGTCCCATCGCACGCCCGGTCCGCTCGGGACATGGAGGTACTGCACGCGGCCAGTCGACGGCAGGAACCCGTTCGACGAATCCTCACTGGTGATCCGACACTCGATCGCCCAGCCGCGTGGCGTGATGTCCGACTGGACGAACGGCAGTCGCTCGCCCGCGGCGATACGCAGTTGCCACTGTACCAGGTCGATTCCGGTGACGAGCTCCGTGACCGGATGCTCCACCTGGATGCGCGTATTCATCTCGAGGAAATAGAATTCGCCACCCGCGTCGAGCAGGAACTCGCATGTGCCGGCGTTGACGTATCCGGCCGCCCGCGCGGCGGCGACCGCGGCGGCACCCATCCGCTCGCGCAACTCGGGCGTGACCGCGACGCTCGGCGCCTCTTCGATCATCTTCTGGTGACGTCGTTGCACCGAGCATTCGCGCTCGCCGAGGTGCAGCATGGTGCCGTGGTTGTCGCCAAGCACCTGGATCTCGACGTGCCTCGGCCCGACGATGTACTTCTCGACGTACACCGCATCGTCGCCGAAGGCGTTCTTCGCCTCACGCTGCGCCGACGCGAGTGCCGATGCGAGCTCCTCGCGCTTGTGCACGACACGCATTCCCTTCCCGCCACCGCCCGCTGCCGCCTTGAGCAGCACCGGGTATCCCATCTTGTCGGCGACAGTCTCGGCCTCTTCGGCATCGCGGAGTGCGGTCGTCGTGCCGGGAACCACGGGGGTTCCCGCGGCGATGGCCAGCGCGCGTGCCGATGTCTTCGTGCCCATCGCTGCGATGGCTTCGGCCGGTGGGCCAATCCACACGAGGCCGGCATCGCGCACGGCGCGCGCGAACCAGTCGCGCTCGGAGAGAAATCCGTAGCCGGGATGGATGGCCTCGGCGCCCGTGCGCAGCGCCGCGGCGATGATCACGTCGCCCTTGAGGTACGATTCGGTCGACGGCGATGGGCCGATCAGCACCGCTTCATCCGCCTCGCGCACGTGCGGAGCGCGCGCGTCGGCCTCGGAATACACGGCGACGGTCTTTACGCCGAGCTCGCGGCAGGCGCGCATGATCCGCAGCGCGATCTCGCCGCGGTTGGCGATCAGGACTTTCTTAAACAAGGAGCCGTCCCGCCGCAGTGTCCGGTTCAGTCATCAGAGCGGAATGTTGCCGTGCTTCTTTGGCGGATTGCGATCCCGCTTGGTGCGCAGCGTTTCCAGAGCGTCGATCAAGCGGGGTCGGGTGTCGCGTGGGTCTATAATGTCGTCGAGATAGCCGCGGCCGGCGGCGACGTACGGATGCGCAAACTTCTCACGATACTCGTTGATCTTCGCGTCCGTCGCGGCCGCGGGATCGTCACTCTCGGCGATGTCCTTGCGAAAGAGGATTTCCACGGCGCCCTTCGGGCCCATCACCGCGATCTCCGCCGTCGGCCACGCGAGATTGAGGTCGCCGCGTATGTGCTTCGAGCTCATGACGTCGTATGCGCCGCCATAAGCCTTTCGCGTAATGACCGTGAGCTTGGGCACAGTGGCTTCGCAATACGCGTACAGGAGCTTCGCGCCGTGGCGGATGATGCCGCTGTGCTCCTGTGCCACGCCCGGAAGAAACCCGGGCACGTCCTCGAGGGTGATGATGGGGATGTTGAAGGCATCACAGAAGCGGATGAACCGCGCGGCCTTGATCGACGCATTGATGTCGAGCACACCGGCGAGCATCGCTGGCTGATTCGCCACGATCCCCACGCTGAATCCACCGAGATGCGAGAAGCCGCACAGGATGTTCTGCGCAAAGGCGGCGTGTACCTCGTAGAACACGCCGTCGTCAACGATGCGCCGAATGACTTCGTGCATGTCGTACGGCTTGTTCGGATTGTCCGGAATGATGTCCAGGAGTGCCTCGTCGCGGCGATCGCGCGGGTCCGTTCCGCGACCGCGAGGGGGCTCATCCAGATTGTTCGATGGGATGAACGCGAAGAGCTCACGAATGGCCTGCAGTGAGGCAGGCTCGGAGTCGTGGGCGAAGTGCGCGACACCGCTCGTGGCAGTATGCGTGTCCGCACCACCCAGCTCCTCCATGGTGACGTCTTCGTGGGTGACCGTCTTCACGACATTCGGACCGGTGACGAACATGTAGCTCGTCTTCCGCACCATGTAGGTAAAGTCGGTGATCGCGGGGGAATACACCGCACCGCCGGCGCAGGGACCGAGAACGGCACTGATCTGCGGCACGACGCCCGATGCCAGCGTGTTGCGCAGAAAAATCTCGGCGTACCCGCCAAGTGACACCACGCCTTCCTGGATGCGCGCGCCGCCGGAGTCGTTCAGGCCGATCACGGGCGCGCCGTTGCGCACCGCGAGATCCATGACCTTGCAGATCTTCTCGGCGAAGGATTCGCTGAGCGATCCGCCGAACACGGTGAAGTCCTGCGAGAACACGTAGACGAGCCGTCCGTCGATGCGGCCATACCCGGTGACGACGCCATCGCCGTAATAGACCTGCTCCTCGAGGCCGAAGTCGTGCGAGCGGTGCACGACGAAACGATCGAGCTCCACGAAGCTGCCTTCGTCCAGCAGCAGGTCCAGTCGCTCGCGGGCGGAGAGCTTGCCCTTCTCGTGCTGTGTCTTCAGGCGTGACGCGCCGCCGCCGAGTTCCGCCTCGGCGGCGCGGCGTTCCAGGAGCCCGAGCTTGTCTCGCATCGTCATGGCCGGGAAGCTAGCGCCTCGCCCGCTGCACCTCTAGAAGTGCAGGCGGTCGAATCATCCTCCTGGGACTTGACGCTGCCTCCATGGCCTTGAGAGAGCGTGGAGCGCCCACGTGCACACGTCAAAGGAAATGCCCCCTCCGCCGAAGCGGAGAGGGCATCGTTCAGTCTCGCTGCGACTACTCGTCGCCAGCGTCCATCGGCAGGTCCATCGGAATTTCGATGACTTCGTCCTCCGTGTGGATCTTCGACGGCGTCTCCGGGCGAGGCGGCTGCTCCTCGGGAATGTTGACGACGCTGAGCACGATGCGACGGTGGATCGGATCAACCTCGAGCACGCGCGTGTCCAGCAACATCGTCTCGTAGACCACTTCGTCCGGGCTGTTCACCGGCTGGCCATTGAGCGAGAGCTGCGAGATGGGCACAAAACCCTCGATGTCGTTGCCGATGTCGACCACGACGCCCTTGTCCATCAGGCGCACGACCGTCGAGCGCATCTCCGTACCAACCGGATAGTTCTCGCCGATGCGGAGCCACGGATCTTCCTCGGCCTGCTTGAGGCCGAGCGAGATGCGCTTGTTCTCGCTGTCGATGTTGAGGATCACGACGTCGACCGCGTCGCCCTTCTTCACGACTTCCGACGGATGCTGGACGCGCTTGGTCCAGCTCATGTCGGAGATGTGGATCAGCCCGTCGATGCCCGGCTCGATCTCGACGAACGCACCGAAGCTCGTGAGGTTGCGGACCTTGCCGTTGATGCGCGTGCCCACCGGGTA
>JALYVY010000438.1 GCA_030852985.1 Gemmatimonadota bacterium | reverse complement strand
CTCGGCGCGACAGCGACGGACTGTGCACGCGCCTTCATGATCCCGCGCACGAGTACGATGAGGTAGAAAACGGTGATGGCGGCGAGCGCGGCCAGGAGAATCGTCTTCAGGTCGATGGAGGCGGACATTCGTCGCGGTCGGGTGTGATCGTGGAGAACGATGGCGAGCCGGCGTGCACTCGAGGGAAAGCTACAGCGAGTGGTCCCTTGTGACGCTACGGCATGAGGAATATTCTACGCGTAGGAAGACCCACCGCGTGCGAACGCCGCCTCACCCCTGAGATATCACCGTGACGCGCGCCGCGCCAACCGCCATTCGAGTCATCGACTCGCACACTGAAGGCGAGCCCACACGGGTGGTCGTGGACGGGTGGCCTCAGCCATCCGGCACAACCATGGCCGAACGGCGCGATGACCTCCGCGCGAATGCCGATCATCTCCGACGCGCGGTCGTGTGCGAGCCGCGCGGTCACGCGGCGATTGTTGGTGCGCTACTGACGCCGCCGGTCTCCGCAGGCGCCACGGCCGGCGTGGTCTTCTTCAACAACGGCACGTATCTCGGCATGTGTGGTCACGGACTGATTGGCGTCGTGCGGACGCTTGCCTTCATGGGCCGCATCACGCCCGGCGAGGTTCGCTTCGACACACCGGTCGGCTCGGTGCGCGCCGAGCTTGCGGACAACGGCGACATCACGATCGAGAATGTGCCGGCGCTCTTGCACGCCAGGGATGTTCGTGTCGACGTGCCGGGATACGGCGTGGTCACTGGGGACGTGGCCTGGGGCGGCAACTGGTTCTTCATCACGCATGACGATCAGGTCGCGGTGACGATGAACAAGGTGGAGGACCTGATGGCCTTCACGCGAGCCATCCAGTCGGCGATAAACGTCCAGGGCATTGGGGGCTCGGACGGAGCTGCGATCGACCACATCGAGATTTCTGCCGCCCCGTGGCGCGCGGACGCCGACAGCCGGAATTTCGTCCTGTGCTCGGGTGGCGAATACGATCGCTCCCCGTGCGGAACGGGTACATCGGCGATGATGGCCGCCCGACACGCGCGCGGCGAACTCGCCCTCGGCGAACCGTGGCGGCAGGAAGGCATCGCGGGCGGTCTCTTCACCGGATGGCTGACCACGAACGACACCGGCGAGCTGATTCCTCACGTCCGCGGCCGCGCGTACATCACGGGCGAGTCGACGCTGCACCTCGATGAGAGTGATCCGTTCCGCTTCGGCATTTCGTTCGACGCTACGCGCGATACATGAACCGCGTTCGGTGGGACGCGATCATTGTGGGTGCGGGCATCATCGGTGCGGCGTGCGCACGCACGCTCGCACGCGATGGCCTGCGCGTGCTGGTGCTCGACGCGGAGCACGCGGGTGGAGGCACGACATCCCGAGGCATGGGCCACGTCGTCACGCTCGACGGGTCGGAAGCCCAGTTGGCATTGACGTCGTACTCGGTGGCGCTCTGGCGCGGGCTGTCGGCGGCGTTGCCCGCGTGGGTGGAATACGATCCGTGCGGCACGATCTGGTTGGCCGATGACGCGGATCAGCTCGACCTGCTGCGACAGAAGCAGCGACTGTATGCCGAGCATGGCATCGTTACTGAGCTGCTCTCCGCCGCGATGTTGACGGAGGCCGAGCCGAACCTGCGGACCGACCTGGCGGGTGGGCTGCTCGTTCCAGGCGACGGGGTTCTGCTTCCCGTTGACGCAACGCGCTGGCTACTCGACCAGGCGAAGAGCGACGGCGCAGAATTGCGCGAAGGCTCCCGAGTGGGCGGGATCGATGGCAACACGGTTCGATGCGCCGATGCGATCCTGGAGGCGGACGTCATCGTGAACGCGAGCGGAGTGCACGCTCCGCTACTCACGCCAGATCTTCGCATTGTCCCGCGCAAGGGACACCTCGCCATTACCGACAGTTATCCCGGCACCATTCGCCACCAACTCGTGGAGCTCGGCTACCTCCGAAGCGCGCATGAGACGACCGGCGAATCCGTGGCGTTCAACGTGCAACCACGAGCGAACGGCCAAGTCATCATCGGTGCCTCGCGCGAGCTCGTGGGCTTTGACGCCGAGCCGAACCAGTTGCTCGTGCAGGAGATGATCGACCGCGCCGCGCACTACCTGCCGCGGCTCCCTGAGCTAACGATCGAGCGGATGTGGACCGGATTTCGTCCAGCCACGGACGACGGCCTGCCGCTCATCGGCCAGTGGGCACCGAACACGCCGCTATGGATCGCGGCGGGACATGAAGGACTCGGCATCAC
>JALYVY010000209.1 GCA_030852985.1 Gemmatimonadota bacterium | reverse complement strand
TGAAGTGGCTTCTTCCGCCGTTGAAGTGTCGTCCCTGCCATTGAGGTGCCTCCAACCATGCAGTGACGTGGCAACTGATGACTCCTAACCAGGACCCAATGCCGGACGCTTCCCACCTGCTGCCCACCATCCTCGACCTCCACGACCGCATCCGCACCTCGGTCGTGGCCGCATGCGAGCAACAGAGCCATGATGTCATGGCCGAAGTGGCGCACGACGACGAGGGCGACACCATCTACGCCGTCGACAAGGTGAGTGAAGCGACGTTGATCGAAGCCCTCACCGAGCTCGCGCGCACCGAGCCACTGGTGCTCATCGCGGAAGGACTTCATCCAGAGGGAATGGTGCTCCCCGCGGGCGCGCGTGAGACGGATTGCAAGTGGCGGCTCCTCGTCGACCCCATCGACGGCACGCGCGGCCTGATGTACCAGAAGCGACCCGCCTGGATCCTCACCGGCGTGGCGCCGAACAACGGCGCTGCCACGAGGCTGCGGGACATCGTGCTCGCCGTGCAGACCGAGATTCCACTCGTCAAGCAGCACCTCTCCGACCAGCTGTGGGCCGAGCGAGGGAAGGGGTGCGAAGCGCGCCGCTTCAATCGCCTCACCGGCACCACGTCACCACTCAAGCTTCACCCTTCACGCGCCGACACCATCGCGCACGGCTTCGCGTCGATCAGCCGATTCTTTCCCGGCGCGCGCGACGTGCTCGCCGCAATCGATGACGAGATCGCGCTCGCGGTCGGCGGACCACCGGTCTCCGGCAAGGCGCTCTGCTTCGAGGATCAGTACATCTCTACCGGCGGGCAACTCTTTGAGCTCATGGCCGGACACGATCGCTTCATCGCCGACATCCGTCCACTCCTGAGTGACATCCTCACCGAGCGCGGCATGCCCCGCGGGCTCTGCTGCCACCCCTACGACCTCTGCACCGTGCTCGTCGCCGAGGAGCTCGGTCTCCACATCACCGATCCCGCAGGCGCTCCGCTCGACACGCCACTCGATCTCGAGACGGACGTCGCGTGGGCGGGTTACGCGAGTGGGCGCCTGCGCGAACGTGTGGAGCCCGCGTTCCGCACCGCGCTGCACCGTCACGGTATGCTGCCTCGTTGAACGTGGAGCCCCGCGAGCGGTTTACAGCACTGGCAGGCAGCAGCGACGTTACCGTTCGCGCATTCTTTACGCCGGGCGAGCCGGTCTTCATCGCGAGCGCACCAGGCCGGCTGGACGTCATGGGCGGCATCGCGGATTACAGTGGTTCGCTGGTGCTGGAGCTCGCGCTCGACCGGATTACCGTCGCGATGCTCCAGCGTCACGACGCCCCGACCGTTGAGGTGATGTCGTTACGCGGTGATGCCAGCGTGCGCGCAACGCTGCCGCTCGACCTGCTACGCGACACGAGCGAAGGAGCGCCTGCGAGGCTCGCGGCGCAGTTTCCGGCGACCGGCGACTCGCACTGGGCAGCGTATGTGCTCGGCGCTGCGTATGCCTGCCTCTCGCGCGGTCGCCACGCTCTCGCGGACACGACGCGCGGCTTCCGCATCCTCATCGACTCCGATGTTCCGGAAGGGAAGGGCGTGAGCTCTTCCGCTGCGCTGGAAGTCTCCACCCTGGCCGCCGTTGCCGCCGCGTTCGACGTCGAGCTCACCGCGGAGCAGGTCGCGATTGCCGCGCAGTGGGCCGAAAACACAATCGCCGGTGCACCCTGCGGCATCATGGACCAGATGACGAGCGCGTGCGGCCACGCCGACCATCTATTGCGCCTGCGCTGTCGCCCCGCAACGATCGAGGGACACGCGGCGATTCCCTCCGGCTACCGCTTCTTCGGCATCGATTCCGGCATCCGTCACGCGGTCACCGGCGCGGCCTACGGAACCGTTCGCACTGCGGCATTCATGGGCTACCGCATCATCGCCGACCTCGAACGACTTCCGGTGCAGATGCGCGGCAGGCGCGCCGTCGTCGCGGATTACGCGTGGGGTGGCTATCTCGCGGCCATCTCGCTCAACGACTACACGACGCGCTTCGAGACTGTCCTTCCCGAGCAGATGCTGGGCGCCGACTTCCTGTGCGCTACGGTGGCATCACCGACAGCGTGACGACGGTCGACCCCGCGCGCCTGTATCCTGTGCGTGTTGCGACCGCGCATCCGGTGCACGAGAATGCGCGCGTGGAGCGATTTACGGAGTTGTTGCACTCCCTCGCGTCGTCCCCGCAAAACGTTCACGAGCTGGGCCAGCTCATGCTCGCTTCGCACCTGAGCTACAACGCCTGTGGGCTCGGCAGTGACGGCACCGATCGCCTCGTGGCGATGGTGGCTGACGCGCGGGCGGCCCACGGCTTGTACGGCGCGAAGATCACCGGGGGTGGGAGTGGCGGCACTGTCGCCATTCTCGCGGCGAATGATGCTGAGCCGGCGGTGCGAGCACTTGCTTCTCGCTATGCTGAGGAGACCGGACGGCGAGCCGAGGTGTTCGCGGGCTCAGGGCCTGGCATGGGGCAGCGTGGAGTTGTGCAGCGCTTTGTCACCTGGTGATGCCGGATCACTGTTGGCGAGCTGGCGTGCCCATTCAAGGCCACACAGACACTGGGGCTACGCGGATGACGCGGATTGTGCGGATCAACGCGAATTACTGCTCCTGCCTGCATCGCAGAGCGATTCGGGCAGGCTCGTTACGTCGAGAACAGCGGTTGTTTTGTGAGCTGCGGGGAAACACTCGATCCGGCGAACAGGCCACTACGGCGGTTACAGTCTGGGGAAAGTCAGGGTGAACAAGAGCTGTCGTGAGCGCGCCGACACTACGCTCGTGCATCAGAAAAAAGCGTCGTCACCTGAGTAGATGACGTGTGGCGACTGGCACGCCGCACGGAGCGATCCGCAGTAATCCGCCTAATCCGCGTCATCCGCGTAGCCCCAATGTCTGAGGAGCTCACCCGAGCGGCTGTTGTCAGTGCCTGAGGAGCCTGCCGGATCACCCCGAGAGTACTTACCGCAACACCCCACCCATATCCGCAGCGAGAAACGCCGCCAGCCGCTGGGCCGGAACAGCATACACGATACGCCCATTGCTCTCCGCCGCGCCGCCGTAGATCACCCCGACCACATTCGCCGACGCATCGAACAGCGGGCTCCCGCTCGACCCATGCCCAGCGTACGAGTCAATCTGGATGACATCATCCAGCCGCTTGCTCACCGTGCCAGGCGTCAATGTCGTGCGAGCCGTGATCTTCAGACCCCCATCGCCCTCCATCGGCGTGTCGTTCGCCAACGGATACCCAATCGACGCCACTGCCGCGCCCACCTGCGCCCCCGCCCCCAGGCGGCTCACGCCATTCACCACCGGTCGCGTGCCCGGGACGTCCAGCTGGATCAACGCCAGGTCATCTGTCGAGGACAAGCGCACCACATGCGCCGGCATCCAGTTCGTCGTGTTGGCGAACAGCACCGCAATCCGCGCTGGCGGGTGACCGGCATCGGTCCGCACCACATGACGATTCGTCACCATCGCACCGGTGGCGTTCACCGAGAACGCCGTGCCCGCGATCGACGTTCCGTCCAAGTCACTGACAATCATGGCCACCGCGCCATCATTGGCCGCGGTAATGCGCCGGTAGTCGATCTGCGCCTCGACGGGCAAGGGTCGCGACAGCTGCTCCACGGACCCCCTGGTCGCCTTGCCGCTGGCGATGGCCAGCTGCGCTTGCGCCCGATCGGCCTCACGTTGGGCCAGCTCCTGCTGCAAGCGCGTCTTGAGCGCCGAATCCGCGGGACGCATCGCCGCGATGGTGTTCTTCAACTCCGCGGTCGCACTGTCGCTGCGCGCTGCCAGCACGGTCAGCTCCGCCAGCTGCGCCGCGGACTGTCGCTGCTGCCAGACGAGCACGCCTGCTGCTATGACGATGAGCGCGCCGACCGACACCGCGAACATCCGGCGCATCGACTGCGTCTCCGCGGCGACCCGATGCGCTACCCTCTCCGACGTGTCGATACGCGGCGATACATCCTGACCGGCCGGCCGCGAGCTCACACCTAGCGCTCCGGCCGCAGCGGCACTGTTCGCGCTCCGGGCAATGCCATGCACCTCCACGCGCGGGCCATTCGCACCGAAGCTCACGATGTCGCCATTCGCGAGGCGACGCTCGCTCGCGATGCGTTCGCCGTTCACGAACGTGCCGTTCGTGCTCCCCTGGTCGGCGACGCTCCAGGCGCCCGTGGATTCGCGGAACTCGGCGTGCTTTGCCGACACGTCGAGGTCCCCCTCTGGATCGAAGCGCAGGTCGCTCATCGCATGCCGGCCAACCGATACCAGCGCGTCGTCGAACGTCGCGCTTACCCCCGCGCGGGAACCGCTCAGCACGCGCAGCTCGAGCGTCACGGTGTGGTGGGCGGAGCGGCAGTCGTGCCACGTTGGGGTGCAACGATCGCCGCCGTCGTGCGATACGCATACCACGTGGCCAACACGAGAAACACCACCACCAGGCCGAGCGCGATGAGCGATCCACGCACCTTGCGCGCCGGCGACACGATCGGACGCTCTGGCAGCATGAACGCCGGTTCGATCGGGGCGACCTTGAGCGTCGACCGCTGCACCGGTGTCGTCCGTATGGTCGGAGTCTCGGCCGTCGTGTTGATCGGAAGGGGCGCCGTTGAGCGCGCGGCCACCGGCGTCTGCTCCGAATCCGCCGTCAAGGCAAAACGCTGGTGACCCACGTTGTCGCCAGAGGCCGGCGCGACGACGCCATCGCCGTCGAAGCGCACCGCGATCACCGTGATATTGTCGGGCCCGCCGTTCGCGTTGGCGCGGTCGATCAACTGCTTGCAGACCTGCATCAGGTCCGGCTCGTCGGTCGCGATGCGCGCGATGTCGTCGATCTTCACCTGCCCGCTCAAGCCGTCGCTGCAGAGCACAAGCGTGTCGCGCCGGCGCACCTGCTGATGCGTCAGGTCCACCTTGATCGAGGATTCCGGTCCAAGCGCCTGAAGGATGATGTTGCGCCGTTCGCTCTGCTCGGCTTCCTCCTCCGTGATCTCTCCGGCTTCGATGAGCTTCTGCATGAGTGACTGGTCCTTCGTGATCTGCATCGCCACCCCATTGCGCACCAGGTAGGCCCGGCTGTCGCCGACCTGCGCGAGGTAGAGCGTGTCGCCCAGCAGGCCCGCAATCGTTGCCGTGGTGCCCATGCCGCGATACTCGGGGTGCTCCAGCGCGTAGGTATGGATGGCGGAATTCGCGGAGGCGGTCGCGCGCTTGAGGGACGCGGCGAACGACTCGCGTTCCAGTGCCG
This sequence comes from Gemmatimonadota bacterium, assembly GCA_030852985.1. Lineage (GTDB taxonomy): Bacteria > Gemmatimonadota > Gemmatimonadetes > Gemmatimonadales > Gemmatimonadaceae > AG11. The sequence continues at coordinate 2,961 of JALYVY010000209.1, read as the reverse complement.
TCGGCGCTTCGGTCACCCCTTGGCGCAGCTCGCCGAGCACGACGTCGATCGCCATGGCGCTGGCAATCTCGCCCGCCGCGGCGCCGCCCATGCCATCGGCCACCATGAAGAGTGAGCCGCGGTCTCCCAGGGTGTGCGTGCGCACTTCGGGTTGCAGCGTGGCGTTGCCAGTCGTGAGGTCCGCGACGACGAAGGCATCCTCATTGTGCTCACGCGTACGACCCACGTCGGTGCGACCGAAGACGTGGACGACAACAGAGCCGTTGGGTCCGGAGGACGTCACGCGAGGGGGGAGGAAAGTGAGGTGGAGAGGCGGGAAGTGCGGCCGATCACGGATGGCAAAACTTCACCATGATCGCGATCTTTTCTGCCCATGGCGTTGAGGCTCCACGGTCCTTGATGGTGTCAATGATATCACAGGCTTTCGCGTCGTGCCCCAGGAGGGCCTCTGCATTGGCCTTCGCGAGACTCAATCCGATCTTCTCGCTCGGGCTGGCTGCGTACGGTATCAGCGTCGACGCTTCCTTCAGTGCCTTTGCCGCCGTCGCTTCATCCGCGCTCTCCGCAATCAGTGTCGGAAGCCGAGCGGAAATATCAACCTTGCTCGGTGGAATTTCTGCGGGCGGCTTCGAAAATGGGGGAACGCTCGTACCGCCAGCGGCCGGTTCAGGTGGGCGTGCAACCGGGTTGCTCGTGGACTGCGTGACGGAAGGAATCGTCCCCGAAGCAGTCTGCGTCGGCGTGATCGCGGACGCTGTGACGGGCGTAACAATCTGCGCGGTATCCGCAGCCGCCTTCGGTGCACTACCTCGGTTCGTCATGAACATGGCCGCGACAACAGCCAGGGCGACTGCGGCACTTGCCCCGGCGATCACCGGCACCTTCGACTTCACCGGCGCCGTGCCGGTGTAGACCGGTGCAGCCGCCGCGGGCACGAACGGCGCCGGCGGCGACACCGGCGCGCTCGCATCGAACCGTGTCTTCGGCGGCGCCGCGAGCAACGCCGTGGCTCCGTCCGTTGCACCGATCATCATGGTGGCTCCCGCAGCGGGCTGCTTCGGCATGCGTTCCACGGCCTGCCAGAGTGCCACGCCAAAATCCGACGCCTTCTGGTACCGGTCGCCCGCTCGGCGCTGCAGTGCCCTGGCCATCACCGCCTGCACTTCAGGAGTCCACGTGGTATCCGGCTTCATCGCCGCGAGCGACTTCGGCTCATCGGTGAGGCGCATGATCATCGACTCCTGCGCCGTCTCGCCATCGAATGGCAGCTTGCCGGTGAGCATGTTGAACGCGACGAGCGCCAGCGAATACACGTCACTCCGCCCGTCGAGCTTGTCGCCCGCGAGCTGCTCGGGACTCATGTACTCCGGCGTCCCCACCACAAGCCCGGTCTTCGTCACCTTCTGGTTCTCGGCCCCGGCCGCCTTCGCGATGCCGAAGTCCACCACCTTCACGCAGTCCGACCCGTCGCGATTCTTCGCGATCATGATGTTGTCGGGCTTCAGGTCGCGATGCACGATCCCCATGTCGTGCGCCACCGCGAGACCATCGGCCGCCTGCTTCGCGATGTCGGCCGCGCGCATCGGCGCCAGCGCACCCGCCGTCTCCACCAGCGCCGTGAGCGACTCGCCCTCGATGAACTCCATCGCAAGGTAGATCAGCCCGTCCGAGGTCTCCCCGAAATCATAGATGCCGGCAACGTTCGGGTGATTGATGCGGCTGGCGTTGGCCGCTTCGCGATTGAACCGGCTGATCGCGTCGGCGTCGTTCACCATGCCGGGATTCATCACCTTCACCGCGCTCTTCCGCCCCATCTTCACGTGCTCGGCCAGGTAGACCTGGCCCATGCCGCCTTCGCCGAGCTTCTTGAGGACGTGGTAGCGCTCACCAATGATCGATCCCACGAGGTCGGTGCCGCCGCCCTGGGAGCGCAGCGCGGTTCCGTCTCTATGGCAGAACCGCTCGTTGGCTGCGTACTCGGTGCCGCACGTGGGACAGATTTTCTCGTTATTCACAAGCCGAGACTCTCAACGCGAAGAATCTGGTCGCCGACGAGGATGCGCTGGTCCTTCTTCACCTGTCGCTCGCCGCGCACGCCGAGTGCGACCCCGTTGCGGCTGCCCGCATCGTGGACGAAGAATTCCGAGTCCTGGCTTCTCACTTCGGCGTGTCTGCCACTCATGGTCTGATCGTACGGGAAGACCCAATCACCGGATTCGCGGCCGAGCAATACCACGCGCGCTGGTGACAGATGGAACGTGTCGCGCACGCTGCTGTCCGCGCGCAGTTGTTCGAGCACGGCGACGTCCGCTGATGGAATGAGGGATCCCATGCGGCGAGTCGCATCGGCTTCCGGCGGATGCGGTCCGGGGTAGCCAAGTCGGCGGAACCGGATGAGCTGTGAGCCAACGAGCAGCATGTCGCAGTCGTTGAGCTTCGTCGGACCGTCGATGAAGGTCCACGTGCCGTTGCGGGACCCGAGGTCGCGCACCCAGAGCTCGCCGTCGCGCAGCTCGAGGCGCGCATGCAGCGGCGAGAGGAAGACATCGTCGAACTTGATGTCGGCGTCACCGCGGCCAATCACCGCCTCGCCGCGATCGAGCACGAACGTCGAGGCCACCTCGCCCGCCTCGTTCAGCAGCGACAGCCTGGGCCCGCTCTCGCGGCTCTTCGCGCCCATGACGAGCGTGCCGAAGGCCTGGTTGATCTCGATGCTGACGCGCTCGCCGACGCGTGTGCCGCACCGAGCGCAGAAGAGGTCGATGCCTTTCGTATAGGCATTGCCGCACGTCCAGCAGGCGCCGTTGCTGACTTCATTGGTCACCTTGGTGCCGCAGTGCCCACAGAACGGCAGTCCGCTCGCGACACTCTTCGCGCACTTGGGACAGGTCGTCGCGCCCGACGTCGGCGACACGCGCATCGGGCTCGCCGGGTGCGCCGCGGCCGTGCTCGAGACGGGGG
>JALYVY010000437.1 GCA_030852985.1 Gemmatimonadota bacterium | reverse complement strand
TCTCATGCCTCCCCAAGGCCCAGCGGCAAACCGTCCTCGCCATGCTCGACGGCGTCGTCCCGGCACGGGTAGCATCGGCGAAGCAGCGACTGGGCATCGCACACTCTCCCCCTTGTCCGCTAAGACAAGAACTTCGACAAGATCCGTCCCGGCTTTACGAAGCGCGCCAGCTCACTTGCTCCACGTCCGTCTTTGTAAAGTCATCGCCAACGAAGAGCAGCGGTTCTGCAGCAACGACGGCCAGCGCGTAACTGACACAGTCGCCGAAGTTCAATGCTGCCGGGTGTCGCCCCGTCCAAATTGAAGCGCCGCATCGCGCGCTTTAATCACGTGCTCCGCATCTACCGGGACGATCTCGGCGCCCAATTTCTGGACCAGACGATCGAGCTGTACTGAACGTCCCCCGAGTTCGTAGACACCAACATACCCCTGCTATGTTCAGGGGCGAGGTGTCACATGACGGCAAGACGCAGGAAGCAGCACGCGCAAACGCACCACAGCGGCGGGGGACGCATCCGCCGGTCGTTCACTCCCGAGTTTAAGCTGGAGGCCGTGCGGCTCGCCGCCCTCGGCGACCGCCCCGTCAGCGCGGTGGCCCGCGAACTCGGGATCGGACCGGACATGCTCCGGCAATGGACCCGCCAAGCCACCGCCCGTGCGGCGCACCGGGGTACCGACGTGTTCCCGGGCAACGGGAAGCTCACCAGTCAGGATGAAGAGATCCGCCACCTGCGCCGCGAGAATGCGGTACTGCGGGAGGAACGCGACATCCTGGGAAAAGCGACGGCCTTCTTTGCCAGGCGTCCGCGATGAAGTTCGCCTTCATCGGGGATCACGCTGCCGAGTTTCACATCACCACGATGTGTCGGGTGCTCGGGGTATCGAAGGCCGGCTATTACGCGTGGGTCAACCGCCCTCCGAGCGCCCGAGCGGACGCCGGCCTGCAGCTCACCCTCGACATCGCGATGGGGCACGAGTGGAGTCGCGGCACCTACGGGAGCCCGCGCGTGCAGGCGGAACTCGCCGCCCTTGGCCAGACGACGAGTGTGAACCGGATCGCGCGCTTGATGCAGGCGGACGGCATTTGCGTGCGGCCCCGGCGCGGGTTTCGGGTGACGACGGACTCGCACCATGCGCATCCGATTGCCCCGAATACGCTGGATCGCCAGTTCGCGGTCGCCCCCACCGACGGGCTGAATCAGGTGTGGGTCGGCGATATCACGTACCTCACCACGCGGGAGGGCTGGTTGTACCTGGCGGTCGTGCTCGATCTCGCGTCGCGGCGCGTGATTGGCTGGGCGATGCGGCACACGCTGGCGGGGGCGTTAACGCGCGACGCGCTCACGATGGCGCTGACGGGCCGTCGCCCGGCACCGGGCACGCTCCATCATACCGATCGCGGGAGCCAATACGCGGCGGGCGACTATCAGGCGCTGCTCACGGCCCACCAGATGACGTGCAGTATGAGCGGTGTTGGAGACTGTTGGGACAACGCGGTTGCCGAGAGCTTCTTTGCGACGCTCAAACGAGAACTGGCGGATCGCGCCGACTGGCACACGCGCGATGAGGCGCGCACGGCGGTCTTTGAGTACATCGAGGTGTGGTACAATCAACAGCGACGGCACTCGAGCTTGGGATATCTAAGTCCCGTTGACTACGAACAGCAGCTTGCTTCGGCGCAGGCGATCACGAAGGCAGCGTAAACCACCTGTCTACATTCTCGGGGGAGGACCATTATGCACCTATCATCAGGGTTCAGAATGCTGCTTGCTCGGTATATCGGGCCCATCGTGCGGGAGCGGTGGGTGTCGAAGTATGCGGATGCACATCGCCTGATTCCCTCCGTGCGTCGTTCGGGGCGAGTTGCGCGGCGCAGTAAGCATCTGCTGTGGCCGATCCGGCTTTTCGGCGCGCTGTGTGCAGTGGCCTCTGCCAGCTGCGAGAGCGTGTTGCTCGAGACTCCGCAATATGCCTCCGTCAGCGTTTCGGCAACGGACGCGTCGGGGATAGGCATTCCAGATTTGTCGCTGCAGTTGTACACGAGGTCACGTGTCATAGCATACGGAACCACCGACTCGGGCGGACGCTACAAGTTCACCGACGTTGCGCCCGGTGGGTACGGTGTCCTTTTAGTGCTCCCGGATAGGTACAAGGAGATTGACTCGAATTACGCGGTCATGGATAATCTCACGGTGGCCGCCCGGACCATCGAGCCCGTCCGATTTACCCTTACCGAATGCCGAGGGGTGATTGACGCTACCGCGACGGAACTCGTGGGCGCGAGTGCGCAGGGAGTCAACC
>JALYVY010000436.1:1776-2303 GCA_030852985.1 Gemmatimonadota bacterium | reverse complement strand
GGTCTTCAGCGAGGATACGCCGCACCGTGTTGTGGCTCGGACGCCGGCCGAACTGGACAGCGCAGATCTTCGCGATCTCATGGTCGTTGAAGGCGGGATGCTCGGCCTTGAGCACGAGGATCGCCCGTTGGATCTGCACCGGGATCGTACGATGGCGCTCGACCTTCGGCGGGCCGAAGAGGCTGGCCATCCCCTCCCGCTCGAAGCGCGCGACCTGGCGGTAGAGGGTGCGTTGTGGGGCACCGGTCATCCGCGCACGTTCGGCTGGAGAATGGCCGAAGAGGACGACGGGACGGATGATCTCGTAGGTGCGCTGCTCGGGAGAATGGACGAGCAGGTCAAGTTGCTGCCAATCGTCGGTCGCCGCGATCCGCTGCCGTGTGCTCATACCTGTCACCTCCGCAACGGAAAGGGCCGCCGACTCCCAGTGCGAGTGGGAGGCGCAGCCCCATATTATGTCGAGTTAGGCGAGAGGATAGCAGGTTTGCCACGGTGAGTGCAAGGATTCGCATTGCCTCATCAGAAAT
>JALYVY010000436.1:0-1766 GCA_030852985.1 Gemmatimonadota bacterium | reverse complement strand
ACCAGTATAACGACCGCTGCGCAAGAGCGGTAGTACCCGCATTGCCTCATCAGAAATCTTACTATCGGGGAGTCGTTGCCTCATGAGTAAATCTTACCCGTACCCCTTCGCTGGGAGTATGGGAGGAAGACGAGGCAATGATGAGTATGCAGAGCAAACGCGAGCTCCTGACGGTCGTCTCACCGCGCTACGTCACGGCGACGGGCGCGGAGAAACACCGCATCCTCGCGGAGTTCGTTGCAACCACCGGCTATCACCGCAAATACGCGCTCACCCTCTTGAACCATCCGCCGCTTCCCCGCTCCCGCGCAATCCGCCGCCCGCGCGCGCGGACGTACACGCCTGCCGTCCAGCGTGCACTCGTCCGGCTTTGGGAGATCGCCGACCGGATCTGCAGCAAGCGACTCGTGCCGGGATTACCGGATGTCCTCGACGCCCTCGAACGGCACGGCGAACTGACGCTTGCTGCGCCAACCCGCGCCTTGCTCCTCTCGCTCAGTCCGGCGACAGCGGATCGCCTGCTCGCATCCACCCGTCGCGCCGCCCTGCCGCGTGGCCGCACAACGACCAAACCGGGCTCGCTCCTCAAGCACCAAATCCCGATTCGCACCTTCGCGGACTGGGACGACGACCGCCCCGGCTTTCTTGAGATCGATTTAGTCAGCCATGGCGGGGAAAGCGCAAGCGGCGAGTATTTGCACACACTCGTGCTCACCGACATCGCCACCCAGTGGACCGAGTGCGTGGCGCTGCTGAACCGGGGGGAGCAGGCGGTCGGCACGGCGATTGCCCACGCCCGCACGCTGCTGCCCGTGCCCGTGCGCGGTCTCGACTCGGACAATGGCGGCGAGTTCATCAATCACCACCTGTATCGCTATTGTGAACGCGAGCGGATCACCTTCACCCGCTGTCGCCCGTACAAGAAGAACGATCAATGGCATGTTGAACAGAAGAACTATTCGATCGTTCGCCAGACCATCGGCTATGATCGCTATGAAGGTGCCGCCGCATGCGCCGCGTTGGCAACAGTCTATACCGCGCTGCGTCGGTACACGAACTTCTTCCAGCCGTCGGTGCAACTCGTCGGTAAGAAGCGGGAAGGTGGGAAAATGATGAAGCGCTACGATGTCGCACAGACACCGTACCAGCGGATGCTGACCGCACCGACGGTGAAGAAAGACGTGAAAGAGCGGTTGCGCGACGAATACCTCACCCTCAATCCGGCGGCGTTACGACGGCAGATTGAGGCCGCACAGGACGCGCTCTGGCGGTTAGCCAGAGTAAGAAACATTGATGAGGCAACGACCGCGCAAGAGTAAGATTTATTCGTGAGGCAACACGTGGTGCAACCCCGATGCCGTGGGCGGAGGCGCGCGAGCGTCTGGAGAAGGCGGAAGTGTACTGGCTGACGATGGTGCGTCCGGATGGACGTCCACATGTCACGCCGTTGATTTCCATCTGGCTGGATGATGTGTTGTACTGCTCCACCGGCCCTGACGAACGCAAGGCAAAGAACCTCGCGCACAATACGCACTGCGTCCTCACGACTGGCTGTAACGTCCTTTCTGAAGGCCTCGATCTGGTAATCGAAGGCGATGCCGTGAACGTGCATGACGAGACCAGGCTTCAACAAGTAGCCAATGCATACGCGGCGAAGTACGGCACGGACGTCTGGCATTTTACGGTTCGTGATGGCGCCTTTCACGGCGACGGCGGCAACATCGCCCTGGTGTACGAAGTAACGCCCACAACGGCGTTCGGCTTCG
>JALYVY010000062.1 GCA_030852985.1 Gemmatimonadota bacterium | reverse complement strand
CGTGGTGTCGCGGCCACAGGCCGCGACCAGCATCTCATCGGTGATGCGCGCCCAGATGGTTCGAGTCTTGTGCTCCTCGCCCGAGGGAACGACATGCAGTGACACGCTCCCGCGCTTGGCGAGCGAGGCCACGAGCGCGTCTGCGTAGAGGGGCGCGACACGCGCATCAGTCACGACGGCATAGCGATGCGCCGGGGCGGCGGCCACGATCTCATCGGCGAAGCTGGCGCGCACCCCCGCACCGATGCGAACGACGTAGGAGCCTGCGTCGATCGAGCGAACGTCCGCGGCACTCACCATCCTACCAGGTCACCTCGCCTGCACCGGCGCGACGATTGGCGAGTCGCGCGAGGGTGAAGAGGAGATCCGACAGGCGGTTCAGGTAGATGATGCCGAGTGCCGGAAGCTCGACGTCGTGCTGCAGCCGCACGACGTGCCGTTCAGCGCGCCGGCACACAGTGCGTGCCACGTGCAATGCAGCGGCCTTCGGCGTGCCCCCCGGAATGATGAAGGCGCGCAGTGGCTCGAGCTCCGACTCGCCGTCGTCGATCGCGTGCTCCAGCTCCATGATGCGGGCCTCGTCGATGCGCGCTTTTTCCAGGTGCGTTGCCATGCGCTCACGATCAGGAGTGGCCAGGAGCGCCCCAATTGCGAAGAGGTCGCGCTGGATGGGGACGAGCACCTCGTCGATACGCGGCATGATCTCGATGCAGCGCGCCATCCCAATGACGGCGTTCAGCTCATCAACGTCACCATATGCCTCGACGCGAATATCGTCCTTGGGTACGCGACCACCACCGAAGAGCCCGGTTTGGCCGGCGTCTCCGGTTTTTGTATATATCTTCATTGGGGAAAGATAGGGCGCGCATCGCGCTTCGCGCTCGCTCTTCAGCGCGCATCGGCGCTCCGCGCTCGCTCTTCAGCGCGCATCGGCGCTCCGCGCCTCGCTCTTCAGCGCGCATCGCGCTACGCGCTCGCTTTTCAGGCCGACGATTCGAAAGCATACACGCGCGGCCTGAAGAGCGAGGCGCTAAGCGCCGATGCGGGCCCCCCCCTGAAGAGCGAGCCGCGTAGCGGCGAGCGGGCTAGGTGCCCATTTTGATCACCATGGAACTCAAAGACATCACCATTATCGGCGGCGGTCCCGCGGGACTCTTCGCGCTGTTCTACGCCGGAATGCGCGGCGCCACAGCGCAGATCGTCGATGCTCTTCCCGAGCTCGGTGGGCAACTCGCGGCGCTGTATCCCGAGAAGTACATCTTCGACGTCGCCGGCTGTCCGAAGGTCCTCGCCAAGGATCTCGTGCGTTCACTGGCCGAGCAAGCGGCGCAGTTCGAGGGTCCGGTGCATCTGGGGCAGCGCGTGACCGGTCTCGAAGAGCGCGATGGGCACTTCGTGCTCCACACTGACAAGGGTGATTTTTCCTCAAGGGCGATCGTTATCGCCGCCGGTATCGGTGCCTTTTCTCCGCGCCGGTTGCCGCAGGCCTGCGCCGAGCCGTGGTATGGCAAGGGGATCTATGATGTCGTCACGGATCCCAAGGTGTTCGCCGGCCAGCGCGTCGTGATCATCGGGGGAGGGGACTCCGCCTTCGACTGGGCAACACAGCTCGGCGGCGTCGCCACGCACGTGTCACTCGTCCATCGCAGCGACCGGTTCCGTGCGCATGGCGCCACCGTGTCGCAATTCGATGCCGACGTGAAGGCCGGTCGCGCGTCCATGTTCACGTTCCACGAGATCGGCGACGTGCTGTGCAAGGCCCAGGGCGAGCGCTTCACGCACATCGTGCTGCGCGACGTGAAGGCGAAGACGACGACCGAGATCGAAGCCGACGTCGTATTGCCGATGCTCGGATTCGTGAGCGACATCGGCCCGCTCGCCGACTGGGGCATGACTCTCCAGAAGGACGAGATCGTCGTGAATCAGTTGATGGAGACGGGTCGCACGGGCATCTGGGCGGCCGGCGACGTTACGACCTACCCGGGTAAGCTCAAGCTCATCGCCTGCGGTTTCGGTGAAGCGGCAACGGCCGTGAACCAGGCCGTGCACTGGATATACCCCGCGAAGAAGGTTGCTCCGGGGCATTCCAGCAACATGGCCATTTTTGGCCAGAAGGATGACTGAGGGTACCGTCAGACAGTCTGACAGTCGGACTGTCTGACAGCGAGCTCGAGCTGAGGGCTCGAGCGAACGCCTACTGCTTGGCCGTAAGCACAACGATCACCGGGCCGCCGTTCGCATTGATGCCGAACCGCGCCTGGGCTTCGTTGGCGTTGAGGTAGCGGACCTCTACCAACGTGCGAACGCCGACTCCGGCAAGCTCGCTCAGCGGGTGAAGCGGACCGAAGTCCTGCGACATCTGCACCGACCCGGGCTGCTGGTTCGGATCTCCACCGCCGCGCAGCGTCATCGGTCCACGCGTGCGGAAGAACGCGGGACGAAGCTGGCGGATTGCCGTGAGCGCGTCCTGCGCCGCGACGACCGGGTCGGCGAGCTCCTCCGTCGAGATGATGTCGGCGTTTCGCGCGACGCGATCGGCCGCAACGGGTTCTGCACCGGTGCTGGGCGACGGAGCAGACGAGCAAGCCGCTGCGACGAGCACGAGCGTGGTCGCGAGCGCGGATCGAATGAGTTTCATGAGTCTTGACCTCAAGTGGAGCGGAACACGAGTGTATCCGCTAGGGAGGGAAGCCACCAGTACATGAGCCGCCGTCCAGCGGTCACGCGGGGGGAGGGAGCTGTGACGTGAATCCGTCGGGGTGCCGCGAGCGGAGCTTCTCCACATTGCCGCTTGCAACCTCCGACAGTGATACACCGATGGACGTCGCAGTGATGGCCAGGCACCACAGGACATCCCCCAGCTCCCCCACCAGCGCGTCGCGGTCGAGGGGGCGTTGCTGCAGCACGTGCTTCCGAACATGGCCGAGCACCTCGCCCGCCTCCTCGGCCAGGCCCGCGGCGGCGTCGAGCAGCCGGTGGTTGTCGTCGAGCGCGGGGTTGATCGTGCGGGCAGCGGATCGCTGATAGGCATCCAGCGTAACGACGTCGCTCAATTGTAGCTCACTCGAGGATCCGCCTTTGCGTAGGCGATATCGGTGATGAGGTTCACCAGCACGAATACCGCGCTGAGGAATAACACCGAGCCTTGGATAGCGGGAAGGTCGCGGCGCGCGATGGCGTTCACGACGTACCGGCCCAACCCTGGCCACGAGAAGATGGTCTCCGTAAGGATGCTGCCAGTGAGGTACGCACCAAAATCGAGGCCGAGCACGGTGATGATCGGGATCATCGCGTTGCGGAGCGCATGGCGTGCGACGACCACGAATTCGCTGAGTCCCTTTGCTCGTGCCGTGCGCACGTAATCCGCGCCGAGTGCATCGAGCATCGCGGAGCGCGTCATGCGGGCAAGGAACGCGATGGAGCGCATCCCGAGCGCGAGCGCAGGAAGCGCGAGGTAGCGAATTCCCCCGAACCCCGATGGCGGCAGCCAGTGGAGCGTGACGGCGAAGAGGAGAATGAGGAGCAGTCCCACCCAGTAGACAGGAAAGCTGATGCCCAGATACGCGATGGCGAGTCCGAACCGGTCTATCGCGCTGCCGGGCCGGCGGCCGCTGAGCACACCGAGCGTGACGCCGAGGACCGTAGCCAGCAGCATCGCGGCGCCGGCGAGTTGCAGGGTCTTGGGAAAGCGCTCGAGAATGTCCTTCCGGATGGGGCGATTCGTGATGTACGACTTGCCGAGATCGCCCTTCACGATGCCGCCGAGGTAGTGACCGAACTGCACGGGGAGCGGATCGTCGAGGCGCAGCTCCGCGCGGAGCCGCGCGATGGTGGCTTCGTCAGCACGCTCGCCGACCATGGCCATCACCGGATCGCCCGGTGCGACATACAGAAGCAGGAACGCAACGACCAGCACGCCGAAGAGCGTGGGGATGGAGAGAAGGAGCCGGCGGATGATGAAGGCCGTCATGCTATTTCACGCCGGGCACTTTCGTCACGGTGGTCCACGGTTGGCCGTTGAAGATGACAGGCGGGATAAAATTGCGGATCCACGGTTGCACCGCGTACAGCTCGTTGTAGAAGTAGAGGAAGATCATCGGCGCTTCGCGAAACGCGAGGGCATCGGCCTGCGTGTACAGCGCCACGCGCTTGTCTTCATCCTGCTCTCGACGGGCAGCCGTGACCAGGCTGTCGAACTGTGCATTCTCGAAGTAGGAGACATTTCCGCCGACGCCCTTGTTTGCGCTATGCAGCAGCGGATAGAGGAAGTTCTCCGCGTCGGGGTAGTCAGCGTACCAGTCCTTCACGAAGAGATCCGCCTGTCCCTTGCGCGCGGCCTCGCGCGCGGCCGCGCTCTCGCGCTGGATGAGCTTCACGCGGATGCCTGAGAGCTGGAGGTAACCCTGGAGTGTCTCGGCGATGCGGACGTAGATGGGATTGGTGGATGTCCAGAGATCGAGGTCGATGCCGTTGGGATAACCGGCTTCGCGAAGGAGTTGACGGGCGCGCAGCGTGTCGAATGCGTAGCCGATGCGGGTCTTGTCTCCGCCTGGAAGCTCTGGAGGAATCACTCCTGAGGCGAGCTCACCGCGACCCGCGATGAGGTTGCGAACGAGGATGCGACGATCGATCGCGTGATTGAGCGCCTGGCGGACGCGATAGTCCTTGAGTGGTCCGCGCGTGGTGTTGATGGCGACGTATACCAGCTCGAGTGACGGCGTGGACCGCAGCAGCTTCTTGCGCTCGACGTCTTCTTCCCAGCTCCGGATGTCGCCCTGCGGTATCTGCAGCACGTCGACATTGCCGGCCTCGAACTCCGCCACCGCGGTGCTCGGCTCCGCGATGATGCGCGCCTCGAGCGAATCGGCCTTGGGTGCGCCGCCCCAGTAGCCCTTGTTCGGCGCGAAGAGGAGATAGTCGTCGTGCTTCCACTCGACGAGCTTCCACGGTCCGGTGCCGACGGGATTCTCGCCGAAGTTCGCGGGAATCTTGTCGGGCGCAATCGCGGCCACGGGCATCGCGAGGAGCTTCGGGAAGATCGCGAACGGTTCCTTCAGCGTGACGACGATCGTGGAATCATCGGGGGTGGACAGGCCCTCGATCCCAGTGGCCTTGCCGTCGGCGAATTCCTTGGCGCCCTTGATCGGATAGAGTGGCCATCCGCGTCCGCCCTTGACCTTCGGATCCAGGACGCGCTGCCAGCTCAGCGCCACCTGTCGTGAGACGAACGGGGTACCGTCGGTGAACTTCACACCGCGTCGGAGATGGAACGTGTAAACGCTGCCGTCCGGGTTGACGTCCCAGCTGGTCGCAAGCGCGGGCACGACCTTCGCTTCGGGCGTAAACCGTGTGAGGCCATCGAAGAGATATCCCACCGCGCGTCCCGTCGGCACGTCGGTCGACAACGCTGGGTCGAGTGAACGCGGATCGTAGTTGTCACGTGAGTCGATGAGGGTGCGTCGATTGGGGCCGCTGCCACCACCGCCACAAGCAGACAGGACAAGGGCCAGAAACAGGGCAGACCAACGGCGCATGATGTTCTGGCGTAAGCAGTTGACAGGGGTGCGAAGGCGCGAGAACTTACGCCCCACACGGAGATGCGTCAATCAAGACTCGCGCCCGCCGGACGACTTGCCGAGCGGGCGCCTCGTGTCTTTAGCTGCAAGTTGCGTCCCCGTGCACTTACCATCCGCCGAGCACTGCATGCCAGACCAGCCCGCACGTATACCGCCGCCGACTGAACGACTCGATCATTATGTGTATCGCCGGCCGCTCGACGCGCGGGAGCTCATACCGGCAATCGGCGCAGGAATCGTCACCGGGCTCGCGGCATTTTATGTCGCGCGACTGTTCCTGGAGCGCACGCCCCTACTTCCTGAAGATCGCCGTCACGGCAAGCTCCACGCTTCGGGCCGAGTCACGGGATGATCGAAGGGAGGGGCCGCGGGGTCGCGTGGCGCCGTACCGCGATCGTCGCAGCCCTCCTCGCCGTTACGCCATACGCGGCGTTGCAGGCGCAAAACGCCGAGTGCGGTCCGGGGGATCGCGAGGTGCGGTCACTCGAGTTTCGTGGGCAACACGCCTTCAGCCAAGCCGACCTTGCGCTGCGCGTGGCCACGAAGCCGTCGGAGCTCGTGCGCAACCTGATTCGCATTGGCGGCGCCAGACGGTGCCTGGACAGCGACGAGCTTCGCCTCGATGTCGGCCGACTGAGAATCTTCTACCGGCGCCACGGCTATTTCGCGACCCGCGTGGACACTGCGGTCACGCCAGTGCTGGACGGCTATGGCGGTGTGCGGGTGTCGTTCCGGATCCAGGAGGGTGAGCCCGCACGAGTGGACACGCTGAGGATTTCAGGGCTGGACAGCGTCATCGCGCCCATTGCAGACACGGCGTCGCTCGGTCTGCATCGCGGCATGGTGTTCGACGTGACCGCCATCCAGGCGGCCATCGACTCGATCAAGAGCCGGCTGCGCAACACGGGCTATCCCCGCGGTGATGTAGCGGCGGGGTTCAATGTCGATTCGGCGACCCGACGCGTCGCCGCCGTAAAACTCGACATCCTGCCTGGCGCGCTCGTCCACATCGGCTCCATCCGGATTAGCGATGAGCCGCTCCCGGGCACGCCACGCCGGTTGACCGAGCGGACGATTCGTCAGCTCCTGCTCGTGCACGAAGGCGACCTGTATCGCGAACGCGACCTGATCGACGCACAACGCACGCTCTATCAGTCGGATCTCTTCCGGCACGTGGAGGTCGGGCTGTCCGCGGACAGCACCGGGACCCGCGGCGATTCCGTCATAGGCCTGAACGTGGTCGTCGGCGAGAACTACATGCGCCAGGTCGAGACCGAAGAGGGATGGGCGGTTCTCGACTGCTTCAAGGCGCGGGTTCAGGTGGTGGACAAGAACTTTCTCGGGGATGGGCGCCGCCTCGAGCTTTCCGCGCAGGTCTCGAAGATCGGATACGGCCAGCCCACGCGCCTCGCGAAAGGTGGCCTGTGCGCGAATGCCATTCGTGAAGACACGTTCAGCGTGAAGCTGAACTACTTCACGGGCGCCACGCTGAGGCTGCCGTCGCTGTTCGGGACTCGGACGTCGCCGACCTTGTCGCTCTACAGCGAGCGACGCGGCGAATATCAGGCGTTCCTGCGCACGACGCTCGTCGGCGGCGAGGCTTCGCTGACACACGAAGTCGCGCACGACATCCCGCTTCGCCTCGCCTATTCGCTGGAGTACGGTAGGACCGAAGCACAGCCCGCACTCCTCTGCGCGGTATTCAACCGATGCGACGCGCAGTCGCGGGCGCTCATCACGGACCGCAACCGGCCGCTCGCGGTGGCCAGTGCGCACGCGGAACGGCTGCGCACGGATAACCCGATCAATCCACGCTCGGGTACCGCGTTACGGGTCGACCTGCGCGGTGCGACCAGGGAGCTCGGGTCCGACAAGGACTTCCAATTCATAAAGGGGTTGGCCGACGCGTCCTTCTATCATCCCGCGAGGTCATGGATGACACTCGCCGCGCGCATTCGGCTCGGTGCCGTGGTGGGGCGCTCGCTCTCCCTCGGCGACTCGGTGGGGTACATCCCGCCGCAGGAGCGCCTCTATGGTGGGGGCGCGGCGAGCGTTCGGGGGTACCAGCAGAACGAACTGGGCGATCTCATCTACATCTCGGAGAGTCCGTTCATGTCGCGGCCAGGGAGCACGCCGGACACCACCTATCTCGACGTGCCCGACACGGCGCGCGTCCGGCGCGTTGTGCCGGTGGGTGGCAACTCGCTGATCGTCGGCAACTTCGAGGCGCGGTTGCGCAGCCCGTACTATCCGGACCTCGTGCAGTTCACGCTCTTTGCCGACGCAGGCGACGTCTGGCAGCGCGGACGCATTCCGGGCGCGACTGCGCACAAGGCGTCGGCACTGTGGTTGAATGACCTCAAGTGGACGCCCGGCATCGGGGTCCGCGTGTTCACGCCGGTGGGCCCCTTCCAGGCCAACGTGGGGTACAACCCGTACACCCGTCCCGCGGGGCCCATCTACTACGACCAGGCGCCGAGCGCCAAGGGGTTCGCACCCCTGTATTGTGTGAGCCCGGGTAACACCATACCGGCTGTGACGAACGCGAACGGTGACCTGGAGCAGCTGTCGAGCAGCAGCTGTCCGGCCACGTTCCGTCCGGGCCAGTCCACGTCCTTCTTCAGCCGCCTCACCATCACCTTCTCGATCGGCCCCGACTTCTGAGCCGCCCAACCGCCGCGTGACACGCCGCAACTTCATTGCCCTCGTCAGCCTCTGCGTGCTCGTTGCGCTGGGGGCGATTGTCGTGGGCGTTGCGCTGTTCGCGACGCAGTCGGAGTACGGGCAGACGGCGATGAGCCGCGCGATCGAAGCGCGCGTGAAGGCGTCGATCCATGGCAAGGTGCACGTGGGTCGCGTGAGTGGCAGTTTCCTCACCGGTGTGACGATCGACTCACTGGAGCTTCGCGATGATGAGGATTCGCTCGTGGTGGCGACCGGCAAGGTGACCGTGCGCTACGACCCGCGCGACCTCGTGGACCGTCGATTGTACTTCACCAACGTGGAGCTCGAGCATCCCCAGGTGGTATTGCGGCAGCACGAGAACTGGCAGTGGAACTACCGTCGTCTCTTCGGGATCGTCCCTGGCAAGGCGAAGCCAAAAACGCCAGAGCGCGGCTTCGGTGATTTCGTCATCCTCGACTCGATACACATCAGGAAGGGCGGCAGCCTTCGGGTGACGATCCCCTGGCACGCCGACGACTCGCTGCACGGTGCGCGCAAGGACAGCGCTATCAAGGCGAACGTCGCGCACAAGGATCACGAGGTTCGGCATACGGCCGAGGGACTCACGCAGACGTATCGGTGGTCGAATGCCTATGCCGCCATTTCGCATCTGCGCATCGCGGAGCCGGATAGCGTCGGTATCAAGGTGGTCATCGATACGTTGAACGCGCTCGAGTCGACGCCGCCGTTCAAGTTCCGGAACGTGCAGGCGGTGGCACGGGTGATCGGGGATAGCGCGTGGTTCACGTCGTCACACTGGGACCTTCCGCACTCGACAGGATCCGCCGAGGGGAAGGTGGTGTGGGGCAGTGACCTGCCGGTGCGCTATGCGGCGCACATCACGGCGGACAGCGCCTCGCTCGTGGACGTGGGTTGGGTCTATCCCACCCTGCCGACCACCGGCGGCGGGAAAATGAAGATCGACATCGTGAACGAGAAGGATCTCCAGAAAATCGACTACGTGCTGCGCGACATGGATGTGCGGACCACGAAGTCGCGCCTGCGCGGCACGATGACGTTCGAAGTGGGAGGGCCGGTGCTGTCCGTGCACGACGTGAAGCTGCAGGCGGACCCCGTGGACTTCGACCTGCTCCGCACGCTCAACGGCAAGCCGTTCCCCGCCGACTGGCAGGGTACGCTCACCGGTACCGTCACCGCCCGCGGTGGACCGCTCACGAAGTTTTTCGTCGACGCATCGGACATCGTGTTTCGCGACGCGCATGTGCCCGGCGCCGTGTCGCGGTTGAAAGGCCGCGGTGAGCTCGACATTCTTTTTCCCGCGTTCACGGCGTTCCACAATTTCTCCGCGCAGACGGAAGGGTTCGACCTCCGCACGCTCACGGCGATCTACCCCGCCTTTCCGCGCGTGACCGGCATCATCAAGGGCAGCGCGGTACTTGATTCCTCGTGGCTCGACGTGCGGGTGTCCAACGCGGACCTCACACACACCGATGGTCCGGCCGAGCCGACGCATGCGACCGGTGGGGGCAGGATCACGTATGGAACGCAGTTCATGCGGTACGACCTGGACCTGCTCGCATCGCCGCTCTCGCTGACCACGCTCGCGAAGTCCTATCCGAAGATGGTGCTGCGCGGTGCGTTGTCCGGGCCCATTCACGTGAGCGGTATTGCGCCTGATCTCGACGTCCAGGCCGACCTGACCGGCCCGGCGGGCCACATCCTCTTCGCTGGAAAAGCCGACGCCGACTCGCTCGGCGGCTACGGGGCCAACGGCTCGGGATCATTCGATGGTCTCAATGCGGCGGCGATGATCGGTCTCACGGCGCCGACGTCCCGCCTCGCGGGTACCTATCGTCTCGACGTGAACGGCGACTCGCTGGCGAATCTTCGCGGTCCGCTGTCGGTGCGATTGGGCGCGTCGACCGTCGACAGCGTGTGGATTGCGCACGGCCTTGCCGATGTGCGCTTCGCTGAGGGTGTCGTGTTCATCGACACGCTGCGCGCGGATGGTGAGGCGGGCGTGCTGCGCGCGCGCGGGACACTCGGACTCACGCGCAGTGCTGGGGGCGATTCCCTGGCCGTTGCCCTCGACGTGGATTCGCTGGGCGGCCTTCGGCGATACCTCGCGCCCCTGCAGGTCGGGACCAAGGCACGGGTGGTCGATGCCCTCAACGGCTCGCTCGCGGTGCGGGCAATGGTACGCGGTTGGCTCGACTCACTCGACGTGCGGGGCACCGTCGCGGGCAAGTCGCTCGCCGCGTTCGGCCAACGCGCCGACGCGCTCGCCGGCACGCTCGCCATCAGTGACGTGCTTGGAAACGTTGCCGGCACGGTGCACCTGCGCGGCGATTCCCTGCTCGCCGGCGGTCTGCGACTCGACACCGCTGGGGTGACCGCCAACATCCTCAGCGCAAGCCACGCCCGATTCTCCGGCGGTGCAAGGACGCCGAGTGGCGGTGCGCTTCGCACGGCGGGCGACCTGCGGGCGTCTGGCGACACCACGTCGGTGCGCCTCGAGGTGCTCGACGTTGACATTGGCGCATCGCGTTGGGCTCTCAACCGACCGGCGAATTTCCTGAAGTCCAATGCGACGATCCAGCTCGATACGCTGGTGCTGGCCAGCAACACCGGAGCACTGCTCAACGGATTTATCGATGCGCCCACGAGGGCGCCCATTCGCCTGCGGCTCCGCGCGGACTCCATTCCGATGAGCGACCTTGGCACGCTGGCCGGACTTACCGGTGCTGTGGCGGGGCGCCTCTCGTTCGAGGCTGATGCGGTGGGGACGCGCGCCGCGCCGGAGATCACGGCGACGGCAAACATGAACGGCATCAAGTACGAAGGCCTTACCACCGAGCGCGTCACCTTGAGCGCCGGATACCAGGCCAATCGGGTGGGGCTGGAAGCGAACATGTTGCGCGACGGCCGCTCGGTGCTGGACGCCACGCTGAGCTATCCGGCGAAGGTCACGCTCTTCTCGTTCGCGACGACGGACGACTCGCTGCGCGGGCGCGTGCATGCGGACAGTGTCGACCTCGCGATGGTGGAGGCGCTGTCGACGAAGCTGCAACACACGACGGGTCGCGTTGCGCTCGACCTGCAGGTGAGTGGACGTCCCGATCATCCGCACCTCGGCGGCAGCGCCACGATCACGAACGGTGCCTTCGAGGTTCCGGATGCGGGGGTGAAGTTGGCGCAGATCGACGGCGCCATCGATGTCGACGCGGCGCACGATTCACTCAGCATTCACCAGCTTCGCATGGTGTCGCCCGTGAATCGCGGAACGGCGACGCTCAGCGGATCGCTCGTATACCGCGACATCAAGAATCCCATCCTCGACCTGCGGCTCGACGCGCACAGCCTGCGTGCCGTGGACAAGCGCGGATTGGCGCGGCTCGATGTCTCCACCGACGCGTCAGGCTTGACGCTCACCGGCACGCCCGTCGAGGCGACGATGACGGGCGCGGTGATCGTCGACCGCGGCACCATCTATATCCCGGAACTGATACGCACCCAGGTGGTGGACATCACGCCCGAGGATTTCGCGCAGCTCTTCGACACCACCGACGTGCGGAACCGCTCGCTCATGCCGCAGCCCCCGGCCGCGCTCGTCGAGCACCTTCGGCTGAACGCGGTGTCCGTCCGACTCGGCGACGACGTATGGCTTCGGTCGCGCGAGGCGAACATCAAGCTGGGTGGGTCGCTCAACGTGACGCGCACGCGCGACGACCGCGCGACCACGCGCTCCACGCTCGCGCGCGGTGCCGGCGATTTCGCGCGCTACAAGCTCGCGCTGAGTGGCTCCCTGAGCGCCGATCGCGGCACCTACACGCTCGACCTCACTGCGGTGCAGCGCGAGTTCCAGGTGCAGAGTGGACGCATCACCTTCTTCGGTACGCCAGACTTCAATCCCGAGATCGACGTCACGGCGCTCTACAACGTGAAGCAGGGCAATCGCGCCGACATCGGCATCAAGGCGCGCATCTTCGGACCCTTCTATCCGCAGCCCGCGCTCGATCTCTCCAGCACCGACGCCTACCTCTCGCCGTCTGATCTCGTCAGCTATCTCGTCACTGGTCGCGCGAGCTTCGAGCAGGGTGGCCTGGACGTCGCTGCGTCGCAGCGCGCGGCGGAATTCCTGCTGCCCACGGTGAACGCCGCGGTGAGCCGTGCCCTGCGCGATCAACTCGGCGGCTTCGTCGACCTGATCCAGATCCAGTCCGGTGCGGCGATCGATCCGCTCGCCGCCGGCGATGCATCGTCGAGTCCCCTTGGCGGCTTCCTCTACAGCACACGACTCGGCGGCGAGAAGCAGATCAAGGATCGGCTTTTCCTCAGCTTCAGCACGGGACTCTGCCAACTGCGCGGCAGCGAGGATACGTCACAGCAGGGCGTCAACGGATTCGTGAACGCCATCGAGGGAAAGCTGGAATATCGTTTTCCCATGCCGGCGCCCGACCGGCTGTCGCTGCGTGCGGGTCGTGAACCAGCCGCCAGCGCACTCCGCTGCAGCAACGCCCAGGTGCGCGGGTTCGTGTCCACCCCGCAGCAATGGGGTTTTTCGGTCTTCCGCTCCTGGGCGTTCTGAAACGCGCACTGCTCATCGCGAATCCGGCATCTCGCCGCGGCGGCCGGCTCGTCGATGACTCGCGGCGCGCGATCATCTCGGCTGGCGCCGAGTGCGACGTCATGCTCACAGAGCGATCGGGCCACGCCGCCGAGATGGCCAACGAGGTTGGGCGGGGCTACGACGTGGTCTTCACGCTGGGCGGAGACGGAACGGCGATGGAAGTGGCGGGTGCGCTTGCCGGCAGCGGCATTCCCATTGGTGTGCTGCCCGGCGGCACGGGCAATTTGCTGTCGGGGGCACTCGGAATTCCGCGCAACGTGGAACGTGCGGTGCGCGCACTCATGCACGGTGACTCGCGCCAGATCGACCTCGGTGTCGTCCAGGGGCATCGATTTGCGGTGGCCGCCGGCGTGGGCATCGATGCAACGATGGTCGCGGAAACACCGCCCTGGATGAAGCGCCGATTCGGCGTGTTCGCGTATACCATCATTGCGACGCGCGCGGCATTGCGGGCCGTGATCTTTCGTCGTTTCTTCCTCGTGCGCGTCGAGGTGGATGGCGAGATCATCGAGCGACGGGCGGCGGCAGTGCTCTTCGCGAACTTCGGCGCCATCCTCGAGGATCGCATCTCATTCGGCCCCGACATCCGTGTTGACGACGGTGTGCTGGACTGCTGCATCTTCTCCCCGTCCCACCTCTGGGATGCAATGCGCATCATGTGGCGAGTGACCCGGCGCGACTTCCGTCCGGATAGCGCCTTGTTGTACAGGAAGGGCGCGCGTTTCCGCATCGAGACCGTCCCGGTTCTTCCCATCCAGGCCGATGGCGAGCTGCTCGGCCTCACACCGGCCGAGGTGAGCGTCGAACCGCTGGCGGCGCGCATGCTGGTACCGTCGCGCTGATGCGTGGTCGCGATGCTTTCTCGCGAGACGGCTGCCGTGACTGACATCGCGGACGAGGGCGCGTTCGCCGCCAGCACCGCCGGGGCGATTCCGCTGGAGGCCGTGCACCAGATCCAGCAGGAGCGCGATCACCTCCTCCTGTTGCACGAGGCGCTCGACGACGTGAAGCGGGCCCCGTCGATGGACGTGACGCTGCGAGTGTTCGTCGAAGCGATCCGACGCATCGGCTTCGGTCGTGCCATCATCACCCTGCGCGACGTCAACCTCGATGCGACGACGATCGTGACGAGCGGACTATCGGAGGAGGACGACGCCAGCCTGCGAGCGGCGCCGGAATCCGGCGAGGTGTGGCGCAGGCGACTCGCGTCGATCGAACGGTTCCGCATCAGCAATTCGTACTATCTGGACGGCCGCGACCCGTGGGTGATCGCCGAGTTCGGCGGGGGACTGGAAAGCGCCCTGCCCATCGGCGACGATCCGTCGTGGTCGCCGCGCGATGTGCTGCTCGTGCCGTTGCGCAGTGCCTCGGGCCGCTTCATCGCAACACTCAGCCTCGACGAGCCGATCGACCGTCAGCGGCCGACGCTGACGCGTGTCCGCACGGTTGAGCTCTTCGCGCAGCAAGTGGCGGGCATGATCGAGCACGCCTCGCTGATGCAACTGGCGGAGCGGCGCGCCCTGCGTCTGCAGAATCTGCACGAGGTGGGGAAATCGCTCGCCCGCTCGCTCGACGAGCCGACGATCCTCCGCACGCTGGCCGCGCAGATTGAAAACGTGCTTCCCGTAAGCACGGTCGTCGTCCTCACCGCGGGCGTGAGCGGACCGCCGTGGCCTCGTATCCTGCGCCACGCGGGCAAGGAGGTCGACGAGATCTTCACGCCGATTCCACTGCGCACGATCGCCGAGCGAGCCGCGAAGACGCAGGCCGAAGCGCGGGGCGGCAGTGCGCTTGCCGTGCCCTGCGTCATCGGCCCGGTCACCGTCGCGGCACTGGTCGTGGAGTCGAGCAGCGGCGTTCCGCTCGACAGTGCCGACACCAACCTTCTGGTGACGATCGCGGCACAGGCGGCCGCGGCAATCAGCAACGCTCGCCTCTACGCCGAGAGCATTCGCCAACGCCGGCAGGCCGAGGCATTGGCGGATGTCGTCCATGCGGTGGGAGAATCGCTGCGCATCGAGCGTGTGCTGCCACTCATCCTCCGCCACGCCGCGGCACTCCTGCGCACGGATGGCGCGACCATCGCGTTGCTCCGCGGTGACACACTCGAGGTGACCGCCGGTCTCGGCGCGGGCAAGCTGCTCGAAGGGACACGGTTGGCCCTCAACGGCAGCATGGCCGGTCGTGCCGTTCGCACGGGAACGAGCATCATTCGCGACGACGTGCACAGCGATCCCGACACATTCATGCCGAGCGCCGCTGCGGCGAGGATTCGAAACGCGATCGTCGTTCCGCTGCTGAGCGTGCAGGGGCCTGTCGGCGCGCTCTCCGTGTTCAACCGCAACGCGCCCTTCCTGGTGGAAGACGCCGAGCTGCTGCAGCGGCTCGCCGATCAGGTGTCCGTCGCCGTGGTGAATGCGAGGTTGTTCGAGGAGGTCGCGGAAGCGACGCGCGAGTGGGCGGTGGCCTTCGACTCCATCGGCAGCGGCATGGTGCTGCTCGACGGCCGGGGCCGCATCCAGCGCACGAATGCGCAGGCGCGCGAGCTCATGAAAGTGCATCGCGAGGAAGAGGTGCTCGGCCACGATTTCCACCAGGCCCTCTTCGGTGACGACAATTCCTGCGACGAGTGCATCCATCTCGCTGCCATTGCACAGGGCACGGTACAGCGTGGCACGCACGACGATCAGGTGTGGGGTCGGATCTTCAACATGACCGCCGCGCCGCATCCGCTGGGCGGCGCCGTCGTCACGTTCGATGACGTCACCGCGCATCGAGCGTTGGCGGAGCGCTACCGCCTCGTGGTTGAAACGTCGCGCGATGCGATCGTCATCACGAATCGCGATCGCGTGATTGTCTTCGCGAACAGGGCAGCGTATGAGCTCCACGGGCGCGGCGCCGACCTGATCGGCTTCAACGGGGGCGAGGCCATGCCCGCGGACCAGCGCGCGGCAGTGCGGGAGCACGAGGACCGGGCGCTCGCTGGTGAGCCGCAGAGTTACGAGGGCGTGATCCTGCGGCCGGACGGCGAACGGCGCATCGTGGCGATCTCCACCGCGCCGTTGCGCGAACTGGGCGAGGTAACCGGTGTCGTCGCCTCGCTGCGTGACGTCACCGACGAGCGGCGCGCGCGCGACGCGGTCGTGCGCTCAGAGTCGCGCTATCGCAATCTCGTGGAGTCGGCGTCGGACGCAATCTTCACCGTGGATCGCGCTGGGCGATTCTCCGCAGTGAATCGCTCGCTCGAGCGTGGCGTGGGTCGCGCGCGCGCGTCGCTCATCGGCGAGCACTTCTCCGTGCTGGTGGACGCGCGTGACCTGGCCGCTGCCGAGCGCCTCCTGATGGAAACGTTCGAGGGGGCACGTTCGCGTGGTGCGATTCGCTACCTCGGTCCGGGGGGCGAGGTGCGTCACGGCTCGGTGATCACCTCGCCCGTGGTCGAGGGCCAGGAGATCGTCGGCGCCCTCGGCATCCTTCGCGATGACACAGACGAGCAGCGGCTCGCCGAGCAGTTGCTGCAGCAGGAGAAATTGGTCGCCGTGGGGCAGCTGGTCAGCGGAGTCGCGCACGAGCTGAACAATCCCCTCGCCGGCGTCATGGCGTTTGCGCAGATCCTGTTGAGCGGACCCGCTGGCCTCGACGATGATGCGCGACTCGCTGCGGAGACGATTCACCAGGAAGCCAAGCGGGCCGCAAAGATCGTTTCGAGCCTGCTCACGTTTGCGCGGCAGCAGCCTGCGGAGAGAAGGGCCACGCAGCTCAACGAGATCGTGACCGACACACTCGAGCTGCGACGCTACGCGACCAGGACCGCCGGCGTGCAGGTCACCACCGACCTGGATGTCACGCTGCCAATCACCTGGGCCGACCCGTTCCAGCTGCAGCAAGTGGTGCTCAACCTGCTGGTGAATGCGGAGCAGGCGCTTGCGGAGGTGAATGGCGAGCGGCGTATCGTGATCCGGACTGCGCTAACGCGAGGTGGCTCGGAGATCCTCCTCAGTATCTCGGACAACGGGCCCGGGATCGACAGTGAGCGGATCGACCGCATCTTCAATCCGTTCTTTACGACGAAGCCGGTGGGACAGGGGACGGGACTCGGTCTTTCGATCTCGGATGGCATCGTGCACGAGCACGGCGGACGCATCAGGGTGGAGTCCGTACCGACGAAGGGGGCGTCCTTCTTCGTCGAGCTTCCGCTGGTCCCTCCGTCACCGGAGACGTTGGCCAGAGAGGTCGCGCCGCCGGAGCCCGCCCCTGGTCGGCGACGCATCCTGGTAGTCGACGATGAGCCCGCGATGCGTGCGGCGATCTCGGCGTTCCTTCGGTCGCTGGGGCATGAGGTGCAGATCGCCGCGAGTGGAACGGCGGCACGGGCGTTTCTCGAGACAAACGAGTATGATGCGGTGCTGCTCGATCTTCGGATGCCGGGGCTGGGCGGCGAAGCAGTCTACCGGGAGCTTTGTCAGCGCAAGCCGGAAATGGCGGAACGAGTGGTGTTCGTGACGGGTGACTTGCGGAGTGATGCGGCGCGGGGATTCCTCGCGGAGGCAGGACGGCGAGTCATCAGGAAACCCTTCCAACTGGATGATCTGGCGGCGATCGTGGCAAGCGTGACAGGCTGATGGCGAAAATTCTGATCGTCGACGACGAGCCGGATATCCGGTCAGCCCTCGCACGCTTCTTCTCCCGCTCGGGGCACGACGTCCTGCGCGCTGAAACGGGCGAGGAGGCCGTGATGCTCGTGCGCACGGAGCATCCGGCCGTCGTGCTGCTCGACCTCTTTCTTCCCGACATCTCCGGCTTCGAGGTCCTCGAGCGGACGCGCGAGGAGCGACCCGTGATCATCATGATCACCGGTCACGGGGACATCCCCGCGGCCGTCCACGCGATGCAGGCGGGCGCGGAAGGATTCCTCACGAAGCCGGTGGAGCTGGCGCATCTCGGTGCCGTCGTTGATCGCGCGCTCGAGAAGGCCCACCTGCGTGAGCTCGGCCGCGGCGCGCTCGCGCGGAACGGTCGGTCCGTGGCTGACATGCTGCTCGGCTCGTCGCTGCCGATGCGTGAGCTCGTGGACCAGATCGAGTTGCTGGCCCGCAGCGAGCGAACAGCGGCGCTGCTGGTCGGGGAGAATGGGGTTGGCAAGTCTCGCGTGGCGCGGGCCATCCATGCGCTGAGCCCTCGTGCGGGCCGCCCCTTTCACGAGGCGAGTTGCGGCATGCGTCCGGTCGAGGCGCTCGATGCCGAGCTGTTTGGTGTGGATGCTGGAGTCGGCGGACCAATTCCGGGGCTCTTCGAGGCTGCTGAAGGAGGAACGCTTTACCTCGACGAGATTTCGGACCTGCCCTCGAGCCTGCAGCCGACGCTGCTGCGCGCGCTCGAGGCGCGTCGCGTGCGGCGCACGGGAGGAACACGCGAGGTCCCGATCGACGTGCGCCTCATCGCGGCGACGGTGCGGGATCTCGCAACCGAAGTCACCGAGCAGCGCTTCCGCGAAGATCTCTACTATCATCTCGGCATCATGCCCCTGCACCTGCCGCCGTTGCGGGCCAGGCCACCAGAAGATCTGCGGGAAACGGTCGCCGCACTGGTCGCCGAGCTTCGTCCGGGATTGCCCGATACGCCGTCGGTGCTGACGGATGAGGCGCTCGAGCGCATCGGCGCATATCCGTGGCCCGGGAATGTACGGGAGTTGCGCAATGTGCTCGAGCGTGCGCTTATCCTCGCGCGCGGCGAGCCGGCCATCGGCGTCGTCCACCTGCCGCCCGAGGTGCGTGGCATCGACAACGATTTCGAGCTGCACCTGCCCCGTTCACTCGCTGAGGTCGAGCGCGCGCACATCGAGCGCACGCTGCGCACCCACGGCGGCAATCGCACGCGCGCCGCGCGGGAGCTCGGCATCTCTCGTGCAACGCTCATCAAGAAAATTCGCGAGTTCGGCTTCGGTGAACGGGTCGCGCTCGCTGTCCACGCGGAGGAGGCATCGTGACGGACTTGCACGAAGTCGATGCGATGATCTGCCGCGCCTGCGGCAATGAGGAGCGCGCGTCCGAAGGGTATCCCTGCGAAAAATGCGGCACCTTCATCTGCGTGATCTGCAACATCCGCGGCGTGACGAAGTGTCGCGCATGCCGCGATGCGGAAGTGCCAATGCCCAAGTGGCTCGAGTAGTGGTGGTACACTCGGCGTGACGTCGTTCGCCGCTTGTGGTCTCGCCGTCGGACACGCCACCGACGCGCTGGGTGCGACCGGATGTACGGTCGTGCGCGGGGCAGACGAGTCGTTCCGTTGCGCGGTGCATGTCGTGGGGCGCGCCACGGGCACGCGCGAGCTCGCGCTGCTTGACCCCGCGCATCTCGTCGATCGTGCCGACGCAATCTTCCTCTCCGGCGGCTCCGCCTACGGCATCGATGCTGCCGCGGGCGTGATGCAGTGGATGGAGGAGCGCGGACGGGGGTTTCCCGTTGGCGATGGCGTGGTGCCGATCGTGCCGGCCGCCGTCATCTTCGATCTCGCGCCACTCGGAAGCTTCAAGGCGCGACCCACCGCAGCGATGGCATATGCGGCGTGCGAGGCCGCGATGCCCGAAGTCGTGGAGGGATCGGTGGGCGCCGGCACAGGCGCGACTGTCGGCAAGGTCCGCGGGGCGGCACATGCCATGAAGGGCGGCTTCGGCGTGGGTCGTGCGAGCGCAGGCGCCCTTCAGGTATGCGCGCTCGCCGTCGTGAATGCGCTCGGTGACGTGCGGGACAGCGCAGGCGCCATCGTCGCCGGCGCGCGGATCGACAATTCGCGCTGGCTCGACAGCGCGAAATACATCGCGATCGGTGACGCGTCGCAACTCGAATTCGATTCACTGGCGGGACGGAACACCACCCTGTGCGTCGTTGCCACCAACGCGGATCTCGGTCGCCTTCAGCTCGGCGGGGTTGCGCGCGCCGCGTCCGCCGCGCTCTATCGCCGCATCACGCCCGTCGCAACGGCCTTCGACGGTGACGTGGTGTTCGCGACGTCGCCCCTGAAGAACGCGATGGCCGCGACGCCAGCGCAGGTCGAGGCGCTCGCCGTGCTCGCGCTCGAGCGCGCGATCGAGCGGGCCGTGCGGACCCACGCACCGGGAGACATCTTTCGCGGATGACGGATGAGCCGGAACAGCTGGTCGTCACCGCTCCGATTGCGACGCTGTTCGCTGAGCCACGCGTGGCCAGCGCGCCGATATCGCAGCTCCTTGCGGGCCGGGTCCTCGACAACCTCGAGGAGCGCGACGACTGGTTCCGCGTCGTTGGGGCTGACGCGTACGAAGGCTGGATGCATCGCGGCTACATCAGTCGCCGCCACAGTGATGCCGACGCGGCGCCCGTCACGCGCATCTCGCTTGGCTGCGTGACGACGATCCCCGCTGGTCGCAAGCGCAACATGCCACTCGGCGCTTATCTCACCGCCGACCAGCACCTCGTGACGGGCGAGGCGATACCGATCGAGGAGAAAGACGAGCGGTTCCCGTCCGACGTTCACGCCATCGTGCGAAGTGCGCAATCCTATTTCGATGGTGCGAGCTACATCTGGGGTGGCGTCACGCCATGGGGATGCGACTGCTCCGGACTGGTGCAGTCCGTGTTCTGGCTGCACGGAACGCAGCTCCATCGCGACGCGTGGCAGCAGGTGAGTCAAGGCGCACGCGCCGAGAAGAACCTGCTCGACGCGCGCGTCGGCGACCTCCTTTTCTTTTCGGATCGCGTCGACCAGCACATCACGCACGTCGCCATTTCACTCGGCGACTGCCGCCTTGTCCACCTCGCGCTGGGGCGCGGCGGTTATGCGGTGGAGCGCCTGGATGACGACGCCGATCCGTACGTGCAGAAACTCCACGAGCGCTTCATGACGGCTCGGCGAATCCTTCCCGCGTCGACC
>JALYVY010000435.1 GCA_030852985.1 Gemmatimonadota bacterium | reverse complement strand
GTCGTGCGCTGCGCGACCCAGACGGCGAACACGAACGGAAGGCCCGTCCAATCCTTCCAGACCTGGCCGAGGTCGTATACGTAAGGGTAGTCGCTCGCGATCGCGCTCGCGCCCGATGTGAGCATGAGCGCGGCATCGCCGATGATGAGACGCGCATCGTGTGGCTGCGCGCCGCTGCGCTCGAGGTCCGCAATTTCCGCGTCCGCGGGAACGAAGGTCGGCGACGCGTGCCACACTTGCTGAAACATCAAGCGAAGGAGCTCGACACTGGTCATCGAGCTCCTGCTCACGAGCACGCGCCCCCCGCTCAGCGTTTCCGCAGAACGACGCGAGAACAGCATCACGCTGCGCACTGGTCCGTCGCACGAGATGGCGAGGTCGGGCAGCAGCAGGTAGCGCGCTGCGTCGCGCGCATACTCGACGGCGGAGATCACGCTGACGTCGAGTGCGCCGAGGCTCATCGCCGAATTCAGGGCCGATGGAATGCCATCGACGAGCTGGGCATCGAGGCTCACCAGCTTCCGGTCGATCGCGCCGTACACCGGATAGCAGTTGATGTACGGGATCCGGCCAACGCGCATCTTACGCCGCCTGCGCGTGCGGCCGCGGCGGTTCGTCGAAAGTGTGCAAGACCTTGTAGAACGAGTCGCGCTCGGCGGGCGACTTCCCTGCGCCACGAATCAAGCGCACAATCTCGTCCAGCGACATGGCCTGCGACGTATGCGCGCCGGCCTCGTGATAGATCTTCTCGCGGACCACGGTGCCCTCGAGATCGTTCACGCCGAAGTCGAGCGAGAGCTGCGAAATGGCCGGCGTGACCATGATCCAGTGCGACTTCACGTGCGTGAAGTTGTCGAGGAACAAGCGACCGACCGCAAGATTCTTGAGGTCGTCGAAGCCGGTGGTCGCGGTGCCCGTGCGTCCGAGCTCCGCCCCGAGCTCGTTGTTGTCCGGATGATAGGCGAGCGGGATGTAGGCGAGGAATCCGCCGGTTTCGTCCTGCAGGTCGCGCAGCATGCCGAGGTGGTGAATGCGATCTTCGTACGTCTCGACGTGTCCGTAGAGCATCGTGCAGTTCGTGCGGATGCCCAGCTCGTGCGCCGTGCGATGCACCTCGATGTACTCGGTGCCCGACAGCTTCTTCTCGGCGATCGTGGCGCGGACGCCGGGGCTGAAGACTTCCGCTCCGCCACCAGGCATCGTGTCGAGACCAGCCTCACGCAATCCGATGAGTACGTCGCGGACGGACATCTTGTCGATGCGCGCGATGTGCGCGATCTCGACGGCGGTGAGCGCCTTGATGTGCACCTGCGGATGCCGCGCCTTGAGACCGCGGAACATTTCCTGGTAGTAGGCGAAGCCGGCCTTCATGTCGAGCCCGCCCACGATGTGGAACTCGCGCGTCATGTTCGCGTCGACCTTGGCAGCTTCCTCCCACACCTGCTCCATGGTGTAGCGATACGCGCCGGCTTCCTTGGGCAGGCGCGCATAGGAGCAGAACACGCACGTCTTGCGCAGGATGCAGACGTTCGTGGGGTTGATGTGCTGGTTGGCCGCGAACGTCACTCGATTGCCGTTTCGCGCGCGGTTGGCCGCATCGGCCATCGCACCAAGCCCAAGCAGGTCAGGCGTCGCGAAGAGCGCCACGCCATCGGCGTGCGACAGACGCTCGCCAGCCAAAACCTTGTCAGCGATGGAAAAGAGCGCCGGGTCGGAGATGCGCGAACGATCGAACGATACGGCAATGGGCACGACGCTACTCCTGATAACGCTTGACGACGATCGAGACGTTGTGACCGCCAAATCCTGCACTGTTGCTCAACACCGCCCTGACCTGACGCCGTTTCGCAATATTCGGCGTGAAGTCCAGGTCACCGCAATCGGGGTCAGGCGTCTGGTAGTTGATCGT
Source organism: Gemmatimonadota bacterium (assembly GCA_030852985.1). Classification (GTDB taxonomy): domain Bacteria; phylum Gemmatimonadota; class Gemmatimonadetes; order Gemmatimonadales; family Gemmatimonadaceae; genus AG11. The sequence continues at coordinate 408 of JALYVY010000435.1, read as the reverse complement.
GGGCGGAATGATCTGGTCGCGCATTGCGAGCGTCGCCGCGATGAACTCCACTCCCCCTGCTGCGCCGAGCATGTGACCCGTCATGGACTTGGTCGAAGAAATGCTGATCTTTGCCGCCGACTCCCCAAACACGGTGGCGATTGCCTTCGCTTCGTTAGAGTCGTTCAGGGGCGTGGATGTTCCATGCGCATTGACGTAATCGACGTCGGCGGTTGTCAGCCCCGCGTCGGTGAGTGCGCCGCGCATGGCGCGTTGGAGCCCTTCGTGATCCGGCAGCTGACACGTGAGGTGGTAGGCGTCGCCGGTGGCGCGATAGCCGCCCATCTCGCCATAGATCTTCGCGCCGCGCGCGAGTGCGTGCTCAAGCTCCTCGAGGATGACGATCCCGGCACCTTCTCCCATGACGAA
>JALYVY010000061.1 GCA_030852985.1 Gemmatimonadota bacterium | reverse complement strand
TCTCTGGCGTGTTCCCAAGCTCCGACGCCACCAGGCGCATGGTCGTCATCACGTTACGAGTGGTCTCCGTGGGCGTTCTCCCAGGTCCGAGCTCGGCCAGCACCGTGGCAGCGCGCAGCGTTCCGCCCCAGGTGCGGAAATCCTTTGCGCTGTAGGCGACACCCAGCGTTTCGTGGAGGTAGTCATTCACGTCGCGCGAGGTAAGGTCATGCCACTTCGTGCCGTCCTTGTAGCGGAACAGTCGCGTGCCCGGGCTCGTCAGCTGCCGACGCACGAGCGCGGTGAGCTCGCGATTCGCGACGGTCTGTCGCTGCTTGATCGACTTCTTGCCCACGTACGTGAACACCGCGCGTCCGTCCTGGATCCGCACATGGCGCTTCCGAAGCGTCGCAATGCCGAACGTCTTGTTCTCGGTCGCATACTTTTCGCTGCCGACTCGAAAGAAGCTCTCGCTGATGAGGCGCACGACCGCGGCGGCGACCGCCCGCTTCGACGGCGTCCTCGATGCGGCATGTGCCTTCACTCGGCGACGAATGTCCGGCAGTTCCTTCGCCAGCTCCCGCACGCGGTAGTACTTGCGAAGCTGTCCCCGCTCGACCGCGCGCGCGTGATAGCGGTATTGCTTCCGTCCCTTTGCATCCATCCCCCACGCCTGCACTTCCGCGCGGGCACTGGCGGCGATGTGGACGTCGGTCCACGCGGGTGGAACCACGAGCAGGCGAATGCGCTCGAGTGTGCGCTCGTCGCCCACGGGCTTCCCGTCCTTCCGCACGTAGCGAAAGCGTGTCTTTCCACCCTGTCGCAGTATCCATTCAGCCATGGCGAGCGGGAGGGCAAGTTGCGGTCCGTTTGACTAGCTTTAGCGGATGGCCTACGAGCTTCTCACCCTTGATGTGGCGGATCGCATCGCGACCATCACGGTCAACCGCCCCGACAAGCTGAATGCGCTGAACGATGCGCTCATGGCCGAGCTCGGGATCGCTGTCTCGGAGGCCATAGCGCGGCAGGACGTCGGCGCCGTACTCCTGACAGGAGCGGGTCGGGCGTTCGTGGCCGGCGCGGACATCGCCGAGCTGGTCGACCAGAGCGCCACGGAAGGCAAGGCGCGCTCGGAGCGCGGCCAGCGCACCTTCCGGCTGTTCGAGACCTCGCCCAAGCCCACCCTCGCTGCGGTGAACGGATTCGCACTCGGCGGGGGATGTGAGCTTGCGATGGCATGTCACCTCCGGGTCGCATCCGAGAAGGCGAAGTTCGGACAACCCGAGGTGAAGCTCGGCATCGTGCCCGGGTACGGAGGATCGCAGCGTCTGCCGCGCCTGGTCGGCAAGGGTCGCGCGTTGGAACTGCTCCTTACCGGCGACATGATCGACGCCGCCGAGGCGCTTCGTATCGGTCTTGTGAATCGAGTCGTGAGTGCCGACGCGCTCATCGAGACCGCGCGCGGTATCCTGAAGACCATCATCGCCAACGGACCACTCGCCGTGGCGCACTGTATCGAAGCCGTGGACCGTGGGGGCGACATGCGCCTCGACGACGCCATCGCGCTCGAAGCGTCGTACTTCGGTTTGCTCTCCGCATCGGCAGACAAGCAGGAAGGCATGCGCGCGTTCCTCGACAAACGAGCGCCGACGTTCACTGGCGTGTGAGCGATCGTCGCGTTGTCCTGCGCACGCTTGCGCTCCGCGACTATCGGAACCTCGCTCGCACCGATCTCACCTTCCCCACTGCTGGCGCGGTGGTCATCGGCGATAACGGTCAGGGGAAGTCGAACCTGCTCGAAGCGATCTACTACCTCCACCTGCTTCGCTCTGTGCGCGGGGCGAGGGATGTCGACGTCGTTCGATTCGGCGCGGCGGGCTTTCACATTGCCGCACGGACGGACGGCGGCGTGAATCACGAGCTGAGCGCCGGGTTCGAGCGTCAGGGTCGACGGAAGCGCCTCAAGCTGGACGGCGCCGAGCCCGCGCGCCTCAGCGACGCGCTTGGTGCACTTCCCTGCGTCCTCTTTTCGCCGGCAGACGTGGAGCTCGTGGCGGGCGCACCGAGCGCACGGCGCCGCTACCTCGACATCCTCCTCGCCCTCTCGTCGCGGGCGTACCTCGGTGCGCTTCAGCGTTACCGTCATGCGCTCGCGCAACGCAACGCGGCGCTGCGCGATGCATTGCGATCGTCCGGCTCAGCCAACGCGCAGCGGGTGGCGGTATGGGAAGCACCGTTGGCAAAGCACGGGGCGGTGCTCTGGCGCGAGCGCGTGGAATGGGCCGAGCATGCGGCGCCGCGATTTGCGAGCATGTGTGCGAGCATCGGCGAGTCGTCGCCGGTGTCGTTGCGCTACGCCACGTCGCTCGAGCCCGCGTCGTACGAAGTGGCCGACATCGAAGCGGCGCTTGAGCGCGGACTGGAGGAACGACGTCCGCTCGACGTGCGGCGCTGCCTCACCCATACCGGTCCGCATCGGGACGATCTTGCGCTACTGCTGTCAGGCCGTGAATTGCGCGCGTTCGGTTCGGCGGGACAACAACGTACCGGCGCCATCGCGCTTCGTTTGTTGGAAGGAGAAACGCTTCGCGAGCGGCTTGGTCGAACGCCGATGTTGCTCCTGGACGACCCGTTTGCGGAGCTTGACGTCCATCGCTCCAGCCGCATTCTCGACCTGCTCGCCGAGCAGGCGATGGGCCAGACACTGCTCACGGTGCCGCGTGAGAGCGATATCCCTCCCGCACTCAGTCAGCTCGCGCGATGGCGGATTGCCGAAGGCGTCGTCGCGGTGGATGATGCCTCCGCGCGCGCAGGCGCGGCCTGATGCCGGCGAAGAAGAAGCCGTCAGCGCTGGGCGATGTGCTCGCGGACGTGATGCGTTCGTCGGGCATCGCGGCGCGTGTCGAGCAGGCGGGAATCATTCCGGAATGGAGTTCGCTGGTGGGTGCGGCGATCGCGCGTGTGACGGATCCGCAATCAATCGCCGCGGACGGAACGCTCTTCGTGAGCGTGACAACGAACGCGTGGATGATGGAGTTGTCGCTGATGGAGCCGGAGCTGCTGCGTGCGTTGAATGCAAAGGAGGGGCGCATTCCGGTGAAGAAGATCCGGTGGTTATTGAAGCGTTTGTGATCCGCTTCGAGCCGACGGCAGACGAAGGACGGACGCAGAAATGCGCAGGCTTCGCAAACGCAGAAAACGCAGCAACTGCGCAACGGAAAGGCGCATGGAGTTTTTCAACGGCCGTTGCAGCGTCGTCTGCGTTTGCGCAGCCTGCGACATTCTGCGTCCGCCGTAGAGGTCATGACGCCGATCTTTTGTTGGCGCGTGCTGAACACAATTTCTTCGCGTCGGGACAACTGGCTCGGCGATGCGGGTTCATCAGATTCACCAGCTCGGCAACCCGTTGTCGTTTCAGCACTTAGACACTAGCCCGACTGTTGCTTCACGGACGAAAAAGCGTTATCTTCTTCCATCTGGAGAAGAACCGTGTTTTCGGTTTTTCTTCAGGGGTCACTTTTTCGTCTCTTCGTGAGTGGAGTGCATGACCAAGTCGAACGACAAGCCGGCGGAGAAGGAGTATGGTGCAGGTCAGATCACCGTACTGAAGGGGCTTGAGGCGGTTCGCAAACGCCCGGGCATGTATATCGGCTCCACGTCGGAGCGAGGGCTGCATCACCTGGTGTACGAGGTCGTCGACAACTCCATCGATGAGGCGCTCGCGGGATTTGCGGACCTCGTCAACGTCACGATCCACGCCGACAACTCCATCACGGTTATCGACAATGGCCGCGGCATTCCGGTCGATCTCCATCCCATCGAGAAGATCCCGGGTGTCGAGCTCGCGATGACAGTGCTTCACGCTGGCGGCAAGTTCGACAAGGATTCGTACAAGGTCTCGGGCGGCTTGCACGGCGTGGGTGTGTCCGTCGTGAATGCGCTGTCCGAAGTGCTCAAGGTGTGGGTGAAGCGCGACGGGAAGGAGTATTACATGGACTTCATCCGCGGCGATACGCAGACGAAGCTCAAGGTCATCGGCGACGCTCCGAAGAAGCAGACGGGCACCAAGGTCTGGTTCAAGCCTGACCACATGATCTTCACGGAGCTCGTTTACAACTACACCACGCTGGCGTCGCGCCTCCGCGAACTCTCCTTCCTCAACAAGGGCGTCACCATCACGCTCAAGGACGAGCGGCTCGGTGAGGAGAAGGACGAAACCTTCCTCGCGAAAAACGGCCTCCGCGAATTCGTCCAGCACTTGAACGCGCATCGCAAGCCGCTGCACCAGGAAGTCATCTACCTCGATACCACCAAGGACGACGTCGGCATCGAGATCGCCATGCAGTACAACGACGCATACCAGGACAGCGTCTTCTCCTTCGTCAACAACATCAACACGCACGAAGGCGGCACGCACCTCACGGGCTTCAAGAGCGCCCTCACGCGCGTCATCAACCAGTACATCCAGAAGTCGTCGCTCTCCAAGAAGGACAAGGAGACGACGCTCTCCGGCGACGACGTGCGCGAAGGCCTCACGGCCGTGCTCTCCGTGAAGGTCCACGAGCCGCAGTTCGAAGGGCAGACGAAGACCAAGCTCGGCAACTCCGAAGTGGAGTCGGCAGTCAAGACTTGCGTCAACGAATGGCTGGCCGCCTACCTCGAGGAGCACCCGCGCACCGCCAACATCGTCATCGACAAGGCGATGTCAGCCGCCCGCGCACGCGAAGCCGCCCGCAAGGCCCGCGACCTCACGCGCCGCAAGAGCGCACTCGACGTCGGCAATCTGCCCGGCAAGCTCGCCGACTGCTCCCTCACCGACCCGGCGTTGTGCGAGATCTACCTCGTCGAGGGCGACTCGGCTGGTGGCTCCGCCAAGCAGGGCCGCAAGCGCGAGTTCCAGGCGATCCTGCCACTGCGCGGCAAGATCATCAACGTCGAGAAGGCGCGCATCGACAAGGTGCTGTCCAATGAAGAAATCCGCACCATCATCACCGCACTCGGCACCGGCATCAAGGACGAGTTCACGATCGAGAAGGCGCGCTACCACAAGGTCATCATCATGACCGACGCCGACGTCGATGGCGCGCACATCCGGACGCTCCTGCTGACCTTCTTTTACCGACAGATGCCGGAGCTCATCGAGGCGGGCTACGTCTACATCGCGCAGCCTCCGCTCTTCCGCGTGGCCAAGGGCAAGGAAGCGTACTACGCCTACGACATGAAGGAGCGCGACGAAATCGCCAAGCGCATGTCCCCCGACGGCAAGACTGGCATCAACCTCCAGCGCTACAAGGGACTCGGCGAGATGAACGCCGACCAGCTGTTCGACACCACCATGGATCCGAACACACGCACCCTGCTCAAGGTGAACGTGGAGGACGCCATCACGGCCAACGACATCTTCCAGACCCTCATGGGCGACGAAGTCGAGCCGCGCCGACTATTCATCGAGAAGAACGCGCGCTTCGCGTCGAACCTGGACATCTGACGGCGTGTGCTCACGGCTCGACGCCAATTGACGGCTCGAGACGTCGATACACTCGGCAACGGGGCGGCCATCCTTCGGGACAGCCGCCCCGTTGCCATTGGTCCAGCGCCCCTCTCGGCTGATGGACGAAAGTCAGAAATACCCCTGACCCAATCGGCGGGTCTTTCCCGCGTTCGGAAGGAGAACGTCATCGAACTCCTCAACCGAGACCCGCCACGATGCGCATCAAATGCCATTCCCAATCCCTTCGGTCGCGCTGCCTTCGAATCGCACGGCCGTTGTGCTTCCTCGGTGGGCTTGTCTCGCTGCCGGCGCGCGCGCAGGACACCACCGCCGTGCAGCCCTCGTCCTGGATCGCAGGCGGATCCGTCGGATCGCTCGGCGCGACGCTCACGCCTGACGAACGGATCTCCACCCTTGGACTTCACTTCACGCAAGCCCGGGTGGGAGACGTTGGACTGGATCTCTCCTTCGGCATCGCACCGCGAGCCATCGCGTACGGTGTGCTCCTGGCCGGCACGCGTGTCGGGTTGACGTTGCCATTCCAACCTCAGCCCGGGTTCATGCTGCTTCCCACAGCCGGCGTGTCGTTCATCGGCATTGCCGCGGACGGGGGTGCCGCGTACGCGCCCGGCTTCAACATCGGCGGCGCCGCGCTCATCGGACACGGCACGACGCGGCTTCGCACCGGCATTACGTGGCATCGCATGCGAGGCACCAACCAAGGGCTGTGGCTGGTCGAGTTGGGGCTGATGAACGTTCCCGGTTCGCGTGTCCGAATCCCCGCTACGCCGGCGACGTGAGCAGCGATGCACGCCTGGGCTGGGACGCTTTGCGTTGCACCGCGAGATCTGATGTGAGCGCCACGGCACGCACGCAAATGTAGGGCGACTGTGGTGCGATGGCCTCTCATCGTTGTGACATCCATCACACGGGATCGCTGTGCGACGAGCGGTGTAGGAGTCGATCAACCGCCACCGTGTCGGTAACAGCGCTGCTTAAGCCGACGGTAATCGACACCGCTTTGGAGAATGAACAATGCGCAAGATTTCCATGCTCGTGCTTGCCCTCGGACTCGCGGCCTGTGCCAACGATTCCACAGCGCCGTCAACGTCCATCAACGGCAACTACACCCTCAGGACCGTCAATGGCAGCGCGCTGCCGTACACGTTTTCGAACGGCCTGCAGCTCACGAACGAGCAGCTCGTCCTGAACAGCGATGGCTCGTTTACCGATGCGTCGCAGTACAGCAATGGGCAGACGAGCGTCGACTCCGGATATTACACGAGCCTCAATGGCTCGATCACGTTCAACGATGTCACCGCCGGTGTGACGTATCAGGGCTCGTTGAGTGGCACCGTCCTCACTGAGATCGTGAGCGGCTTTACGCAGACGTTCCAGAAGAACTGAGTTGTGCGCGTGGCGGTCGCGCGCCTACGAGGCGCTCGACCGCGTAGTGCCCGCCTCGCTGGATGCGGCTGCGCCCACCCAACGGAGCAGGCCGGTTTCCACCTGGACGAGCTGTCCGCAATCGCCGAGTGTTGCGCGAACGACGACGGCGGCGCGCGACCATCCGCCGCGAAGTGAGCCCGACGTGCCGACGCGCACATCGCCGGCGCAGTGATGCAGCATAGTGAGTAGCACGGCGCAGACGGCGAGATCATAGGGGCGCCCAGCCGTGTCGCACCGCCGGACCACGCGCCGCTCGCCGCTGCGAGTCCGCCGCGCGATGATGCCGCGTTCCGCAATTCGCTCGACGGAGAAGGGATCTGCGGCCTCGCCGAGGAACGCGTTTCCGTTGAATGCAATTGCATCCGGAACGATGCGGATACTACCGAGCCCTTCGGGCCCCCTCAGGACGGCGAGCCCGTCATCGCTGCGCCCGCGCTCGAGCTCCCGGCTGGCGGCACGCAACACCAGCACCATGTCACCGTGCATTGCGCGCCATTGCGCCGTCTCGAGCTCCGCGGCCATCGTCCATGCGTGTACGAATCCTTCGTCGGCTCGCATGGCTGAATGAGTAGCGCTCCGAGCACAGTTGCGCTGTGATACCGCTCACGCGCATCCCGCTTCGCTCGGGCTCCATTCCCGCCTCAACCTCAGAGGCTCAGCAGCGTCTCAGGCTTTCCGGTCCAACCGTCAGACAGTCTGACTGTCCGACTTGCTTCACTGGGCGTATCGCAACACATCAAAGAGATACCGCACGCCGAAGCCCATGTTCTCGACCGAGATGCGCTCGTCGTTGCCGTGCATGCCCTTCTGCATGTCGACGCTCGGCACCCTGAATGGATCGAACCCGTAGGTGATGATGCCGAGTGCGCGGTAGTAGGGCCGGTCGCTGGCCGCGGTGAACATCGGGGTGGTGACCAGCGCATTTGGTTCGCGATCGTGCGTCGCGCGCTCGACGGCGCGAAAGAGATCGGTGTCGATCGGATTATCCATGCGCGCCTTCTGGGTCGCGGGCGGCGTGATCTCTATGCTCGTGTCGGCGACAATGCGGCGAATGTCGGCGAGAAAGGCTTGCGGATCCTGGTCGGGCAGCAGGCGGATGTCCACGTATGCCGACGCCTCGGGCGGGATGACGTTGTTCTTGTTCGACCCTGTCACGACCGTGAGCGAGAGGGTGTTACGAAGGATCGCATTCCAGTAGACGTCGCTCGTGAGCCACGCGCGTGCGGCAGGCACCTTGATGGCCGCGGCGACGTCCGACATCCATGCCTTCTTCTGCCCGCTGTACCCGCGCGACAGCGCCGCGAAATACCGCGCCACGCCGGGCACGACATGCAACGGTGTCTCGTAGCGTGCGATTCGATCGAGCGCGGCAACGAGGTGCACTACGGGATTCACCTTCGTTGGCCTGGAGCCGTGTGACGGCACACCATGCGCGACCAGCTTGAGCCCGAACGGACGCTTCTCCTCGACACCGACGCCGTAATAGCGCGTCGCGCCGTTCACCACCGGGTTGTCGCCGCCTTCTGTAAAGAGGTATTCGACGTCGCGCAGGAGGTCCGCATGATACATCACGAACGCGGCCGCGCCCGTGGCGCCGTTCTCCTCGTTGGTATTGGCAATGAACACGATATCGCGTGTCAGCGGTGCACCGCTGCGCTTCAGCGCAATCATCGCCATGAGGTGTGCGATGCCCTGCCCCTTCATGTCGAGCGTGCCGCGACCGTAGATGAAGCCGTCCTTGATCTCCCCGCCAAACGGGTCGCTCGTCCAGTACGCCGGCACCGCGGGTACGACGTCGATGTGGTGCACCAGGGCGATGGCTTTCCTGGAGCCGTTCCCCTTGAGGCGAGCGTACAGGTTCGCGTGACCAGGCCCCAGCTCGGTGGTGTCCAGAATCATCGCCTCAATGCCTTCGCGCTCGAGAATCGCCTTCAGGAAACGGGCGCCCTCGATCTCGTTGCCAGGCGGATTGCTCGTGTTGACGCGAACGTACTCTTGAAGGTGGCGAACACTCTCACCCTGGAGCGCGGTCCAGTCGACCAGCGACCCGGGATTGGAGGCTTGCGCTCGCAGTGGCGTACTGCTCACAAGGAGAATCGCGGCTACTGCGAAACGGCGCATCGAGCAATGTGGTTGAAGGGTTGGTCGAAACTATGGTGCGCCGCGGTCCGCCGGATAGTGGCCAGGCGCTCGTTCGGCGGCTGCTCCTCGTGGCCCACGAACTCATTCGTGTGGATTCCGCAATTCAAAGTCTCACGGTGCACCGAACGACGTTCTCTACGAGGTGTGCCGTACCTGAGTCAACAGCGGTCACCTCGTTGCCCACGCGGATCCTCGCGGAGCATGCAGAGTAACGCGGATTGCTCCGAGAGGAGTCGCGTCGCGTGCAGACGCCGGTCGCGATATCGGCGTCCCCCAAATACGATATTGAACGAGCATCCTGCAGGGCACACGGTGACGGATCGAGATTTATCCGCGCCGATCCGCGTTCCGCGGCGATCCGCGTGGACAACGAAGAACGAACAACGAAGAACGCCCAACGGATGTCCACCAAGACTCCAATCCATCGCCGCAGCTTCCGCGCAGCAGCACTGGCGCTCGCCGCGATTGCCAGCGCACGCGGCACGTCGGCTCGTGTCTCCCCCGCTCCATCGACGCGCCCACCCGAAGTGGTCGTCCCCGCGACCGACACCGCCAGCGAGACCGTTGTCATCCGGACCAACGCGGAGAGGAGAAAACTCGGTTTACCCGGTCTTGCAGGTGTTCGGAACGCCGCGCTAGGCGCGCCGCGACTCACCCTTTGCGAGGGCCATCAACTGATTGCCGATCGCCACGTGCACCACCGCCAAGGCAACGAGCACACCCGCCACCGTGAACAACGCGAGGAAACGCTCGGGCGAATCGAGCCCGGAACTGCCGGTCGGACGCGTGATGTAGACGAACAGCGCGAAAATGGCCGCGATGCCGGCGCACACGCCAAAAGCACCCAATCCCGCTAGCCGCGCAATCTTTGGTGGCACGTTGCTCTCCGCGTGAAGGTCATTCCAAAACTGAAAGGCGAACGCGCACAACGCTACTCGGACTCCAGCGTTTCCACTCCCGCGGACGTCACACGATGCGAGACGAGCGGCAGCGGACGCTCTGCCTCATCCGCCAGTGTGATCGCGGCACGCAGGGTCGCGCGACCGCTCTCGACACCCGCGCGATCGCGCGCAAAGATGGTCGCCATTGGCTCCCCCTGCTCCACCCAATCGCCCGGCCGCGCCGTGATCATGAACCCAACGGAAAGGTCCAGCTTGTCCTCCATCGTCGTACGCCCGCCACCGAGCGCCGCGATCCCGCGCCCGATGGCGCGGGGTTCCACGCGGGACACGAAACCGCGCCGCGCTGCGGTAAAGATCTCCACCTCCGCGGCCTGCGGCATGATTGCCGGGTCGTCGACGACTGCGGGATTCCCACCCTGTGCCTCGATGATGCGCTGAAAATGCTCGGCGGCCGCCCCGCTGCCGATCGCCCCCTCCATCATCCGCTGCGCCTCGGCCCGATCCTTCGTGTGCTCCGCCAGCAACAGCATCTCGGCGCCCAGCGCGTAGGTCACCTGCATGAGGTCGTCGGGACCCTCGCCCTTCAATGCGAGGATCGCCTCCTCCACCTCGAGCGCATTGCCGCACGCTCGGCCGAGTGGACGATCCATGGCGGTGATCATCGCGACGACGGGGCAGCCGTGATCGGTGCCCAACTCGATCATCGTGCGGGCGAGCTCGAGGCCCTTCTCCAGGTTGGGAAGGAAGGCGCCAGATCCCCGCTTGACGTCGAGCACCAGCCCCGTCAGCCCTTCCGCCAGCTTCTTGCTCATGATACTCGCCGCAATGAGCGGGATGGATTCCACCGTCCCCGTGGCGTCGCGCAACGCGTACATCTTGCGATCCGCCGGCGCGATCTCCGACGTCTGGCCGATGAGCGCGCAGTTCAACGTTTCGACCAGCCGCTTTGCATCGTTCAGCGAGATATTCGTCTCGAAACCCGGAATCGCCTCGAGCTTGTCGAGCGTGCCACCGGTGTGTCCGAGCCCGCGCCCGGACATCATCGGCACGGCAACGCCCAGGGACGCGATCAGCGGGGCAAGGACGATCGACACCTTGTCTCCCACTCCGCCCGTTGAATGCTTGTCGATCCGGGCGCGCCCAAGATACGCGAGGTCGAGCGTGTCGCCGCTGTGCAGCATGGCGTCCGTCAACGCGAGTGTCTCGCGCCGGTCGAGTCCACGGAGAAAGCACGCCATGAGAAACGCCGCCATCTGATAGTCCGGGACATGCCCTGCCGCATATGCATTCGCGAGCGCCCGCCACTCACCGGGCTCGAGATGTCCACCGTCGCGTTTGCGTTCGATCAGTCTCAGGGCGAGCATTGTCGAGTCTCTGGGGTAACCAGTAAAGGCAGGGCAGATCGGGCTTTGCCAGCATTGATTCAATCGGCGTTCAACAGCGGTAGCGCTCCTCCACCAGCACCACGGAGTTCAAAATGATCGTCTCCTTCGCTGCCTCCCGTGCCTTGTTGCGCGCAGTGGGTGTCGTGACGTTGACCTTGGCCCCGCTCCCCCTTCTCGCGCAGACAGCGGCAGAGCACATCGCCCTCGGCGACCGCGAGCATGTCGCCATGAACGCGCCCGCCGCACTGCGGCACTACGAAGAAGCGATCAAGGCCGATCCGCGCTCGTCCGAGGCGCTGTGGAAGGCTTCGCGCGAGGCTGTCGACATCGGCGAATACAATCCTGACGACAAGGAGCGCGAGCGGCTGTACACGCTGTCAGAACAATACGCTCATCGCGCCGTCGAGGTGAATCCCTCGGACTCCGATGTGCACGCCGAGCTCGCCCGTGCCCTCGGCCGTAGGGCACTGTCGCTCGGCAAGAAGGACCAAGTCAAGTACGCTGGCGACATTCGCGCCGCAGCGCTCGAGTCACTGCGGCTCAATCCACGCAATCCCGCCGCGCTTCACGTGATGGGCCGGTGGAACTACGAAATCCTGCGCTTGGGCGGCCTTACGCGCTTCATGGCGAAGAACTTTCTCGGCGGCAGGGTGTTCGACTCGGCCAACTGGGAAGACGCACAGCGCTACATGGAGGAGTCGGTCGCCGCCGACCCGACGCGGCTCGTGCACCATCTCGATCTCGCCCGTGTGTACGAGGCCCGAGGCAACAAGGACAAGGCCCGCGAGCAGTACGAGATGGTGTTGAAGGGACCGCTCGGCGACTTCAACGACCGGAAGTACCAGGCTGAAGCCGCCGAGGAGATCAAGGACGTTCGGTAGGCACCTCCAGGGCGCGCTCTGCTTCGAGAAATCGCTCCGCGGCGCGCTGGGCCTTGCGACGGCGAAGCGCTCGCGTGATCTGGCGCATTTCGGCCTGAACCCCACGCCAGGCGTCGTTGCCAGCGCCACGCACAGCGCCTTGTGCGCGGCGCGCGCCGAGTCGAATGTCCGCGCGCGTCTCGGCGCCCGACTGCGGAGCCGTCAGTAGCGCCAGCCCCGCGCCGAGCGTGATGCCGAGCGCGACACCGGCCCCGAAAATCGCGACGTGCTGCCACTGCATACTTTCGTCGGCCATGGAGGCTGGCGAACGTGCATCGGTGGGCCGACCGGTGGAACGGCCCCGAACTGGTCCGGCGTATGACATGGTGGATGGGTGAAGGTTCGTGGATGGTTTGGAAATTGCGTGCGGCATGCGAGGTTGGTGATCGGTTCGTCTCGCAGCTAGCGACGAGGCGACACAACGAGCAGGCCGGGGACTGATCGCCGCACACTGCGCCCCGGGGTCCGCCGTCGCTCGCCTGCGGCTCACCAGTCGACGAACTCACGTGCCTAGGTGTGAGGCCAAGCATGGCTAACAACGGAAAGACTGTCCTGCTCGTCGAGGACAATGAAGACAACCGCATCGTTTATTCCACGATCCTCCGCCACTTCGGGTATGAGGTGAGCGAGGCGTTGAATGGCGAGGAAGGTATCGCGAAGGCGCGCGCCGAAAAGCCTGACCTCATCCTGATGGACATCTCCATTCCGATCATCGACGGGTGGGAAGCCACCCAGGTGCTCAAGCACGACCCCGCGACCCGCAACATTCCGATCATCGCGCTCACGGCCCACGCGCTGGCGTCCGATCGCGAGAAGGCCATGGAAGTTGGTTGCGACGGCTATCTCGCGAAGCCATGCGAGCCGCGCGCTGTCGTGGCCGAGGTGCAGCGTTTCCTTGGCAAGGACGTCGCGGCGAATGGCGGATAATGCGCCTCCGGCCGAGAAGGCCACGCCCGAGTCGGAAACCTGCGTCCTGATTGTCGACGACCATGAAGACAACATCATGGTGCTCAAGGTCCGCCTCGAAAGCTGGGGCTACCAGACCGCCTCGGCATACAATGGGATGGACGCGATCAAGTACGTGGAGGCTACGCCCCCCGACCTGATCCTGCTCGACGTCATGATGCCCGAGATGGACGGCAACGAGGTGGCCCGGCACATCAAGGGCAACAAGTCGCTGCCGTTCATTCCGATCATCATGCAGACGGCCCTCGACTCGACCGACAGCAAGGTCATCGGGCTCGAGGCCGGCGCAGACGATTACATCACCAAGCCGATCGACTTCGCCGAGCTCAAGGCGCGCCTCCGGTCCATGTTGCGGATCAAGCGACTGCAGGAGGCGCTCGAGGAGCGCGAGAAGGAACTCCTCGAGGTGAACGAGAAGCTCACCTTCATGTCGCAGACGGATGGGCTGACAGGGCTCGACAACCGGCGGCACCTCAACGAGCGCATCGAGGAGATGTTCTCGCATGCGAAACGGTTGAACGAGCCGTTCTCGCTCGTCATGTGCGATCTCGACAAGTTCAAGAGCGTCAACGACACCTATGGTCACCAGGCCGGTGACGAGGTGCTCAAGCAATTGGCGAACATCCTCAAGGACGAAGCCCGCGAAATCGATCGGGTCGGCCGGTACGGTGGTGAGGAGTTCATGCTCCTTCTCCCAGGAACGGTGCTCGACGCCGCGGTCACCTTCGCGGAGCGGGTGCGGAAACGACTCGAGGCGCATACATTCACGTTCACCGGAGGGACGCTCACCCGCACCGCCAGCTTTGGCGTGGCCGGCTGGCCCCATCCGAAGGTCGAGCAGAGTGATGACCTCGTGCGCACCGCCGACGACGCGCTGTATGTCGCCAAGGAAACCGGGCGCAACAAGGTCGTTCGGTTCGACGGAGAAGAATTCAACGCGCACCAGGCATCCCAAGATGGAAACGCTGCCCCCCATCAGGACTACTCCGCCAGCGAGCCCGCAGCAGCTCCCACCAGCTGACGATACGCAGCGCCTCGAGGCACGCATTGCGGACCTCGAGCGCGAGCGCGATCACCTTGTCGCCATCGTCGACATTTTGCAGGAGGCCTCGGCGTCGCTCCATTTCGTCGACGTCCTCCAGACGATCGCCCGCAAGCTCGGCGAAACGTTCGGTCTCGATCGTTGCGCGATCTTCCTCGCTGGCGACAAGGATGAAGTACGCCTCGTCGCGAGCTATGAGGATCCGACCATCCGGAACCTGGTCGTCGACCTCACGCGCTATCCGGAGCTGAAGCGAGCCTTCGATAGCGGCGAGACGGTCTTCATTCCCGACGCCGCGAACGATCCTACGCTGCGCAGCATCAAGGCGACGCTCGACTCGCGCAACGTCCGCTCGATCATCGTGGTCCCCATCCGGTGGGAAGGCTCCGTGATCGGCGCGATCTTCCTGCGCACCGAGCGCGATGCCGAGCCCTTCCGCGATGCAGACGTCGCCTTTTGTCAGCAGGTCGCGTCCCTCACCGCCAAAGCGCTGCGGAACGCGCATCGCTTCGAAACGTTGTTGCACAGCCAGCAGGACGTCGACGTCGCGCGCCGGAAAGCGGAGCTGCAGCGCATTGCGCTCGTTGGATTCCTGCGCCGCCTGCTCGACCGCTACGCGCTCGGCGACGAGCACACCTGGGCGGAAACACTCCTGCCAAACGCCGCCGATGAGGAGCTCGGCAGGCTCGTGACCGTGGCGATGCAGGTGTTCGAGGAAGAAGCGCGCGGCTGAGCACGACGAGCACATGGCACCCGTGACATCCGAACGGCGCGCCGAAGAACTGCGCGCGCTGCTGCAACAGGCGTCGCACGACTACTACGTCCGCGACCGGCCCACGCTGTCGGACGCCGAGTATGACCGCGCCTTCCGGGAGCTCCAGTCCATCGAACGCGAGCATCCGCAGCTGCGGACGACCGATTCGCCGACGATGCGCGTCGGCGCGGAGCCGGCGAGCGCCCTCGCGAAACACACCCACCTCGTGCCGATGATCTCACTCGGCAATGCGATGAACGAGGGTGAAGTCGATGACTGGGAGGAACGCATCGCGCGCCTCGTTGGTGAAGATGCACGCCGTTCCGGCTACGTCACTGAGCTGAAGATCGACGGCGCCGCCGTGAGCCTCACCTATCAGGACGGCGTGTTCACGGTGGGTACCACGAGGGGCAACGGTATCATGGGCGAGGATGTCACGGCAAACCTTCGGACGCTGCGAGACATTCCGCTGCGTCTCACCGGCGATGACGTTCCTTCGCTCGTGGAGATTCGCGGGGAGTGCTACCTGCCCTTCAGTCTCTTCGAGAAGCTGAACGAGGAGCGCGTGACGGCCGGCGAGCCGGTGTTCGCGAACCCGCGCAACTCGGCGGCGGGATCGCTTCGGCAACTCGACCCGGCGAGCACCGCGAAGCGTCCGTTGCGATTCTTTGGCTATACGGTGGCCGTGGCGTCGGGGACAACGTTGCCCTTCGAGACCCAGTGGGACCTGCTCGACACCCTCACCCGCTGGGGCATTCCCGTGGCGCCCGAGCGGAAGCGATGCACCACCATGGCGGAGGTGCATGCCTGGGCGCGCGACGTGGAACATCGCCTCCGCGCGGAGCTGGATTTCGCCATCGACGGTGGTGTCATCAAGGTGGACAACCTTCGCCTGCAGGACGAGCTGGGCGTGGTCGGGGGACGTGAGCCGCGGTGGGCCATTGCGCGGAAGTTCGCGCCCGACATCGCGGAGACGCGCCTGATCGACATCCAGGTGAACGTCGGGCGGACCGGAGCCCTTAATCCGTTCGCGATGCTGGAGCCGGTGGAGATCGGCGGGACGACGGTGAAGCTGGCCACGCTGCACAACTTCGACCTCATTCGTGCGAAGGACCTTCGCGTGGGCGATGTGGTGCTGGTGAAGCGGGCCGGCGATGTCATCCCGCAGGTCATCGGCCCTGTGCCCGAGAAGCGCGACGCGAGCAACCCACCGCCGGTCACCTCCATCCCGACCGTGTGCCCGTCGTGCGGAACGCCGGTGGAGCGCGACGAGGAGGAGATCGCGATCTATTGCCCGAACGTGCTCTGTCCCGCGCGACAGCTCGAGGGGATGGTGCACTTCGCGTCTCGCGGCGCGATGGACATTCGCGGCTTGTCGTACGCGCGCGTGGAGCAATTCGTCGCGGCGGGTTTCGTCCACGATGTCGCCGATCTCTATGCATTGAGCGCTGAGCAGCTCACGTCGCTGGAACGCTTCGCCGACACATCCGCAGAGAACCTGGTGGAGGCCTTGGAGTCCTCGAAGGCGCAGCCGCTGTCACGCCTGCTCTTCGGCCTCGGCATTCGGCACGTCGGCCAGACGGCGGCACAGCTCCTCGCGCGGAACTTTGGTACGCTCGAGGCGCTGCGCGCCGCCACGGTTGACGATATTCTTGCACTACGGGGCGTGGGCGGAACGATCGCGGAGGCTGTTGTCGCATACTTTGCTGATCCGCTGGCGGCGGCGCTCGTGGACAAGCTGCGGGCGAACGGCCTCACAATGTCCGAGCCAATCACGATGTCGACCGGCTCGGCGTTCAAGGGCAGGACATTCGTCGTTACGGGCACACTGCCCACGCTCTCGCGCACCGAGGCGACCGAGTTGATCGAATCGCAGGGCGGCCGGGTGACGAGCGGAGTCTCGAAGGCAACGACCGCCGTCGTCGTTGGCGAGGAGGCGGGCAGCAAGCTGGAGAAGGCCAGGACACTGAACATCGAGACAATCGACGAGGCGGAGCTGGTTCGCCGAGCCGCCGCATCGTGACGTGAGTGGCGGGCGGGACGTCTGGATCGGAGACTTACATGATGAGTGATACTGAAATGGATCTCATTGGAAGTGGCATGGTGGCGATCTCACGGGATGCGCTCACCGGACTTCGGAATGCGCTGATGCGCGACACGGGCTACGCGGCGGCCGGCTACTTCCAGGAGGCTGGCTACGCCGGTGGCGCCGCCATGTTCGACGCGTTCCGCGCGTGGCTGGCGGCACGCGGCACGGGCGGTCCGGAGGCGCTGAGCGTCGGGTCCTTTCAGGCGCAGGCCACCGACTTTTTCCGCGAGTGCGGATGGGGCTCGCTCGAGGTAGGCGTGCTGCACGACACGGTGGCCACGCTCGATTCGTCCGACTGGGGC
Organism: Gemmatimonadota bacterium; assembly: GCA_030852985.1. Taxonomy (GTDB): domain Bacteria; phylum Gemmatimonadota; class Gemmatimonadetes; order Gemmatimonadales; family Gemmatimonadaceae; genus AG11. Next base: position 3,450 of record JALYVY010000061.1, on the reverse strand, counting down.
GAAGCGACGGCGGAGGCGGGGCTGGAGCACCCGGGTTGCCACCTGTCGTCCGGGATGTTCGCGGATTTCTTCGGCCGCGTTGCCGACGCACCCCTCGCGGTAATGGAAGTCGAGTGTCGCTCGGCTGGCTCTGACCGCTGCCGGTTCCTGCTGGGGAGCGCGGAGGTGCTGCAGCAGGTGTACGACGGCATGGCCGCCGGCGCGAGCTACGAAGACGCGGTCGGCGCGGCGGCCTGAACGCCGCGTCTGACAGTCAGGCGTCTGACCCGGGCGGCGGCTTCGTCGCGCAATCGTCTGACAGCGGGTCAACCACAGTCTGACAGCTCTCCGCTACACGACTGGGTCTCGTGGCTTGAATGCGGGGTTGAGTGGACCGGCTTGTGGACGACGCGGTGCATCAACTCGGTCGTGTAGATCATGACTGTCGGACCAGTCAGGTGACCCGCTGTCAGACGAGCAGCCGCGCAGCGGCGAGCGGGTCCGACTGTCAGACCGTCAGACGGCAGTCCTCAGCCGCCGATCGTTTCGCGGTACAGCGGATTCGGTACCAGTTCGCCCTGGAACAGCACCTCCCTGTCCCACGGCAGCACGATCGTCGATTCCGTCGCGAGCGCGTGAAAATCGGGCTCGTATTGGCCCGTCTTGAAGGCTACCGCGGTCCTCACCTCCTTGGCCCCGGCGTCGATGATCGCGCTCACGGCCAACCGCATGGTGGCGCCCGAATCGCACGTCTCGTCGACGATGAGTACGCGCCTTCCCTTCACGGCGGCGGGCGCCGAGCCGAAAATCGCGGGTGTTTCACGCGCGACATCCGATTGGTAGCGCCGGCTCACGACGATCGAGTGGAACTCCCGGTCGAGGATGGCGGAGATTACGGCGCCCGGCACCACGCCGGCCGTTGCAATGCCGACGATCAACTCCGGATCGTAGGAGGCACGCACGACCTTCAGTGCGAGGGCGCGGGACAGCTCACCGAACAGCGGCCACTCCACCTCGAAGACACCCTTGCTCTGTTCGACAGCGGTCTTCCGGGGGGACATGCGTACTCCTTTTCGCAGGTGGGCCAAGTGGCTAAGCTAGCCCGCCGACCGGGATGGAGTAAGCGAGGGCGCCCGCATCGGCGGCTTTGCCGCCTCGCTCTTCAGCCCGCGTGCTCGATTGTCGTTCCACCCACCCATTGCTGAAAAGCCACGCGAAGCGTAGGCGCGCTGAAAAGCCACGCGAAGCGTAGGCGCGCTGAAAAGCGTGCGAAGCGCGCGCGCTTTTCTGTTGTACCCCCCGCGCCGTGGAATTAACTTTGCCCTTCTGGGCCAGCCAGTCGTCCCTTCAGGCGCCCACGCTGCTCCCTCCTTTCCCCGCTCTAGCATCGCATGTCCTGGTTGAGCCGCATGCTCGGCGGCAAGTCGGACGATGGGCTCAAGCCCCAGCGTCTCGATTACCTGAACGAAGCGCTTGCCCTGGAACGTCAGGGCGACTTTGACGCGGCCCTCACCTCCTACCGCCTCGCGCTGCGGGATCATCCCAATGATCCGCGCATTCTCCAGAACATGGCCATCGCGTTCTCGCGCACCGGGCGCCTGGAGGAAGCCGTACGTGCCTACCGCCGAGCGCTCGAACTGGATCCGCAGCTCTCCGGCGCGCACTACGGGCTCGCCTTCCTGCAGCTCCGGCGTGGCGACACCAGTGAAGCCATCTCGCATCTCCAGGCATTTCTCGGCGAGCCGCCTGCCGGCGCCGATGCAGAACGCTGGATTCGGCACGCCCAGGCCACGCTCGACGACCTGCTCGCCGCGTCGTCGTCGCCCCGCCCGCAGCTGCCGGAGCAGCCCGGGGCCTAGTGGGAACCGTCCTCGCGGTCGTGAGCCAGAAGGGTGGAGTCGGCAAGACGACGACCGCCATCAACCTCGCGAGCGCACTGGCCATGCGGGGGCGCAAGACGTTGCTCGTCGACGTCGACCCGCAAGGCTCCGTGCGTCACGGCGTGGGGCTCGCCGGAACCGATCAGCCGTCTGGACTCGCCGACGTCATGGCGGGGACGCACGAGCTGCAGGATGTGGTGCTCGCAACGCCCCTGCCCTGGCTTCGTGTTCTCCTGGCCGGCTCCGTGGCGGACGCTGCGGAGCACGAGACGTATCAGGCACAGGTCGCGTCGTCGCCCAAGCTTGGCGAGCTGTTCGAGCGGGCCCGCAACCGTGGCTACCTGGTGGTCGTTGATACGCCGCCCGGACTCGGGTCGATCACACGCAAGGTGCTCGCGCACAGCCAGCACGTGATCGTGCCGCTGCAATCTGAACCGTTGGCCCTCCAGACGACGACTCAGATCCTGCGCGCCATTCGCGATGCCTCGCTGACGAACCCCGCGCTGGTGCTCGACGGCATTCTCCTCACGATGGTCGAGGAAGGGAACGAGGTGTCGCAGCGCGTCGCCGAGTATGTGCGTGAGCAATTGCCGCCCGAGATGCTTTTCGACGTTGTCGTTCCACGGACGATGGCGTCGATCGATGCCTTCGCGGCAGGGCAGCCGGTGATTTTGCGCTCACCCGGCGATGCCGCGGCGCAGGCGTATACAAGACTGGCCGAATTGCTGGATTCGAAGCTCGGATGACGCGGATCTCGCGCCGTCATGCCGGTGTGTGTGCCGCCGTCGTCATCGTGCTCGCGTGCGGCGAGGTGCCCACCTTCCAGGACGGCATTGCGTCGATCTCCGCCGTCGAGTTGCCGTCGCTCGTCGTTGGCGCGGGCGACGTATTGCGCGACAGCACCGGAGCGAAGGCGCCGCTCAGGGTGGAGGCGTTCGACCTGAACGGCGGCACCATCGCCGGCGTGCCGATCACCTATATCGTGACGCCGATCGACACCGGCATACACATCGATGAGAACGGCTATCTCACGGCGAGCGATTCCATTCGGTCCGTTCATATCGTGGCGCGCGTCGGCGATCGGCTGCAGACGACGCAAGCCCTGCTGAATGTCGTTCCCATACCGGACCAGGTACTCGCCACCGGCACCACGGAACCGCTCGTCGGGTTCCCCGCCAAAGGGCCGCTCCAGGTCACAGTGTCCGGGACACGAAAAGCGGCGCGTGCGCCAACGCAAGGCGTGGTCGTTTCCTATCAGATCCTCTCCGTGAACGGCGGCAAGGCTGTCGATTCGGCACGCGTTTTCCTGGTCGACGACCAGAACGTCCCGCTCCGGGACACGCCGACCGCGGCGATCGACACAACGGATGCGTCGGGCATTGCCAGCCGATTCGTGCTGGTCAGCGACACCACGGGCATCACCTCGGTCGAGGTGCGCGCAACCGCCCGCCCATTGCGCGGTGAGACGCTGACGGGGAATCCTGTTGTCTTCACCATCCCGCTCAAGAAGACGCCCTAGTCCGCACACGGTAGCGCCGCCACAGTGCGCGGAGATATACTCGCGCACGTGGACGCCCTTGGCGTCTCTCAC
>JALYVY010000208.1 GCA_030852985.1 Gemmatimonadota bacterium | reverse complement strand
TGTCCCGGTTCAGCGGAAATGTGACGGGTTGGGTGGATTGCTAATTCACTGCGGCGAGCGCGAGCACGCACTCGGTTGAGGTGGAGTGCCAGTGGGCACGGCGATGCGTGCGCGCCGATTCCAACTTCTGATCGCGGGCGGCCCAAATGCCCTCCGCGCGGCCCGCCAGCTGGTCGGCCGGCGTGACGAACCCGATCGCGCTGTGCAAGCGCTCGTCATTGTAGTACCGGACGAAGGCGGCCACCATGCGCCGTGCCTCCTCGAGCGAACTCGGCGCCTTCGGCCGAATCGTCGTGACCTTGATGGTTTGATACCAGCGTTCGAGCTTCCCATTCGACTGCGGATAGTACGGCGAGGTGCGGACGTGCGTCATGCCCGTGAGCCGGATGAACTCCTTGAAATCCTTCGCGATGAACTGCGGCCCATTGTCGGAAATGATGCGCGGCATCGCGTCGGGGTACTGCTCGCGCGCGCGCTGGAGGATCGTTTCGACGTCGGCCTCGGTCATCTGCTCGCGGATCTCCCAGTGCACGAGAAAGCGCGTCGCCCCGTCGAGAATCGCGCACAGGTAGTAGAACGTGCCCGCGATGTTGAGATAGCTGATGTCGATGTGCCAATGTTCGTGCGCCCGCAGTGGCTGCACGAAGCCGGTGCCTTTCTTGGACGGCGTCTGATTCCAGCGATCGAGCCGGCCCTCGGCCTTGAGCACGCGATAGACGGTCGCGGGGCTGACCGCCACCACGTCTGCATCGAGCATCATGAAGGTCATGCGCCGATAGCCTTCCGGGGCGTGTGCGTCGTGATACCGCAGGATGGCCGCTCGCTCCTCCGCGGTCAGCCAATGGTCGCGCGGGATCAACCCGTTGTGGGTGTTCACCTGGCCGTAGCGCTCGGTCCACCGATAAAACTGCGTCGGCGCGATCGCCAGGTGCCGCAGCACCCAGCGCACGGGCCGCTCGGTGCGCTCGCTGAAGTCGCGCACGAAATCGACGACCGTATCGCGGAGATCGGAGGGCACCCAGCGATGCCTCAACTCTCCCCAAGCTTTTTTTTCAACGCGAGATACTCTTCCGAGACCTCGGCGATGATCTGATCCTTCTTCGCCACGCGCGCTTCCAGGGCGACGATCCGGGCCCGCTCGGCCGACACCGTGGGGGCCTGATGCCGGGCCGTGCGGCCTTCAGACAGCGCCACACTCAGATGCTCCAACGCTTGGCGCTGCCAGAGGTAGAACAGGGTCGGCTGGATCTGGTACTCGTCGCACAGGTCCGACACCGGGACCTTGTCCGCGAGATGGCGCCGCAGGATGGTCGCCTTGACCTCAGGCGTGAACTGTCGGCGCTGACGCTTCTTTCCGTTTGATTGGCTCATAGACTCCTCGGTCCGCCCAGTGCATAGTCTGGGGGTGGTGGGAGTCACATTTCAACTGAGGCGGGACAGGACTGCCCGGAGTATTAGCGGTCACGCCAAGGTGCGGCGCCCAATAATTCAACTGTGATCGACGCGCCGCTAGTGGAGCGTAATTAAAATGTGGATAGCATGCATCTTGCTCTTGTACGGTGCATGTTTGCCCCCACGATGGACCTCGCCCTCACGCCGGATGACCGGCGCATTCTCGCCAGCATGCTGCGGTCGACGACGTTGGGGGCGGGGTTGGTCCGGCGCGCGCGCGTCGTCCTGGCGCTCGCCGACGGCGAGACCTACGCGGCGATTGGCGCCGCGCACGGCGTCACCGACAAGTACATCGCCCTGTGGAAGCGGCGGGTCACCGAGGGTGGCATCCTGGCGCTCGGGGATTTGCCGCGCAGTGGACGCCCGAATCGCCTGGATCCGCGCCTCGAAGCGAAGATTCTCGCCCGGACCCACCAGCCCCCACCGGCGCCGCTGACGCACTGGACCACGCGCCGGATGGCGGCGCTGATCGGCGTGAGCCACACGACCGTGGCCAAAGTCTGGCAGCGCGCCGGGCTCCAACCGCACCGGCTGGAGCGCTACCTGACCAGCGACGATCCGGACTTCGAAACCAAGGCCGCCGACGTCATCGGTCTGTACCTCGCCCCGCCGACCAACGCGGTCGTGTTCTCCGTCGATGAGAAAACGGCCATTCAAGCCCTCGACCGGCTGGATCCCGTGCTGCCCCTCTCGCCCGGGCGGGCCGAACGCCACGGCTTCGAATACCGCCGGACGGGGACGTGCTCGCTCTACGCCGCCATCAACGTCGCCACCGGCGCAGTGGAAGGAATGACCGCCACCCGCCACACGAGTGCGCAGTTTCTGCGCTTCCTCGACCAGGTGATCGCGACGCAGTCCCCGCGGCGCGCGATCCACCTCATTGCCGACAACCTGTCGGCGCACAAGACGCCTGCCGTGACCGCGTGGCTCGCCGCACACCCGCGCGTCACCCTCCACTTCACGCCGACCTACAGCTCGTGGCTGAATCAGATCGAGATCTGGTTTGCGAAGATCGAACGCGACCTGATCGCCCGCGGCATCTTCACGTCCACGGCCGATTTGCGGCGGAAGCTCATGCAGTACATTCGCCTCCACAACAAAACCTGCCAGCCGATCCGGTGGGCCTACAACAACCCCAAGCATCGCATCCGTGCTGGTTGAACTTTGTTTACGTCTCACTAGTGCGAACTGAATGACGTTCGGACTTTGTGGCCAATGCCCACACCAAAATGGAGCCGACGATCTTATGATCGTCGGCTCCATTGGTGTGATGTCTCATATCTCAACATACAGGACCCGGCAGATTGCGTGAACCGTGCTCGCTGCCAGTCCTTTGACGCCTTCCTCCATTCGTTTGATAGTTGCTTCGTCGACTGTTGCGGCCTCGGCCAGTGCTTTCCGAACATCCCGCGACCGTACGTTCCCGCCCGATTCTCTGCCCCCGGTTTTGGCTTCCGCGATACGGGTGTAACCCAGATAGTCGATCAGGCGAGGATAAAATCTGACTGCTGGTGCAGTCTTTCTGCCTTCCCGGTTCTTCAGGGACTCGGGATCAAGACCAATCTGGCTTGCGGCATACTTCCGAGTATGCACCAAATCCAAGCGCCTTAAGCAATGATCGCCAAGCTTAACAAGAGCTAACTTATAGTGACGCCTGCGTTTAGCAAAGGTCAGGGTAGTGGTATCGCAAAAAGGTATCACACCCCTTGCCCTGTGGGCACGCGGGAGACCCGACGCATCCGTGTATCTGGCCCGCGGCCGATGTCGCGAAGTATCGGGCGCGACTGCCTGGTCCGCTTGCCGATTGCATCGACATCCATGTGAACGCGCCTCCCAGCGCGATGGCTGGAAACGAAGCGCGGTCTTGCACCAGAGGCGCGCGGGCTTCTAACCAGCGCCGAGGTGCTCGGTACCGTCCGCGTTCGCTCGCGCAGGAAACCTTGCGCAGCCTGTGTCGATCTTGACATGGAGCGCTTTCACATCCGCCACCGGTTCCATCGGTGCCCCGCCGCGGAACACCGTGGCCGCCCCACCCAGGAGTTGGTCCTTCCACGCGGTGATCTGTGCGGGATGCACATCAAACCGCTTCGCCAACTCGGTGAGCGTACGTTCGTGGCGCACGGCGGCCAGCGCTACTTTGGCCATAAACGCGGCGGCGTGATTACGGCGGGGACGTCTAGGCATGGCGGAGTTCCTGAGGATGGCGAACATACGAACGGCACATGAATAAATGGACAATTCAATTGGCGGTTCCCCAAACACGCAGACGCTTCTATTCGACGGATTCGCCTTGATTCGTTGGTGGCGGCGGGCGTTCACAAGTCGAGGATTCTGACGACGCTCTGAATAAAGTGGAAGCATATCCTGTCAGTTGCTGTTGCCCTTCAAGAAATCTCGGCCGCGATCGAGGCGTGGCAGGAACTCATGACACGCGCCATCTTCGACAGGATGCCCACGACGCGTGATCTGCCCCCCGGCCTGGTGTCCGCCCTCGAGGGCACGTACGAGCTCCTGCAGGAGATCGGCCGAGGAGGAATGGGCGTCGTGTATGCGGGGCGCGACATCAGGCTCGATCGCCTCGTGGCCATCAAGGTGCTGCCCGACCTGGTGAGCAGCGACATCGTGCGCGAGCGGTTCCTGCGCGAGGCCCGTGCAGCGGCGCGACTGTCTCATCCATCCATCGTCCCGATCTACTCGGCCGACGAACGCGGTGGCGTGACCTTCCTCGTCATGGCCTACGTGGATGGGACCACGCTCTCCGCGCGATTGCGCGACGGCGCGGCGCTCTCGACACCCGACGCCGTTCCGATCCTCCGCGACGTCGCACTCGCACTCGGCGCGGCGCATGCGCGTGGGGTCGTGCATCGCGACATCAAGCCCGAGAACATCCTCGTCGATCGCGCGACGGGACGCGCGATGGTGACGGACTTCGGCATTGCACGCCTCGCCGATGCGATGCAATCCGGTGCGCTCACGAGGACCGGCCAGGTGCTTGGCACGGTCGGCTACATGAGCCCCGAGCAAGTAACTGGATCGGAAGTCGACGGGCGGAGCGACCTCTACTCACTCGGCGTGGTGGCGTTCGAGACCCTGTCGGGACGTCTGCCGTTCGACGGGCCTGCGCCGGTGGTGATCGTCGCGCATGCGACCAAGCCGGCGCCGCCGTTGGCGTCGGTCGCACCGGGTGTGCCGGCCGAGTTGTGCGCGATCGTCGATCGCTGCCTGATGAAAAATCCGGCCGACCGTTTCGCCAGCGGCGACGAGTTGGCCGCGGCGCTCGAAGCCGCCGTCGGCAGGAGCGTTGCGACCGCGCCCGCTCAACTGGCGCGCGACAACGAAGGCCGCGTGCTTTCCGAGTCTGATGCCAACCGCGTATGGCAGCGAGCCGCCGAACTGCAGGCGGGCATTGGCTCGGCGACATCACCCAGGGCGCCGACGTCGTCGATCACTGTCGTTCCGCGTTCGAGCAGCAATGGATTCAAGGTGGAACACGTGCGGCAGGCGGCGCTCGACGTCGGCATTTCGGCAGCATACGTGACGCTTGCGCTCGACGAGGTCCTGCGTCGTGGCCAACCGGCGCCGATGCGTCTGGACGTGGGCGCGGCCGGCCCCGCGGCGGTGGCGCGCGGGCCCGCAGCATCCGCGCTGCTGGCACAGGTGCAAACGCTCAGCAAGTCGAGCTCCGTACTCGCTGGCGCGCCCACGACGCTGATCTACGAAGCAGAGGTGCACGGTCAGCTCTCGCCGAATGACTTCGACGTGATTGCGCAGACCATCCGCAACATCATCGGGGAGGCTGGCGTCGCGACCGCGCTCGGCCGAACGCTCAGCTGGTCGCTGGGCGGCATGCAGAACCAGCGTCGTTTGCACGTGAGCATCACGGCGACAGGCGGGCGCACCACGATCCGCGCGGAGGAGCGCCTGGGGCAGTCCGCGGGTGGCATCTTTGGCAGCATCGTGGGCGGTGTCGGAGGCGGCCTTGGCACCGCGAGCGTCGGCGTCACCATGGGGCACATGCACAATCCCCTGCTCGCCATCGGAGTGCTCACGTTCCTTGTCGGGACTGCGTACACGGTCGCGCGCGGCATCTTTACCTCCACCAGCCGGACGCGAGCGCGCCAGCTCGAGCACCTCGTCTCCACACTCGCTGCTCAGTCGACCGAGCTCATTGCCGATGACCGCGTGCCGCGGTTGCCGCGATGACGCGCGCTTCGATGCATAAGGCGGTCGTGATGAGCGCGCCCTTCGCGCCGCTCGTGATCGAGGAATTTCCGACACCGGTGCTGGAGCCGGGCGCTGCGTTGTTGCGCACGCTGTATTCCGAGGTGTGCGGCACGGACGTGCACCTGCATCACGGCAAGCTCGGCGTTCCCTTCCCCATCATTCCTGGTCACGTGTCGGTGGGAATCGTGGAGGCCACGGCCGGTGCGCTCAACGACATCAGCGGAAGTCCGATTCGCGAAGGCGACACGGTCACCTTCCTCGACGTCCACGAGACGTGCAACAACTGCTACCAGTGTCTCGTCGCGCTGCAGCCCACGCGGTGTCCGTCGCGCAAGGTCTATGGTATCACCTACGGCGCTCGCGACGGACTGCTTGGCGGTTGGTCCGAGGCGATCTGGATGAAGCCCGGCGTGAAGATGGTGAAGATTCCGCCCGGGCTCACGCCCGAGACGTTCATCGGCGGTGGGTGCGGACTTGTTACCGCGCTGCATGCGGTCGACATGGCGGAGCTCAAGCTCGGCGAATCAGTCGCCGTGCTCGGCGCAGGTCCGGTGGGACAATCCATCGTCGCGTTTGCATCGCTGTCAGGGGCGGGCGAGGTCGTGGCAATCGGTGCGCCGGATGATCGTCTCGCGTTCGCACGGCGTATGGGAGCGACGTCGACACTGTCGCTCGACGTGCCCGCGCCAGATCGGCTAGAGGCGGTCAGAAGCATGACCGGCGGCCGCGGCGTGGACGTCGTCATCGAAGCAAGCGGCGCGCCCGATGCCATTCCGCAGGGGCTCGACATGGTGCGCGACGGCGGACGGATGATCGTGTGTGGCCATTACACCGACAACGGCTCCGTCGACATCCACCCGCACTGGCAGGTCAACCGCAAGCACGTCACGCTCAGGGGCTGCTGGGGTGTGCGCTACGATCATTTCCATCGCGCCGTTGCGCTCACCGCGCAGTTTGGCGGCGTAAAACCATGGAGCGAGATGGTCAGCGGGCGCTACACACTCGAGCAGGCCACCGATGCGCTCGATGCGGTCGCCTCGCGCCGCGCAATCAAGGCGATCATCACGCCGAATCCTTCACTCGTTTAACTCAACGTGCTCTTTGTCGACAACGCCGGCATCACCGACGCGCACCTCAACCTCGCGCTCGAGGAACACGTCCTTCGCAACCGCATCGGCGACGACGACCTCCTGCTTTTCTACGTCAACGCGCCGGCGATCATCATCGGGCGGAACCAGAATACGGTCGAGGAAGTCAACGCGGACGTCGTGGCCGAGCGGGATATTCGTGTGGTGCGGCGCGTGTCGGGCGGCGGTGCGGTCTATCACGACCTCGGCAACCTGAACTTCAGCTTCATGACGCGGGACGTGCACAACCGCTTCAATCGCTACGATCGTTTCAACGGACCCGTCGTGGACGTGCTGCGGGAGCTCGGCGTGCCGGCGCAGATCGGTGGCCGGAACGACATCATCGCCGACGGCCGCAAGATCTCCGGCAATGCGCAGTTCGCGACGCCCGATCGCATGCTCAGCCACGGCACGCTGCTGCTCGACTCCAACCTGGATGACGTCACGGCCTCGCTGCGGCCGAAGCCCGGCAAGGTGGAATCGAAGGGCGTGAGGTCCATTCGCAGTCGCGTGGCGAACATCAGCGAATTTCTCGCGTCACCGATCGATGTCACCGAACTGCGCGAGCTGATCATCGAGCGCATCTTCGGCACGCGCGATCGCGCGAAGCTTCCGCTGCTTACGCTGGACGACAGCGACTGGACTGCGGCGCATGAGCTCATGGGGCGGAAGTACGGCACGATGGCGTGGAACTACGGCGAGAATCCGCGCAGCAACGTGCAGCGCGCGCAGCGATTTGCCGGTGGAGAGATCGACGTGCGTGTCGACGTGCAGGAAGGGCGGATCTCGGGGATGCGGATCTTTGGCGACTTCATGGGCCGGCACGACGTCGATACCCTGGAGACGACGTTGCGCGGGGTGCTCTACGAGCGCGTCGCGATGCTCGACGCGCTCGCAGGGCTGGACATCACGGAGTTCTTCAGCGGCATCACGCGTGAAGAAGTCCTGAGCTTGCTCCTTCCCTGACTTCTATTCGCCCTCGGGGTAGTCGGCGCCGATCGTCGTGTCCTGCCATGCGTCGAAGTTCTTGTGCAACAAATCGAGCTTCCAGCGGGCACCCTTCAGTGCAGCCTTTCCGAGCAGCAGGTGGAGGGGTGGGTTTTCGGATTCCACGGCCTTGACGATCGCCGCGGCGGCGCGCACCGGATCGCCCGGCTGCTTGCCACTGTACCCGCGAATGCTCCGGCGATTCTTCCCCGCCGTCTCCGCGTAGTCCGCGATCTCCGACGACGACTCATTGGCCGACCGTCCCGCCCAGTCGGTCCGGAATCCGCTGGGCTCCACAATCGTGACCTTGATGCCGAGTGGCTCGACTTCGAGCGCGAGCGCTTCGGAGAGTCCGACGACCGCGAACTTCGTGGCGTTGTAGTATCCGACCGCGGGAAATGCGCGGATGCCGCCGATCGACGAAATATTGACGATGTGTCCGCTCTTCCGCGCGCGCATGCCCGGGAGAACCGCCTGCATCATGCGACCCAGCCCGAAGACGTTGACCTCGAACATGCGGCGGACT
>JALYVY010000434.1 GCA_030852985.1 Gemmatimonadota bacterium | reverse complement strand
GGTGATTCCTCTGAGCAGCATTCCGCCGCTCACCGTCTCAGCGTTCACGCTTCCGCCAACGCCCGACAGCGATACTCGGCCGCTAACGTTCTCCACGCGCGCGTCGCTGGCGACGCGCATCGCGGTTATGTCTCCCGAGACTCCCTCGACATTCAGCGTCGAGCCCAGGTCCCGCACGTTCACCCGCCCGCTCACCACGTTTACGTCGACCGGCCCCCGAATTCCGACGGCGTCGATACCGCCAGAAACCGCGGACAGTGTGGCACGCACGCCGGTGGGCACCGTTACGTCATAGGTTGCGGTCCCGCTCTCGCCGTATCGGGAATTGTGGCGGCCGCCCTGCTCCAGGCTCACATGCGAGCTACTCGCGTCGAATACCAGGCTTGGCGGCCCCGACGTCGTGGCCACCACTCGCACCTGAGTGCGGTCCCACGTGGACACCTTGATCGATCCGGAAACCAGGGATAGCTCAATAGTTCCGTTGGAAGAAAAGGGAACCACGGTGTCGATCCTCGCGACGCCGCCCTGTCCAATCTCGCTCCACGCCCGAGGTGCGCGCGGCGGTCGCGGCGGCGGTGTTGGTACCGGCGCCACTACCTGCGCCGAAGCCGACGACGCAGTCACGGCGACGGCCGGCGGAAGTGACGCCAAGGCCGCCGCGAGCATCACGGAAACGCCCCACTCGGGCTTCAGTTTTCTCTCCAGTGTTCTCTTCAGTTTTCTCATGCTGTATTCACTCATATGCGTGTCCTCTCGTGACGTTACGCTGCGGGAAGTAGTGCTGCCGCGCGAAGCAATCCGGTCTTCGTTGCGAGCGTGCGGTCTAGTTGATCGTTCAACAGTCTGCTGTTCGGATCCCTCGCGAGCGCCGCCTTCGACTGTCGGATCGCCTCGTTGATCACGCGAAGATTCTCTTCAATTACCGCGACCGTCGCGGGATTCAGCTGACCGCGCCGAGCCTCGAGGGCGGTGTGAAGCGTGGCGATCTCGCTGTCGTAGGTGCTGCGCAGGTCGTCGCCTGTCTTCGGAGTCACACGCGATGCCAGACTGGAAGTCGCGCGACGCGTGTGCTCGCTCCCTGGCGCACGTGTCGGTGCGGCGACTTCGTTGCTGTCTTCCTCGCTGCGCGCTAGCTGCGCAGCGGTTGCCACCGGGGTTGAGTCCGGCACCGAACGCGCGGGGACCGAAGCTGCACTCGGAGCGGGTGTAGTGTTCGGGAACGCTGCCACGGCATGCTGCGGTCCGCGTGACGTGAGGAAGTACGTAATACCCGCACTCGACGCCACCAGTGCGGACGCAGCAGCCAGTACCAGCAACCAGCCCGGCGGGCGCCGACGGATTTCGCTCGCCGCACGCTTGCGCTCGATGGGGAGAACGCGGGCGGAGATCCGATTCTCGATCGCTGGCCAGAGATCGCGCGACGGCGCGCTTTCATCCAGCAGCTCCGGATTTCCCTCGAGGTATCTCGCCACCGCTTCCCCAACCTGCTCGTCGTTCATTATTGGATCTTCGTTCGTCATGCCAGTGCCTCCCTGAGGAGCTTACGCGCGCGATGCAGTTGTGCCTTGCTGCCACCCGACGTGATGTTCAGCATCGCCGCGATCTCCTCGTGCTTGTACCCTTCCACATCGTGCAGAGCGAAGACGGCTCTCGCGCCCGGCGGAAGCGCCGCGATCGCAACGGTCAGATCCATCCTCTCCAGGTGCAGCTCTCGCCGCGCAATCGGCGGCGAATCATCCAACGCGTCCTCGTCGTCCAGGTGGGCGTGAATTCGTTTTTCAGTTCGCTGCGCTTCCAGAACCACGTTCACGGTGAGCCGGTGCAGCCAGGTCGAGAACGCCGAATCGCCGCGAAACTGTGGAAGCTTCTCCCAGGCCCGGACGAATGCGTCCTGCGCCAGCTCCTCTGCGCGTCCACGGTCGCCGCTCATCCGCACGCATATCGCGTATACACGGTTGACGTTGACCCGGTACAGGCGTTCGAATGCGCTCCGGTCCCCGTTCACCGCCAGCTGGACATCGTGCTCGGCGACTGGGAAGCTCACTGTGTCTGGCGAGGTTGCAATGGCTGTCTGCATCGGTCTGGCAATGAGATGGACCGAAGGCGGCAAAGGTTTGAACTCGAACGAAATCCGCGCCGTTCAGGTTCCCGGCCGACCATGTACCGTCCCGGGTCAGCCCTCTAGGGCGGTCACGAAATCTGGACCCAATACCTCCGCCTGCCAGCGGCGGAGCTCGGGAATCTCGGCCAGCTCCTGCACCGAGGCGGGCTTCCGGCGCGCGACCGCCTCCATGCGGTCCCGGGCGCAGAGCACCCCCGGGTCCAGCTTCAGA
>JALYVY010000060.1 GCA_030852985.1 Gemmatimonadota bacterium | reverse complement strand
ACATCGGACTTGGAGTTCGGAAAAAACCCAACCTATTTCCTCACCAACGGGGAATACGCAAGCCCATCCGGGCCCCGACCGACCGAGCCAACGTCGACCACCTTGAACGTTACCAAGTCGATCGCCGCCACCTGGTTCGTTTCATTGAGCGTGACGTAGGCGATATCGGCGATCGGGTCGAAGGCCACGCCTTCCGGACCAGCGCCGGCGATGCCCGGTGCGCCGCCGTCGGGCATCACGATCTTCTTCTCCTTCCCGAGTTCAACCCGCGCGAGCTGGCGGTTGGTGCCGATTTCGTAGATCCACACGGAATTCCCACCTGGATCGTTCACCACCGCGATCCGTCCCGTGCGCGAGATGCCGATGCGATAGGGCGAGCCGATCCCCGTGATCGTGCCGACCTTCTCGCCCTTCTCGGTATCGATGATGGTGACGGTCTTCTCGGTGTTGCTGCCGACCCACACGAGAATTCCGCCCGGGGTGGTGGCGATGCCTTCGTCGTTCGGAGCGGCGGGAAGCGTGCGTACCGTGCGGCGCGCATCGAGGTCGAACTCCGTGATGTTGCCGTCGGCGATGTTGGCGGTCCAGCCACGCTTGCCGTCGCGCCGCACGGCGATCATGTGGGAGCCGCGAGCATTCGTGGCGAGCGCGGTGTCCACCTTGCCGCTCGAAAAATCGACGATCACCAGCTTCTGAGACGTCTCGCTCGTGACGACCAGCTTGCGGCCATCCTGGATGAATGCGGCGCCGTGCGGACGGTGATATTCGCCGAGGTCGATGGTACGCGTGACGGACAGGACGGGTGTGGCGAGGTCGATGACGCTCAGCGTGTTGCCGACAACGTCCTTGTTGCCGTAGTTGGTGACGACCGCCCAGCGTCCGTCCTGCGACACGGCCACTTCATGCGGACCGACGCCAACATTCACGGTGCCGAGCGTCTTCATGCTCGCGGCGTCGAGGACGGTAGCGCTCGCCGCGTCCTGGTTGGCCACGATGATCAGGCCAGCGCGCGCGACCGCGTCTGGCCGCGCATTTTCGGTGACGCGATTGCCGCGCATCGAATCAAATGGCGTGGGGCGCCGCTGCTGCTGACCGGTGCGGGTCCGGGGATCCGCCTGCGGATCGGTTTGGGGCTCCTGATTGCCGGAGGCGCACGCGACCGAGAGGACGAGCAGAGAGGCGAACGAGAGACGGAGCATTTATGGGTCGGTTGGTGGCACGAGACGGGAGACAACTGGAAGAGCGTACCTGGTACTGGGTACCGGGTACCCGGTATCAGGAATGGCATACCCCCCACCGGGAACAGTGGACGCTATTTCCTCAAAGAGCGTACCGGTACCACGTACTCAAGTACCAAGTCCGTCGTGGCGGGAAGAACTTTCCACTGTTCCCCGGAGGCCTTATGCTATTTCTCCTACAAGGTACGAAGTACCAGGTACGCTCTTCCATCTTTAGACACTGCCGACTCCGGTCTCCCCGTCCGACACCATCGTGACCGTCCCGGATGCCCTGTACCTGGGCAGCCTCACAGTGAATGTCGTCCCAACGCCGAGCTCGCTCTGCAGCTCGATGCTGCCGCCGATCAGCTGCACAAACGACTGAACGATCGACAGCCCCAGACCGGTGCCACCGAATTCCCGGCGCGTGGAGGAATCTGCCTGCTCGAACGGCTCGAAGATCTTCGCCTGTCGGTCCGCGGGAATGCCCATGCCGGTGTCCCGCACGGTGATCTCGCGCGGCTGACCGGTTTCGGGATCATTCGTCAATCGCACGAGGACTTCACCCCGCGCCGTGAACTTGAGTGCGTTCCCGACGAGGTTGATGAGGATCTGCCGCAGCTTTCCCGCATCGGTGATGATTGGATGCGAACGCTCAGGAAGCTCGCAGCGCAGTGCGATACCCTTTGCCTCGGCCGTTGATTCGAGCATCGCCACCGTTTCGCGCACGAGGTCGTCCATCTGCACGGTGTCACGCTCGATCTCCATCCGCCCTGATTCCACCCTCGCGACGTCGAGGATCTGGTTGATCACGGACAGCAGGTGCATCCCGTTCTCGCGGATGCGCTCCACGAACAGGCGGTCGCCTGGCACCATCGGTCCCGATTTCTCCCGCAGCAGCGTACGCGAGAAGCCTATGATCGCGGTGAGTGGGGTCCGAAGCTCGTGATTCATGCGCGTGACGAAGTCGCTCTTGGTGCGGTTCGCGGATTCCGCCGCGTCCTTCGCGAAGCGCAGCGCACGCTCGACTTCCTTTCGTTCGGTGATGTCGTGCCACACGACGAGAAACACCGGGCGCCCGTGCAGCTTCAGTGGCGTGAGCGTCACCTCGACCTGGAAATCCGAGCCGTCCTCGCGCCGATGCGTCCACTCGAACCGATGATGTCCGGTGATGCGCGCACGCTCGCGCATCTGGCCCGCCACCACGACGGACAGCCTTCCATCCGGTTGCCTTAGCGGTGACAGCTCGCCGGGCCGCCGACCCGCCAGGCGCTCGCGCGAGTCGACGCGCAACAGCTGCAGCGTCGCATCATTGCAGTCAATGATGCCCTCGGCGTCGTAGAGCATGTGCGCATCCGTCGAGCGTTCGAAGAGCAGGCGGAAACGCTCGTCGGATGCCTCGCGCTCCGTGATGTCGACGCCGGCCGCGATGAGTCCGTGCACGGGCTCGCCCGGGCCCGCGCGAAGCGGCGTGATGTTCCAGAGCACCACATGGCGCTCCTCATCCCCATTGACGACCGGCCCCACATGATTCTTGACCTGCTGTCCGCCGAGCACGCCGGCGATGCCCGCGCGCATGCGCTTGCGATGACGCGGGGTGACGAACTCGTCCACGTACGATTTCCCGAGCGCAGTCTCGCGCTTGATGCCGAAGAGGGACTCGGCTTCGCGGTTCCATTCGAACACGCGCCCTTCCGCATCGAGGCCCACGATGGCGCTGCCGGCGGTCTCCACGAGGGAGCGAAAGAGCGCCTGCTCGCGTTCCAGCGCGTCGGCCTGCGACATCAACTCCTGATTCTGCAGTTCGAGCGCCTCGGCCTGGGCCACCCGTTCTTCCTCGATACGCCGGGCGACAGTGACATCGCGAAAGATGGAGACGGCCGCGTGCGGCGCCGGGCTGTCGCCGCGAAAGAGTGGGTTCGTATTCACGTGGAGCCAGCGGACGTCGCCCGCTGGCGTAGTCGTCGTGAGGAGCATCCCCGCCACGGACTTCGCCGTGCGGATGGTGACAATGCTGGGCGCGTGCTCAGGCGTCAGCTCGCGTCCATGCTCGTCCCGCGCGCGACGCATTACCGAGTGGATGTCCGAGGCGACCGCCGATTTGGGCAAGCCGAGGATACGAAGGGCGGCTGGGTTCCATTCGGTGACGTCGCCCTTGTCGTCGACGATGCACATGCCGTCTTCCATGGCATTCACCACCGCTCGCGTCCGCGACTCGCTCTCGGCGAGCGCGCTGATGGTCGCGGAGAGCTGCTCCTGCGTCGGCTGCATGGCGAGCCGCGCGCCGAAGGTGAAGGCGATGAGCAGCAGGATGACGCATGCCGCTTCGAGCAGGAGCAGGCGATCGACCTCGCGGCCCCACTCGAGCTCCAGCTCGTCGACGACATGCTCGATCGCAACGGAGAGGCGTTTTTGTTGCGCGAGCGTCGAATCGACCTGGGCGTTTGTGGCGTTGGGCTCTGTTGCCACATTGGCGGAGGCCTTCACGGAGTCCTGCAGGGCGATGAGGCTCTCGTAGTCGCGGCCGGCGCGGCTGTCTGCCGGGATGACGGCGCCGCCGGTGGTGACGCTGCGCAGCTTCTGCGAGGCGGTGCGGAGCTCGTTTACAGTGGCGTCGATGCGCGGGCGCCAGAGCTCGCGTCCAGCGGAATCGGCTTCGCGGCTGATCAGCGTGAGCGCGACGAGCCGCTCGCTGAGAACTCGCTGGTGGCCTGCGACGTTCATGCGCGCGCCGTCGATACTGTGGCGCGAGGTCTGGGCTACAAGGAGGCCGAGCACCGCAACGGCGACCGCGATCACCGCGAGCACGGCGACGCTGGCCCGGCGACCGAGGCGTTTGGCGGACGTGGCAGAAGTCATTCAGGACTGACCGGCGGCGCGGGGTATAAGTCACACCTCACTGCTTCCGCGATACAGGACGCGTGGCGCCGCAAAGTTGCGGGCTCATCCTCGACCTTGGCAAGCGTAAAAAAGCCCTCCGTCAGGGACAGAGGGCCGGTCGATTACAGCCTTGCGATACTCCGCCGTTCAGTCGGCGGTGCCGAGTGCCAGCAAAACGTCCGCGTCCAACGAGCGCCATTCCTTTGGATAGTGCCACACGCGACGCACACACTCCCGCGAATTCAACACGAGGCACCTGACTCCCTTGGCCCACACCTGCGGGGTTGGGACCTCGCGAACCGTCCACTCCACGCCATTGCGGTCGACCACGATGTGCGGAAACCGCTCATCGGCGCCGGCCCCATTGGACGGGGACACATGGCCGTCTGTATCGACGCTCCAGGACACCAGTGCACCTGCGGCTGTGCCGGTGGATAACTCCATGCTGACCCCTCTCTCTGGCAGCACCTTCCGCTGAACTTCATAGGAAGGTTCGTGCCGTTGGTTTCAAACCGTGCATAACGCCGGATCACCTCGGCTATGCACGCTGCCCGGTGACGACCAGCGCCACCGGGCAGGCGTATGAAGCGTTGCTCACGCGAAGATGGCTCGGCTTCCGCCAACCACACAGTCAAGACGCGTGCCGCATGGGATCAGATGTCGCCGAGCAGGTTCTCGATGCGCTTTTCTGATGCGTCCATCGCACGACCCTCGAGAATGGCGCGCATCAGGTCGTCGACCTCGAGCTCGAAATCGGCGGGAAATTTACGGTTCTCCGGAAATCGGATGACGGCGCCAATGACGAGGGGAAAGTGAGGCTCAGCTTCCTCACCTGCCTCCGCGTCGTCATCCTCGTCGTCGCCATCGTCATCGTCCGCGATCGCGTCCTCGAATGACTCGCCGCCGAGCGTGAGTGACTCCGCCCAGGGTTCATGTTCGTCGTCGCCGCGATCCTGCCCGGGCGACACGCTTTCCTGGATGTCGTGCAGCGAGCGCTCCGGAAGCAGCGCGCTCAGCTCGCCGCGCACGCCGCCGTCTTCCTCCCACGCGGCGCCGACCACGATGACCGGTTCGCCGAACGCGTCGCTGGCAAAGAACGCATCCACGAGCTGCGCGGGGTACGCATTGACGGCGAGCAGCACTTCCCTCGGTCCCGCGCGAGTGAACGCGACGGGTTGGTCGCCCGGCGCAGCGCCTGGGCGGTCGAGTCGCTCGATACGGAGGAGCAGCGGCTCGGGCACGATGAACGTCAACGGATGCTCGCGCGTGAACGGACCGTGCGGCTCGCGCTTCCCTGCGGTTTCGTCCTGTTCGAACTCGTCCGGCGGTCTAGTGCTCATGCGAGGAATTTAATCGGCGATCAGCGAGTCAATCGCGGTGCAGAGCGCGTGGATCGAGTACGGCTTGGCCACGAAGAGCGTCCGATCGTCAAGTGGAAGCTCGCGGTCCGACGCCGTGTAGCCGGAGACGAACACCACTGGTATGGACGGACTCGTCTGCCGCAACTCGGAAACCATGTCCACTCCGCCAATCCGCGGCATCA
Source organism: Gemmatimonadota bacterium (assembly GCA_030852985.1). Classification (GTDB taxonomy): domain Bacteria; phylum Gemmatimonadota; class Gemmatimonadetes; order Gemmatimonadales; family Gemmatimonadaceae; genus AG11. The sequence goes on along the minus strand of JALYVY010000060.1, from coordinate 15,278 downwards.
TTACGTCGGTGACGACGACGTCGAACGCGCCACCGGCCACGAGAAATCGCTCCAGGCCTGCGGCGCCGTCCTCCGCCTCCGTCAGGGTGAAGCCCGAGCGCTCGAGCAGGCGCCGCGCCTGCGCGCGCACGCGAGGATCGTCTTCCACGAGCAGCACACGCCCTCGCGCTCCGATCGCGCGATGCTCCGCCGAGCGACGCGACTCGCCCGTGGCCGCGTGACCCCGGGAGCGCGGCAGGTAAATCGTGACGCAGGTACCCGTGCCCATCAGGCTCTCGAGCGAGATGCCGCCCCCGGCCTGCCTCAGGATGCCATACGCGGTGGAAAGGCCGAGGCCTGTTCCAAGGGTTGGGCCCTTGGTGGTGAAGAAGGGCTCGAATGCGCGTGCGCGCGTCGCTTCGTCCATACCCGTTCCATCGTCGCACACGATCGCACATGCGTACGTCCCCGCATCGATGCCGATGAATGCAGCGGCTTCCGCGTCGAGGGTGCACACCCTGGTTTCCATGTGCAGCGTACCGCCCGTCGGCATTGCATCCCGGGCGTTGATGGCAAGGTTCATCAGTACCTGCTCGAGCTGTCCGGCATCGGCGAGGACCACCAACGCGTGCGACGCGCAGGAAATTTCGGTGCGAACCTGGGGTCCGATCGCGCGCTGGAGCAGGCGCGTGACGCTGTGTACCACCTCGTTGAGATCAATCAACGTGGGTGCGTGCACATCTCGGCGGCCCAGGGAAAGCAATTGCCTCGTGAGGGCCGCGCCGCGCTCGGCGGATTCACGAATGTCCTTCACGTCTTCCTGCAAGACGCTTTCACGCGGCAGCGCATGGCCGAGCGACTCCGAGGCGCCGAGCATGACGCTGAGGAGGTTGTTGAAGTCGTGCGCGACGCCGCCAGCGAGGCTGCCCACTGCCTCCATTTTCTGCGCGAGTCGGAGCTGCTGCTCGACGTTGCGCTGGCGCTCGCTCATCCGGACTTCGTCGGTGATGTCGCGGGCGATGATGAGGCGTGACGGACGTCCCTCGAGCATGAAGTCCTCGCCGACGAGCGCAACCGTGATGATCGATCCATCCTTCTTGCGGTGCTGGGCCCGCGGCATCAACGGCGCGGGATAGGAAACCTTCATATACTCGGCGAATTCGATTGCGTCCTTCGGCGTCCTGATGTCTAGCAGTGTCATGACGAGGAATTCTTCCTCGGTGTACCCGTACTGCTCCGAGGCAGCGGGGTTCACGGCGCGAAAGCGTAGCGTCTCCAGGTCGAAGACCCAGGTCGGAAGCGGGGTGACTTCGAAGAGCGACCGGTAGCGCAACTCCCGCTCCGCGAGCTCGTGTGCCATGCGCTGGCGCTCGGTGATGTCCTCGACGACAGCCACGGTGCCAGTGAATACGCCACGATCGTCGTTCAACGGCGAACCTGAGATCGACGCGATGAAGGTCGATCCATCCTTCCGATAGTGCTCGCGGACGTACTTCTCGCCGATGCCATTTCGGCGCGCGATCATGTGGGAGTCGAGCTCGGCGTCGTTCGCGACCAGCAGGTCATCCATCACCCGGCCGACCAGCTCCTCGGCGCTGTAGCCAGTGAGGACTGCCATCTGCTCGTTCGCGTAGACGGCCTTGTTCTCGGCATCGGTCACCACGAGCGCGACGTTGAGGCTCTCGCCCACGACGCGCAGGCGCTCTTCGGCGGAACGAAGGGCGTCTGCGAGCGGCCGGTGGCGTACGATGCGCACGATCCCGATGGTGGTCCCGTCGGGCATCGCGGTGGCGTGGATCTCGACTGGCACTGACGATCCGTCGGCGTGCATGAGCCGACGGACGCTCAGCAGGATCCCATCGCGGGCGAGGTCCTCGAGCATGGTGGGGCGGAACTGCACTTCCGAGCGGGCGATCAAACTCGATGGATCGCGACCGATCAGCTTGTCGCGTTCCAGCCCCACCATGCGCACGAAAGCGTCGTTCGCGTCGACAATCCGATGCGCAGCGTCTGTGACGACGATGCCATCGGCAGCGAGCGAGAACAGTGCCTGATAGTCTATGGTGGACATGCGAGGAGGGAGGGCTGGGACTGCAGTACAGTATCGGTCAGGGGGCGAATAGTTGAACACCTCGTACACTCTGTACCCGATAGAGGTCTTACTGCGGAACAGCGGGACGACGACGACAGTTGGCGGACTCTCGGAAAAATGCGGACATCGGACCTGGACGTCGGATGGTCCGAGGTCCGTCCGATATCCAGGTCTGATGTCCGCATTTTTCCGTTCTTTCCGCCAACTGTCGTCGCACTTCCGATTCTGACCCAACACTCCGTCGCACCACTAGATTGTGTGTGCGGCGATGTCTCCCGCATGTCCAAATCCCAGCCGGGGATGCCCATGCAGTCCAAGAACGAACCCGCGCTCCGGCTCGCCCGGACCGACGCCCCCGCCTCGCCGGCCGAGGTGCCCGAGCTTCGGCTCACCGCATCGCACGTCGAGCGCAATCCGGGCACCGCCCTTGACCTCGACATCATCCGCTCGCTGCGCGTGAACCGCTCGGCGGTCGAGCGGCGAGCGGCCACCATCCCGACCCGGCGGACGGTGAAGAAGGAGTGGCAGGCCGGTTGGCTGCTGCGCGCCGTTACGATGATCGACCTCACGACCCTTGCTGGCGACGACACGGCGGGCAATGTCCGCCGGCTCGCAGCAAAGGCGGCCCACCCCGTCCGGAGCGACCTTCTGGACATGCTCGGCGTCGCCGACCTCGGGGTCACCGTCGGTGCGGTGTGTGTCTATCACGCCATGGTCAACACTGCGGTGAAGGCGCTCGAGGGGACAGGCATTCCGGTCGCGGCGGTGAGCACCGGCTTTCCTGCGGGACTCAGCCCGCTGGAGGAGCGCGTTCGCGAGATTCGCGCGTCCGTCGCCGCGGGGGCAAAGGAGATCGACATCGTCATTACGCGCGGCCACGTGCTCACCGGCAACTGGCAGGCACTGTACGACGAGGTGAAGCTCTTCCGCGAGGCGTGTGGGGATGCGCACATGAAGAGCATCCTCGCCACCGGTGAGCTGGCGACGCTCGGCAACGTGGCGCGCGCGAGCATGGTCGCCATGATGGCGGGCTCCGACTTCATCAAGACGAGCACGGGCAAGGAAGGCGTGAATGCGACGTTGCCGTTCTCGCTCGTGATGGTGCGCATGATCCGCGAATACGAGGAGCGCACGGGGTATGCGGTCGGCTACAAACCGGCGGGCGGGATCAAGACCGCGAAGCAGGCGCTCGAATATCTCTTCCTGATGAAGGAGGAGCTCGGCGATCGCTGGCTCAGGCCGGACCTTTTCCGCTTCGGTGCGAGCTCGCTGCTCACCGACATCGAGCGTCAGCTCGAGCACTTCGTCACCGGGCGCTATTCTGCGGCGCACCGTCACCCCATGGTGTGACCATGACGACTGTCAGGGAAGCATTCGAGACGATGGCGTACGGCCCCGCGCCCGAGTCGGACAAGCCGGCAATCGAGTGGCTCGCGAAGTACGACGAGAAGTTCGGTCACTACATCGGTGGCGCGTGGACGAAGAGCGCGAGTCCGTTCGACGTCTCCAATCCGGCGACGAACAAGCGGATTGCCACGGTGTCGCAGGGGTCAAAGAAGGACGTTGACTCTGCGGTGAAGGCCGCGCGCAAGGCACTCCCCGCATGGCAGGCGCTGGGCGGACATGGCCGCGCGCGTTACCTGTACGCGCTCGCGCGCGCCGTGCAGCGCAATGCGCGCCTGCTCGCGGTGCTCGAGACGATGGACAACGGCAAGTCGATTCGCGAGACGCGCGATATCGATATTCCGCTCGTGGCGCGACACTTCTATCACCACGCGGGTTGGGCGCAGTTGCTCGACACCGAGTTCGCCGGATATCACGGCGCCGGTGTCGTTGGCCAGATCATCCCGTGGAACTTTCCGCTGCTGATGATGGCGTGGAAGATTGCGCCGGCGCTCGCTGCCGGCTGCACCATCGTGATCAAGCCCGCCGAGTTCACGCCGCTCACCGCGCTGGCGTTTGCGGAGATGGCGGATGCGGTCGGGTTGCCGGCGGGCGTGTTGAACGTCATCACGGGCGATGGCGATACGGGCGCAGCCATGGTGTCTCACGAAGGCATCGACAAGATCGCGTTTACGGGTTCCACCGAAGTCGGCCGCATCATTCGGAAGGCGACGGCAGGCTCCGGCAAGAAGCTCTCGCTGGAGCTCGGCGGCAAGTCACCGTTCATCGTGTTCGAGGACGCGGATCTCGACTCGGTGGTGGAAGGTGTCGTCGACGCGATCTGGTTCAACCAGGGTCAGGTCTGCTGCGCGGGCTCGCGCCTGCTCGTGCAGGAGGGGATCGCGGAGCGTCTCTACACGAAGCTTCGCGCGCGCATGGAAACGCTGCGCCTGGGCTCTCCGCTGGACAAGTCCGTCGACATGGGCGCCATCGTCGCACCGATCCAGCTCGAGCGCATTCGATCGCTCGTCGATGCGGGCAAGACGGAGGGTGCGGACTTCTGGCAGCCGTCGTGGGCATGTCCCACGGAGGGGTGCTTCTATCCCCCGACGCTGTTCACGAACGTGCAGCCGTCGTCGTCGATTGCGCAGGTGGAAATTTTTGGGCCTGTTCTCGTTGCCATGACCTTTCGTACGCCGAGTGAAGCGGTGGCGCTCGCGAACAATACGCAGTATGGGTTGGCGGCGAGTGTGTGGAGCGAGAGCATCAACCTCGCGCTCGATATTGCGCCGAAGATCAAGGCCGGCGTGGTGTGGATCAACTCGACGAACCTGTTCGACGCCGCCGCGGGGTTTGGTGGCTATCGCGAATCGGGCTTTGGGCGCGAAGGTGGCAGGGAGGGAATGTACGAGTACCTCAAGGCCGACCATGTGTCCGAGACCGACGACCTTGCGGCGGGGCGCGCGGCGAAGATTTCTGCGCGTGCATCGAAGAACAGTGGTTCGGTGCGGCCGATCAAGCGTGCCGCGGAGTTGGACGACGCGGATCGCGGCGGCCCGCTCGTGGACCGTACGGCGAAGCTCTTCATCGGCGGCAAGCAGGCGCGCCCCGACTCCGGCTATTCCATCCGTATTGCCGGCAGCGATGGTCGCGTGATTGGCGAAGTGGGTGATGGTAATCGCAAGGACATTCGCAACGCGGTGGAAGCCGCACATTCGGCGCTCGGCGGCTGGTCGAAGGCGACGGGGCACAGTCGTGCGCAGATCCTCTACTACATCGCGGAAAATCTCGCGGCGCGGTCGGATGAATTCGCGGCGCGGATCTCGAGTCTCACCGGGGAGGATGGCGAAGCGGAGGTCGACGCGTGTGTGCAGCGGTTGTTCACCTATGGCGCGTGGGCGGACAAGTACGACGGTCTCGTGCACCAGGTTCCGTTGCGTGGCGTCGCGCTCGCGATGAATGAGCCAATCGGGGTGATGGGTCTCGTGTGTCCCGACGATGCGCCGCTGCTGGGGCTCGTGTCGCTCATTGGTCCGACGATCTGCGTGGGCAACACGGTGGTGGCGATTCCATCGGAGCGGTCGCCGCTTGCCGCGACGGACTTCTATCAGGTGCTCGAGACTTCGGACGTGCCGGCCGGCGTGATCAACATCGTCACGGGGCCGAAAGACGCGCTGGCGAAGACGCTTGCGGACCATCACGATGTCGACGCCGTGTGGTACTTCGGGTCGCGCGATGGCGTGAAGGCGGTGGAGTTGGCGTCCGCGGGGAACATGAAGCGGACGTGGGCGAGCTTCGATGCACGCTCGTGGATGGAGCGCAGCGAGGGCGAGGGACGCGACTTCCTGCGGGAGGCGACGCAGGTGAAGAACATCTGGATCCCCTACGGGGAGTAGCGCGGAACTGCAGAGCTTTTTATCGCAAAGGTCGCAGAGGAGAATCGAAAGCCGCAGAGGTCGCAGAGGACTGCGGGGTTCGCCGCGACATCCCTATTGGGCGCTCTCCTCTCAGACCTCTGCGGGTGTTGCAGTTCTCCGCGTCCTCTGCGGTAAAATTGCTCTGCGGTGAAATTGCCCTGCGGTAAGACTGTTTTACGGTTTAACTGCCAGCAACGGTCCCTGTGCGATACCGCGCTGCGCTCGCAGGAGCCTTGCCGTACCGCGTGTATCACTAAACAGACGGAGCGCGGGGCCCGGGGATTGCCAGAGGTGAAACAGCGCACACTCACGCCGAGTGCGATCAGTCCGGCACCTCGGAGTTCTTGTGAAGGTTCAGTATCCCGCTCTCGACGCCAATAGCGAAGCTTGGGCCCTCGCCGCTTCGGTAGCGAGCGATGGACTCTGGTACTTCGGGGGCGCGGACCGTCAGCTCCGTCTCGCGCCGCGCGCCATGGAGCTTCTGGGTTACACCGCGCACGAGTCGCCGCCGAGCGTTGACGACGTACAGCGACTGGTGAGTCAGCGGGACGCGGTTGCCATCGAGCGAGTGTTGCGTGAGCTCTGGCGCGGCGCGCGCGCGAAGGTGGAGATGGAGGTGCAATTGACGCGGCCAGGAAAGGCGCCACGCTGGTTGCAGCTTCGTGCGCGACGCGGCCAGGGGGGTGGGACCACGCCGCCTTTCCTCGCTGGTGCGCTCAGCGACGTGGACGTGAGGAAGCGTGTGGAGGCGGCGCTCCGTGACGGCGCGCGGCTGGATGCGTTGACCGGCCTTCCAAACCGCGCCGCACTCGCGCAACGACTGACGGCGCGAATAGCGCGGGCGTCGATCACGCCATTGTCGCCGTTTGCGGTGATGTACCTGGACCTCGATCGGTTCAAGGTAGTCAACGACAGTCTTGGGCACGCGTGTGGCGACGAAATGCTGGTGGAAGTCGCGCGTCGCATCGGGTCGGTGCTCGGGCCCGAGGACCTGCTCGCCCGCGTGGGAGGTGATGAGTTCGTCGTCGTGGTGGATGACGTCTCCGACGACGACGTAAGCCGCCGTCTGGCGTCGGCCATTCATGCGGCCATGAACACCGGGGTGCCTGTCGCGGGACGTGAGCTCCACACCACCGTGAGCATCGGTGTGCGCGTCAGCGGCGACGGCGTCACCAAGCCAAGCGACATGTTGCGGGATGCGGATGTAGCGATGTACCGCGCGAAGCATCACGGCGGTGCCCGGACGATGGTGTACGACCGGCAGATGCACGAGGAGATCGTCGACCGGCTGCGCGTGCAGAACGACCTGCATCAGGCGTTGCGGCGTAACGAGCTGCACCTGGTGTATCAGCCGATTTTCGACTTGTCAGAGCAGCGACTATGTGGTTTCGAGGCGCTGCTGCGCTGGCATCATCCCACGCGAGGGCGCCTGCGCGCGACCGAGTTCGTGCACGAAGCGAACGAGAGTGGCCTCATCGTGCATATCGGGCGCTGGGTACTGAATGAAGTTTGCGCGCAGCTCTCCGGCTGGCGGCGCGAATATCCCAATGCGCTTCCGCTCACGGTGACGGTGAACCTCTGTGACCGTGAGATCGTCGATCCTGACTTCGCGGTGCAGGTAGAGGCGATGCTGGAGAAGCACGGCATTCCCGCCGATCAACTGACGCTGGAGATGACGGAAGGTGCGATGACGGCGAACGGCGAGTTCGCGGTCCCCGCGCTCCGCCGCCTTCGTGATCGGGGTGTGCGCATCCAGATGGATGGTTTTGGGTGGGGCTCGACGTCACTCGCCGTGTTGCGCCGCATGCCGGTGAGTGCGATCAAGATTCACCGTCACTGCATCGCTGGCGTGGCGACGGACGAGGAGGCGCGTGCGATCGTCGCGACGATCAGCGCGTATGCTCGCGCGCTGGGAATCGCAGTAATCGCGGAAGGCGTCGAGACGGTCGAGCAGGCGTCGGCGTTGAGCGGGATCGGGAGCTTCTGGTATGTTCAGGGAAACCACTTCGGTCGACCCAAAGGCGAGTCCGAGGCGGCGGAGATGCTTGAACCGATGAGCGCCGAGCATGGAGCATGAACAGCTGAGCATGATTGAGCTTGAGCGCTCAGCGTGAGCTTGAGCGCTGAGCGTGAGCTTGAGCATGAGCCCTCCGCTCGAGCTCGAGCTCGGAGCTCAGGTTTGAGCTCGCGGCTCATGCTCGCCGCTCCAGCTTCAGCTCCAGCTCCGCAGCCTTCACCCCGCCGCGGCCCCATCGGCCCCCGGCCACACATACGAATACTCCCTCCGCATCAGCTTCCACCGCTCCGGCGAGTTCGTGCGCAACCAATCGAGCGGCTCGCCAACCGGCTGCGGAACCGCTGCGATCGCCATCGCCCGGGCGAGGTCGTCCTTCTGTTGCGCCCCGAGCGCGTCGGGTGCGAGCGAGACGAACAGCATCGTCCCACTGCGGGCGAGCAGGTCGAGCCACTGCCGGTTCAGCTCCCACGGGATGGCTGTCGTGACCCCGACACAGTCGGCGTCGGCCGTATAGAAGGCTCCCTGCTGCGCCGCGCGAAACGCGAGTGAATTCACGCCCATCTTCCACGTGCGACTCCAGTCCGTCCCGCTCGTATCGTCGCCAACTCGGCACATCTCGAAATGGCCTGCCGAGAGGTGACCGACGGTGTTGCAGCCGATGATGAGCACATCGCGCGCGGCGGTGCGAATCGTTCCGTAGAGGTCGTCGATCACCTCGGCCGTGGTGCGATTCGACCCTGAAGAAAATGTCCAACCGTCCTTCGTGAGCGATGTTCCCATTTGGGAGCCCCAACGCCCAAACAGGTCATACGTGGAGTAGTCGTGCTTGATGAGGTCGAAGCCCCATTCGCGCATGCGACTGATGTCGGCGGTGATCTTCTCACGCACCTCCGGCACAGTCGGGTCGAGCACGTTGTGGTCGCGCGCCAGACGCCACGTGTCCGGAACCGTCGACGGCGCCTCGAGCGGCCGGTACCATGCGCCGGGCCGCGCGCCGATCTGCTTCACTTTCGTGATCAGGCCGGGCAGATCGGGGAACTTCTCATTCGAATGATCCCATGTACCCACGCCGACCTTGTCCTTTCCGCGCCCGGGCTGCCACCCGTCGTCGATGACCGCGAACGGACGATTGTCATGCGTTGGAGAGAGCGCAACGATGCGCTCGGCATCGCGGAGAAAGCTGGCAGCGTCGTTTCGCCCATACGCGTAGTACCAGTCGTTGCTTCCATACACCGGCTGCGCCGGCAGCCTCGGCTTCTCGCACATCTGTCGACAAAATGCATGCACGGCGGCGAATGACGACTCGTGCGGCTGGCCGGCTCGGCTCACCACGTCGCATACGGGGAGTACCCGAGCGCCAAGCTGAAGCGGCGCTGCACCGCTGCGGACATCGGCAAAGAGACTGATTCCCGCGGAGTCGACCTGCCAGAAGGAGAGTGCCTTGGCGCCGGTGCGCACCCCGTACGCATGAGTGAGCGCCCCATCCCACGCGGCGACGTACCACGGCATCACGCGATCGGGAGCAAGTCCGCGCCACTCGAGGTCACCATAGCCGCGCTCCCATGCGTCGCCGAGCAGGAGGCGGGTGTCGCGCATGTTTCCGCGCCAGCGCATGTGGATGCGCTTGATGCCCAGTGAGGGCGACGTCAGTTCGATCCGCATTGCTCCCGGTACTTCACGCGTAGCGACGATGAGTCCTGAAGCACCGTGCCATTGTCCACCGGTGCCGGTGCTGAGTCGCTGAATGCCAGACGCCGTGTCGACGCTCACGCTGTCGGGCGGGCGGTGAATGTCGAGGAAGCTGCGGGGTGCGCTCGCGCGCCGAATCACGCCATCGGCCGCGGACGCCACCGCGGTTGCGGGGAGCGACATTCCGACGGCGGAGATGATGCTTTTCTGTAGAAAATCTCGGCGCGATGTCATGCGTCGTGGCCACTCGGGGACATCGACGCCCGTTCAATCATGACGAAGGAGACGGCTCGCGGTGATGCTTGCAGTTTCATGATGGTCTCATGCCTATGCCATGGTAGGGTTGGGCGTGGATAGGTCGTCGTGGGTGTCACGCACGCGGTGAGCGATTACTGCCCACTTGCGCTCATCCACCGGATCAGGCCTGCGACCACGACGACTGCGACTACGAGAAGAAGGACACGCACCCGCCTGCGCCGAGCCGCTTGCCAGACCTCCATGTCGAGATAGTACAGCCCTTCGGAGGCCTGCCGGACGACGACCCGACTCTTGAGCGCGTGCCAGGGCATGCCGCGATCGTCGACGCCTAGCGCCTGAAGATCGTCGAGGCCACGTGCCGTGGCCGGACTGATGGCCCCAATCCGTTCCATCGCTTCCACGATGTGTCGTTCCTTTATGAGCAGAACCGCGACGGCTGAACCCATGATGACTCCGTTGGGAGAGGCTTTCGGCAACAATATGGGGGCGATGAACGTGGCGCGAACAGGTCGAGAGCATATGCGGCGCCGTTCAGTGGTTCGAGGTGAACTCAACCGAAGAAAACAATCAACCACGGAGGGCACAGAGGGCACGGAGGAAAGCACAACAACGGTTCCGCTGTTCACGCAATCCTCTGCGTCCTCCGTGCCCTCCGTGGTACAATTGCCGTTGCAGCGACTTCGCATTAGGAAACGGCGTTGACGCTGACCGCAGCCCGTATCGCGTTGTGTTATGTTCGCCGACATCTTCGACCAACCAGACTCCATGCGCATCGCCTGTCTCTCCCTGCTCGTCGCCTCCAGCGCACTCGCGCAGGCACCGGTCGTTCATCGCCTCCCCGCGACACCCACGACCGTTGCCTACGGCTATTACTGGTCCGAGGCGAAGCCGGCGCTCCGGGTGAATTCGGGGGACGTCGTCGACGTCGAGACGATGCTCACCAACTCGCCCACGGGACTCGAGCGCATCGGAGTGAAGCCGGAGGACGTGCCGCAGCACCTGCGCGACATCGTCACGCAGGATACGGGGGCCGCACTCAAGGGGCCTGGAGGACACATCCTCACCGGCCCGATCTACGTCGAGGGCGCGGATTCGGGCGACGTGCTCGAGGTGCGCATCCAGTCCATCACGCTGCCGATTGCCTACGGGTACAACGGCTGCAGTGGCTTCATGCGCGAACTCTGCCAGGTGCGCGGCAGCACGCTCATTCGCATGGACCGCGAGCACATGACCGCCGAGGTCGCGCCTGGCATCGTGGTGCCGTTGCGGCCGTTCTGGGGATCGATCGGCGTCGCGCCGGCGGCATCTCTGGGTCGCGTGAGCAGCACCCCTCCGAGCCGACACGCGGGCAACATCGACAACAAGGAGCTCGTGGCCGGCACGACGCTCTATGTCCCGGTGTTCGTGAAGGGCGCGCTGCTCGAGATCGGCGACGGGCATGCGGCCCAGGGCGACGGTGAGGTGGACCAGACGGCGATCGAGACAAATCTCGAGGGACGCGTGCAGCTCATCGTGCGAAAGGACATGAAGCTGGACTGGCCGCGTATCGAGACGCCGACGCACTGGATCACCATGGGCACCGACACGTCACTCACGGTCGCCACGAGGGTGGCGGTGACGGAGATGGTGAAGATGCTGCAGGAGATGAAGGGCATCACGCAGACGCAGGCCTATCAGGCCGCGTCGATGGCCGCCGATCTGCGGATCACGGAGTTGGTGGACCAGAATGTGGGCGTGCACATGATGATCGCGAAGTCGTACTTGATGAGGTAGCTGTTTCCGACATCCAGGTCCGATATCCGTTCTTTCCGTTTTGTCCGCCAACTGTCGTCGTTTTGTCGCCGTCCACGAACTGCAAACCCGCGACGACAGTTGGCGGAAAACGGAAAAATGTGGATTTCGGACCTGGACATCGGACTTTAACGCTCGATCGTCACCTGCCATGGCGCCGCAATCCGCCGACCGGTCTAATCGAGATACGTCCATCACGACTGCGGCGTAGGGAAATCTCCACTGTCCGTCCACCCCGCGCTGCCGTCGAAACCCATTGGTACGCTCAGCGTAGAGTATTGACGTCCACCACCTGCATGTCCGCGTAATCCTGGTTCTCGCCGCCCATGGCCCAGCAGAAGGCATAGCTCGACGTGCCGCAGCCGGCGTGAATCGACCACGTGGGAGACAGCGCCACCTCACCGTTGCGCACGATGAGGTGCCTCGTCTCCGTCGGCTCACCCATCTGGTGAAAGACGACCGCCGTCTCCGGCAGGTCGAAGTACAGGTAGATCTCGGTGCGCCGGTCGTGGGTGTGTGCCGGCATCGTGTTCCACACGCTCCCCGGCTCGAGCGCGGTCATGCCCATCACGAGCTGCGCGCTCTGCACGCCGGCAGCGTGCACGTAACGGGCGATGCGACGGCGATTCGCCTGCTCCGTGCTGCCGAGCTCACCGCTCTGGACGCTGCTCGCCTGCACGAGCGAGGTCGGGTGGTCGGCATGCGCGGGGTAGCTGACCAGATAGAATCGCGCGGGGTTCGCCGCGTCGTCGCTCGAGAAGGTTACGGCGCGACTCCCACGAGACACGTACACGAGGTCGCGGTTGGCAAGTGCGTAACTGGTGCCGTCCACGCTGACGCCGCCCGGCGCACCGATGTTGAGCACCCCAAGCTCGCGTCGCTCGCAGAAGAACGATGCGAGCAGGTCCGCGGGCGCCTCGAGCGTTAACGGGCACGCGAGCGGGACCGCGCCGCCCAGAACAAGACGATCAAGATCGATGCGCCGCAGGTTGATCGTGCCGGCCTGAAAAAGCCCCTGCACCAGGAAGCTGGCGCGAAGCTCGTCGGTCGTCATGCGCGCGGCGCGCACGGCGTCGGGAAGGGTGTGCAGGCTCATCGCGCCATCCATCCGCCGTCGACCACCAGGACGTGCCCATTCACGTAGTCACTCGCGCGTGACGCGAGGAACACCACCGCGCCCGCGAGGTCCGACGGCTCTCCCCAGCGGCCTGCGGGAATGCGCGCACTGATTTGTTCCGAACGCGTTTCATCGTCCTGAAGGGCTTGGGTGTTGTCGGTGCGAAAATATCCCGGCGCAATGGCGTTTACCTGGATGCCGTGGCGCCCCCACTCGTTGGCGAACGCCTTCGTCAATCCGGCCACGGCGTGCTTGCTTGCCGTATACGCCGGCACGGTGATGCCCCCGCTGAACGCCAGCAGCGACGCCACATTGATGATCTTGCCTGCCCCGCGCTCGATCATCTCGCTGCCGTAATGCTGGCACAGCACGAACGTGGAATCCAGGTTCGTGCGCATCACCACGTCCCAATCGGCGAGCGAATATTCCACCGCTGGCGCGCGCCGTATGGTCCCCGCGTTGTTCACGAGGATGTCGATTGGTCCCGCAATCATCTCGATGTCGACCGTCATCGAGTCGAGCGCCGCGCGATTGCCTATGTCGGCAACGACTTCCCATCCCTTCCGCCCCATGCCCTCCACCGCGGCGACGGTCTCGCGCGCGCCGCCCTCGTGTGCGGTCGCGCAAACGACATCCGCCCCCGCGCCTGCGAGTGCCTCCGCCATCGCTCGCCCCAACCCACGGCTCGCGCCCGTGACGAGCGCGCGCTGGCCACTCAGGTCGAACATGTCCCCGAGATGCGACGTCATAGTGTCAGGCTGCGCTCAGGATCTGTTACGGAAAAAATGAACGGCTGACACAGACACCACGCAGGCTGCGCATCGCGGAAGGACGCTGCAAGAGCGAGAGCCATCCAAGGCGCAAAGCGCGTGACCACCCTGTTCTGCCGTTGCAGTTGCTGCGTATTTCTGCGTGGCGAAGCCTGCGCCCGTCTGCGTCCGCCGTGTGGCACGGTCACGTGGTCGTCGCGATCGAGGCGGCGTCCATGGGCTTCCCGTTCACGGTCACACGATCGAGCACCAGCCCTCGCACATGCTGCGTGACACTCGGCTGCGCGACGTTGGTGAACTGGCAATCCGTCAACCGGATGTCGGAGATGGGCGCGTTCTCGAAGCCGCGAAGATAGAGCGCATACTTGCTCTTCCGGCTCGATACGCGCTCCACGGTGATGTCGCGTGCGACCGGCGTGTAGGCGCCCTTTGCACCCTCCTCGTAGGTGAAGTCGATGGACAGGATCGAATCGGCCACCTGGCCCACGGTGACGTCGCGCATGTAGATGTGTTCCAGTACGCCGCCACGCGCAGCGTTGTTCTTCAGCCGCAGCACACGCTCGAGGTGCGGGCTGTCCATCGTGCACTTCTCCGCGAACACCCAGCGGACGTCACCGGATATCTCGCTGCCGATGGTGACGCCGCCATGGCCGTCCTTCATCATGCAGTTGCGCACGATGACGTTCTCCGTCGGCGCCTTGAGGCGTCGCCCATCCGCATTGCGTCCCGACTTGATCGCGATGCAGTCGTCGCCGGTATCGAACTCGCAGCCTTCGATCAGCACGTCGCGACAGGATTCCGGGTCGCAGCCGTCGTTGTTCGGTCCGTGCGACGAAATCTTGACGTTCCGCACGGTGACGTTCGTCGACAGCAGCGGATGGATCTCCCACATCGGCGAATTCACGATGCGGACATTCTCGATGAGCACGTTCCGGCAGCGATGCGCCTGGATGAAGTTCGGGCGCAGGTACGATCCGTCGGCCAGCACGCGCTGCGACACCGGTACGCCTGCTTCCACCATTTCCATCAGCTTGTTCCGCGCGCCGTCCTGCCGCGGATCGCCAGGCTTGTAGCCGCGGCCGCCCTTCCAGGACCACCAGTTGGCTTCGCTCGCCTGTCCGTCGAGCGTTCCACCGCCGCTGATCGCGACATTCTCCTGCTCGAAGGCATAGATGAGGGGCGAATAGCCCATCAGCTCCATGCCCTCGAAGCGCGTGAACACGGCCGGCAAGTAGGCGCGTGGATCCGTGCTGAAGAGGATCGTTGCGCCGGACTCCACTCGCAGGTTGACGTTGCTCAGGAGGTGGATCGCCCCAGTGGCGTACCGACCGGGAGGCACCACGACCACGCCGCCACCTGCGGCATTGCAGGCGCCGATGGCAGAGCGGAACGCAGAGGTGCAGTCGGATTGTCCGTCGCCCCGCGCACCGCATTGCGCAACGCTGAACGTGCGGTTCGCAAACACGGGCGCCTCGATGCGAGCGAGGATTTCCGGTACGCGATCCCACCCCTCCGCGTCAGTGGCGTCTTGCGATTCCCTGAACGGGCGCCGCTGGCCGGCGCCCATCGCAGCCAGAAGCGATGGGCTGGCGAGGATACCGGCCGTCCCGGCGCCCATCACTCGCAGGAATTCGCGACGTGACTCTCTTCTACTCATCTACTCCTCCGTCAACTCGCACGTTTCGTTGGCAACCGCCATGAATCGCTCGCAGCGGCAGTCGAAGCACAGCAACGCCTCGGCCGTGGAACAAGCTGATGGAAATGG
>JALYVY010000059.1 GCA_030852985.1 Gemmatimonadota bacterium | reverse complement strand
GTGCGCCACGCCGAAGCCGTTCACCATCTCCGTGCGGACCGTCATTCCCAGCGTACAGTGGCCGATACCGACCTGCACCACCTCGGCGCCAAGCCAGCGCGTGAATGCGTCGTTGGCGAGCATGTGGTCGACCACGACACCGGCAGCGTCCATTGCTGAAACGTGATCGCCCTGGCTCATCCGAGCAACGGACTCTGCTCGCGTGCGTGCTGACGCAGCAGCGGACTGGGGCGGTAACGCTCTTCTCCATAGGATTGGTGCAACGCCTCGAGGCGCCGAAGAATTTCGATCGCTCCAATCTCGTCACCCCATGCGAGCAGGCCCATGGGGTAGTTGACGCCTTTGGTCATTGCTGTCTCGAGGTCCGGAGCCGATGCCACGCCCATGTGCAACGCATCCACGGCGGAGTTGACCAGCATGGCGATGGTGCGGTCGAAGATGCTGCGTCCGGCGAATTCGTCGCGTTTTGGCTCCTGACGCTCGGCACCGGGCCGGTGGTCGTAGAAGCCCCGGCCGCTCTTTCGGCCGTACCAGCCTGCATCGACCAGCCGACGCTGGATCATCGACGGACGATAGCGCGCGTCCTGATAGAACGCGGCATATACACTGCTTGTCACTGCGTAGTTCACGTCGTTGCCGATGAAGTCCATCAGCTCGAACGGTCCCATGCGGAAACCACCGATCTCGCGCATCGCCCAATCGATCGTGGCCACATCCGCGATGCCTTCCTCGAGCTGCCGGAGTGACTCGGAGTAAAACGGGCGCGCGATCCGGTTGACGATGAACCCCGGCGTGTCCGAAGCGACGACGGTCGTCTTTTTCCACGCCTTCACCAGCGCCACCGCGCGCTCGAGCACGGCGCGGTCAGTCGCGAGCCCCGGCACGATCTCAACGAGCGGCATCACGGCCGCGGGATTGAAGAAGTGAATGCCAACCACCCGCTCAGGGTGAGAACAGCGCGCCGCGATGGCGGTTATGCTCAGTGACGACGTGTTGGTCGCGAGCACACAATCGGCGGCGACAACTGCTTCCAGCGCCTGGAAAAGCTCCTGCTTCGCGACCGGGTCCTCGAGGATGGCCTCGAGGACGAGCCCGCACTCGGCGAAAGCCGCATATCCGTGGGAGACGTCGCCCGCATCGCCGATCCGTCCGACAATCGCTGCCGCCGTTGCCTCGTCGGTCCGCCCTTTCTCCACGTCGCGCGCGAGCGACTTGGAGATCGATGCGCGCGCCTTCGCCACCGCACCAGCATTCGCGTCGGCAAGAAGGACACGATGTCCAGCGGAAGCGGCAACCTGCGCGATGCCACTCCCCATCGCCCCCGCGCCGACGACGCCAACGAAGAGATCCGTATGCATCGTCAACGTCCGTGAAACACGGGCTTCCGCTTCTCGACGAAGGCCCGCACGCCTTCCGCGTAGTCCTCAGAATTGCCTGCCTCGCGTTGCAGCGATTCTTCCAGTGCGAGCTGCTCGTCGAGGTCGTTGCTGAAACCGGCATTGAAGCCGCGCTTGGTGAGACCGATGCCGCGCGTCGGCATGCCGGCGAGGCGCTTCGCGATCCCCATTGCCACATCGGTGAGTGCAGCACCCGGAACAGCATCGAAGATCAACCCCCAGGACTTTGCCTTGAGCGCATCGAGCTTGTCCGCAAGCATGGTGAGCGCGGCCGCGCGCTGAAGGCCAATCAACCGAGGCAGCAGGTAGGTCCCGCCGCTGTCCGGAATCAATCCGATCTTCGAGAACGACTGGATGAAGGTGGCATCTTCCGCCGCGATCGTGATGTCGCAGGCGAATGCCATGTTCGCGCCCGCGCCTGCCGCAACACCATTTACGGCGCAGACCACCGGCTTCTCGAGTGTGCGAATCGCGCGAATGATCGGATTGTACTGACGGCGCACGACTTCGCCGAGATCTGGTTGCGCTTCACCGTCCGCGGGCAGGACTGCGGCGAGATCCTGCCCAGCACAAAAGGCCCGCCCCGCCCCGGTCAGGAGCACAGCCCGCACCGCGGCATCGGTCGCGGCGCGCTCAAGTGCGACCAGCAGCGCTGCTGCCATCGCGCCATTGAAGCTGTTGAGCACGTCGGGCCGATTGAGCGTGATGGTCATCACGCCATCATTCACAGCGGAAAGAATGGTTTCCATTGTCTCATACGGGTGTGCATCGCTGAACTCTTTTTTGAAGACGCGGGCAAATCAGCCGCAGAGCCAACTCGTCATGGCAGTGGTCGCCGCGTTGGGGATGTCATGGTTCGCACTGATGACTGCGTTGACGTTCGCGGTGGAGATGGAAGACCCGGCTCGTCCTACGTCGGTCGTGAGGAAGGACGTTGTTCGTGTGCATCGCGAATCCACGCGAATTTCGCGAATCACTCCACGCCCGAACGGACCACGTGATGGAACCCGGCCTTCTGTGCCACGTGCAGCAAGAGGTCGCTTTCCTGGTTCGTCGCGCGCAGACGGTACGAGAGTTGGTTCCGAAGGCCGTCAGCCGGAAATGCGCGGCACCGCCGGCCTCCCGCCTCAACCGTCCGAAATATACCCCGATTCCCGGTGCCATTCGTCCCGCGCGCAGCGCAGATTTGAGCCGATGACGAAGACGCGATCGAAGCCAAAGCACGCCCCGCCCTCACCGGACTCCACTGTCGATTCGCGATTCGACTGGAAGCGCATCGCGTATCATGTACTCGTGTCGCGCGCGCTCGACGACCTCGAAGAGACGACCAACCGCAATCGCAACTCGGTGCCACGCGAGCACCTCGTGCTCTACCAGTTCTCGGCGCGTGGACACGACGTCCCGCAGTGCATCCTGGGCTCCCTGCTCGATCATCCGCACGACGGCGTCGGCGCGTACTACCGTTCGCGCCCGCTGCTCCTCGCCCTCGGCCTCGAGATCGACGACGCGCTCGGTAGCCCACTCGGGCGCGCCGGCGGATTCAGTGACGGGCGAGACATCGGCGTCGTGTGCAACCTGCCGGGCTGGAAGGGCGCAACCGTGCTTCCCATGTCGGGCGACGTCGGCTCGCAATACACGCCGACGGCAGGTTGGGCGCAGGCCGTCGTGTATCGCAACACCGTATTGAAGGAAGGCGAATGGTCGGGCGCCATCGGCGTTGCGCTCGGCGGCGAGGCAAGTGTGGCGACGAATGGCTTCTGGTCCGCGCTCACGATAGCGACCACGCTGAAGCTCCCGATGCTGTTCTACATCGAGGACAACGGGCTGGGCATCTCGGTGAGGGGCGAGATGCAGACACCCGGCGGCAACATCGCGGCGAACCTCGCGTCGTTCGCCAACCTCTTCATTCGCGACGGAGACGGCTGCAATCCAGCGCGGGCAGCATCACTCATCGCGGAATGCGTCGACCACGTGCGCGGCGGAAGCGGGCCGGCTCTCATTCACCTCACGGTTCCGCGGCTGAGCAGTCACTCCGGTCCCGACAACCAGAAAGGCTATCGCACGGAAGTCGAGATCGCGGCAGATCTGGAGCGTGATCCGCTTCCACAGTTGCGCTCGTACCTCGTGCCGGCGCTCATGGCTGAGGAGGAATGGCTGGCGCTCGAAGCCAGGGTTGCCGCCGACGTCGTGACCGGTGTCGAGGCCGCGCGCGCCCGTCCTGCACCTGACCCCGCCGGCATTGCACGCTTCGTGTACGAGGAATCGCCGCGTGAGAACGATGTCGCAACGTTCGGTGGCCTGACGCGTGAGGAGCGCGCGGCACTGGGTGGTACTGAAGATGCCGCGATGGATGGCGACGTCATGCGACTCGCGGAGGCTGTGCGTCGCACGCTCGACGTGGAACTCGCCGCGAATCCCAAGGTGCTCGTCTTTGGTGAGGATGTCGGTCGCAAGGGTGGCGTTCACCTCGTCACGGAAGGCTTGCAGAAGCGCTTCGGCAACGAACGCGTGTTCGACACGAGCCTTTCCGAGGAAGGCATCATCGGCCGCGCGGTCGGGATGGCGGTGAACGGCCTGATGCCGGTCGCGGAGATTCAGTTTCGGAAATACGCAGACCCGGCGCACGAGCAGTTGAATAACGCGGGCACGCTGCGGTGGCGCACGGCCAATCAGTTCGCCGCACCCATCGTGGTTCGGTTGCCGGGCGGATTCGGCAAGGACGTTGGCGATCCGTGGCACTCGCTGTCGTCGGAAGTCACCTGGGCCCACGCAATTGGCTGGCAGGTGGCCATGCCGTCGAATGCGGCGGATGCGGTCGGCCTGCTTCGCTCTGCAATGCGCGGCGCGAACCCAACCATCTTCTTCGAGCACCGCTCGCTGTTGATGACCAGCGAGGGGAGCGCACGCTATCCGGGCGACGACTACGTCATTCCGTTCGGGAAGGCGAACCGCTTGCTTGAGGGTGAGCGGATCACCGTGGTGACGTGGGGTGCGATGGTCCATCGCTGCCTCGACGCGTGCGCCGCCTTCGAGGGCGACGTCGACCTCTTCGACCTTCGCACCATTGCCCCGTGGGATCGGGATGCGGTGCTCGAGTCCGTGCAGCGCACGGGTCGATGCCTCATCGTCCACGAGGACACCGCCACCGCCGGCTTCGGTGCAGAGATCGCCGCCGTGCTCGCGCGCGACGCGTTCTGGTACCTCGATGCTCCAATTGAGCGACTGACGGTGAAAGACCTGCCAATGCCGTATCACCCCGTGCTGCTCGACGCGGTGCTGCCGTCGGCGCAGAAGATCGGCGACGCGATCCGCGCGTTGCTTGCGGTGTAAGACAAAAGGCTTGACTATTTCTCGGTGACTTCCTAAACTCGGGAAGCAGCACGCCACTTTCTCGGAGCACCTTGATGCGCCACGCAGTCTCTGCCATCCGCTACACCCCGGCCAACGCGACGGATCTCGATCCGGCCACGTTCGTCGTGGTCATGGATGCCGTCGCAGGTAGCGCAGGCGTGGAATCGATGTAGCGACTCGTTCGCATTCGACTCCAGGAGCGAGCCACTCGCCCCGCCTGCGCAGCCCCGCAGGCGGGGCGATTCCGTCTCCACCATATCGCCGTGCACCGCACGGCTCACCTTCGAGAGCATTACCCATATGAGTACTCAGGCGGAAGCAGCGCTGCCTCACGCGCAAACAACGCCGTCGGTCTGGGCGGCGATTCGTGAGGCGCTGGCCGGCGCACACGGACGCGATTTCACTGAAGGACCCATCGGCCGGGCGATCTTCATCCTCGCCGTGCCGATGGTGCTGGAGATGTGCATGGAAAGCGTCTTTGCCATCGTCGACGTCTTCGTCGTGGCGCACCTTGGCGCCGACGCCGTGGCGACGGTGGGACTGACCGAATCGTTCATGACGATTCTATACGCGCTGTCGATGGGCCTGAGCATCGGAGCGGGCGCGATGATCTCACGGCGGATCGGCGAGAAGGACGCAGACGGCGCGGCGCACACCGCGGCGCAGGTGCTGCTCTTCGGTCTCATCGTCTCACTCTTGATCGGCGTGGTGGGGGCGTATTTCGCGCCGTCACTCCTGCGCCTCATGGGCGGGTCGGATGGCGTCCTGCGCAACACGGCGTTCACGCGCATCATGCTCGGCTGCAACGCGAGCGTGGTGATGCTGTATCTCGTGAATGCCGTCTTCCGCAGCGCGGGCGACGCCGCCATCGCGATGCGCGTGCTCTGGCTCGCGAACGCCATCAACATCATCCTTGCGCCAACGCTGGTGTTCGGCTGGGGTCCATTTCCGAAGATGGGCATCGTGGGCGCCGCGGTGGCGACGACGATCGGGAGGAGCACCGGAGCCATCTTCGCGCTGAGCCGGCTCTTCCGCGCGGGATCGCGTATTCGCGTTCGACGTAAGCACTTTGCCTTCGATCCGTCACTGATCGCGCGCGTCGTGAACCTGTCGTCGGCGGCGACGTTCCAGGTCTTCATCGGCATGGCGAGCTGGATCGGCCTGGTGCGCATCCTCGCGAGCTTCGGCAGCGCGGCCCTCGCGGGCTACACGATCGGCATGCGCATCGTGATCTTCGCGTTGATGCCGTCATTCGGCTTGAGCAACGCGGCCGCGACGATGGTCGGCCAGGCGCTCGGCGCGCGAAAGCCCGACCGCGCCGAGGCGGCAGTGTGGACGGCGGGCAAGTTCAGTGCGGTGTTCCTGGGGTCGATCGGCCTGCTATTCGTGATCTTCGCTGCGCGCGTGGTTGGCGTGTTTACGCCGGATGCGGCGGTCGCCGCCTATGGAACCGCCACGCTGCGCACAGTGGCCTGTGGATTCCTGTTCTACGCGTACGGAATGACGATCACGCAGTCCTTCAACGGCGCGGGGGACACGCGCACGCCAACGTACATCAACCTGGGCGTGTTCTGGGCGTTCGAGATTCCGCTCGCGTGGTTGTTGGCTCACACATTTGGCTTCGGGCCAGAGGGAGTCTTTCTCGCGGCGACGTTGGCGTTCTCGTTGCTGGCCGTGGTGAGTGCGCTTTTGTTTCGGCGTGGGGGGTGGAAGACGAGGGTCGTTTGAGGTTGGTCGTAAGGGAGGGCGCTGGTCGTGGGTAACGCGGATCGCCGCGGATCCTGCTGATCTACGCGGATTGCTCCGAGTGCGTGAACACCATGCGGTGGAATTCAGCCTTCGGGCCGAAGTGGAGTATCAGCCCAACCTCGGTTCTGGTAGTGCGGAGGTAGTTCAGCAGCTGCCGCCTGTCTGCATCGCCGAGTTGGCGTGTCCCTTTCACTTCCACGACCACGCGACCAGCAACAAGGAAGTCCGCTCGATACATCCCGACGATGTTTCCCTTGTAGATCACGTCGAGTGACATCTCACGAACATAGGAAACCTGCCGGCGCCTAAACTCCACTTCGAGGGCACTCGAATACACAGCTTCGAGATATCCGTACCTCGATTCGTTGTAAACGGCGTAAAAAGAACCGAGAATGGAGTCCGTAATTTCGCTGTGCATCAGATCCACGGAGCATCACCAGGTTGGAAGTATCGGGAGACATCAGCGGCGATCCGCATGATCCGCCAAGATCCGCGTTCCCCCCGAACTACTCCAAACCCAAACCCCGCATCATGTACCTAAATAGCCTTGAACTCCTCGAACGGCTGTCCACACGCCCGGCACCAGCACACCGACTTGCATGCGGTGGATCCAAATTCCGATCGCACCTCGGTATCCCGCGAATCGCAATAGGGACACTGCGCCGTGGGCCGCGCACGGAGCAATTGGACCAGCCCACCATCGGCCGAGGTTCGAGACGGCGGCGCAATCCCATAGGCTTTCAGCTTTGCACGCGCCGGTTCGGGAATCCAGTCGGACGTCCATGCGGGGCTGTACGTCGTACGGATCGTCACCTCGCCAACGCCCGCCGCATGCAACGCCGCCGTGATGTCGTCCTCGATCACGCGAATCGCCGGACACCCGGAATACGTCGGCGTCACCGTTACGGTCACCGCGCCAGCATCATCGATCGACACATCGCGCACGATGCCCAATTCGCGCACGCTCAACACCGGCACCTCGGGATCCATCACCGTGTCGAGGATCGCGAACACTTCGTCACGCGACGCCGACGCGTGCGCTACCACGTCGCCCCCGGATGCGACCGCGCGATGATCTGCATTTCCGCCAGCAGGTGACCCAGATGCTCGGTGTGCGCGCCCGTGCGGCCGCCGCGTGCGTTCGCCGCGCGGGGCACATCGTGCGGTAGCGTGAGCGTCGCGCGGTCAGTGACGTCGCGCACGAGCGACGTCCACTGCGACTGCATCACTGCGAGATCGGGAGCGACGCCAGCGGCGAGTAGCGCGCGATCGACATCGTCCGGCGCAAACAGCTCGGGCGTAAAGCGCCAGAGATCATCCAACGCCTTCTGCACGCGACGATGGCTCTCGTCGGTACCGTCGCCGAGCTTCAGGATCCACTCGCCGCTGTGGCGGACGTGGTACTTCGCTTCCTTCAGCGACTTCGCCGCGATCGCGGCCACCTCGGCATGCGTGCTCCGGGAAAGCGCGTCGAGCAGCACCACGGCGTAAACGTCGAACAGGAACTGCCGCGCAATGGTGAAGGCGAAGTCGCCCTTCGGGAGCTCCACAATCTGCGCGTTCCTGAACTCCACTACCTCGCGAAAGTACGCCAGCGCGTCCTCGTCGCGCCCCTTCCCTTCCACTTCGCCTGCAAGTCGGAGGAACATCGTCGCCTGACCGAGCAGGTCGAGCGCGATGTTGGAGATCGCAATGTCCTCCTCGAGGATGGGACCGTGCCCACACCACTCGCTCAGGCGATGGCCAAGCACGAGGCGGTCGTCGCCCAGTCGAAGGAGCAGCTCAAACAGCGCGTTTGGCGCCTCGGTTGGCGCCGGCACTACGGACGGCGCAGTCATACGCCGCGTACGCCGCGCGGCACCTTGTAGAACTGCGGATGCCGATAGGCCTTGTCCGCCCCTGGATCGAAGAAGGGACCACTCTCGCTCGGCGTCGAGGCCGTGATTGACGTCGACGGCACAACCCATAACGAAATCACGCCGCCGCGCCGGGCATAGACGTCGCGCGCATTCTGCAGCGCCTGCTCCGCATCTGTCGCGTGCAATGATCCCGCGTGCTCGTGCGGCGCACCCTGCGCGCTCTGCGTGAAGACTTCCCAGAGTGGCCACTGGCTGTCAGGCGCATTCCCATCCGCCTGCTCCGGCGCCACGTCCTGATTCGTCACCGTGCTGGCCACGAGCTAGGCCGCCGCCGAAGCCTGCGTCGCACGCTGCTTCGCGGCGTATGCACTCGCCGCCTCGCGCACCCACGCACCTTCCTCGTGCGCCGCGTTGCGCGCCTCGAGCCGCTCGCGATTGCACGGGCCATTGCCGCGCACGACCTGATGGAACTCATCCCAATCGATCTCGCCGAACTCCCAGTTCTCCGTTTCCGCGTTGAACGTCATATCCGCATCGGGCAACGTGAGGTTTACCGCCGCGGCCTGCGGCACCGTGAGATTCACGAAGCGCTGGCGCAACTCGTCGTTCGTCTTGCGCTTCACCTTCCATCGGATGAGTTCCGCGGTATTCGGGGAGTCGGTGTCGCTCGGGCCGAACATCATGAGCGACGGCCACCACCAGCGGTTCACCGCGTCCTGCACCATGGCCTTCTGTGCCGGCGTACCGCTCGCAAGCACCGAGACAATCTCGTAGCCCTGCCGCTTGTGGAAGTTCTCTTCCTTGCAAACGCGAATCATGGCGCGCGCATACGGCCCGTACGAGGCCTTCGCGAGGATGGTCTGGTTCACGATCGCGGCCCCGTCCACGAACCAGCCGATCACGCCAATGTCGGCCCACGAGAGCGTCGGGTAGTTGAAGATGCTCGAGTATTTTGCGCGGCCGTCGAGAAGTTGCTGGATGAGCTCAGCGCGATCGACCCCCAGTGTTTCGGTGCCGCAGTAGATGTAGAGGCCGTGCCCCGCTTCGTCCTGCACTTTCGCGATCAGCGAGATCTTGCGACGGAGAGACGGCGCCCGGGTGATCCAGTTGCCTTCCGGCAGCATCCCCACGATCTCGGAGTGCGCATGCTGCGACATCATCCGAATGAGCTGGCGCCGGTACTTCTCTGGCATCCAATCCTTCGGCTCGATACTCTCTCCGGCGGCAATGCGCGCCTCGAACGCCGCAAGCATACCCGCGTCGTCGATCGGAGGATTGGAAGCACAGTTCTGCGTCATGTCGACCAACTCGTGGTGATCAGGAAGCGGGCTCTGCGACTTCCGAGCAGCATCGCAAAGATCTGATGCGTCCGCGACGACTTCTATCCCTCAAGAATCTACACCACCCAGCCGAAATCGGACCAGTCACGAAAGTCGCCCTAGAGCCAGCGGCCCACCCGGCCGCAGTACGCCGCGTATTCATCGCCGAACGCAGAGTGGAGATACGCCTCTTCGCGCCTGATGACGAATTGGAAAACGACGACCAATACGACCGGCAGCAGCAGCAGCGGCCACCACGACGCCAGTAGCGCCGAGACACCCACGTACACAAGCGTGAGTCCGGTGTACATCGGGTTGCGGGTGAAGCGGTAGGGTCCGCTGCTCACGATGCGCGCAGCCGGTCGATTCGGCACGATCGCGGTACCCGCGCGACGAAACGTCACCATACCCCAAGCGACCAGCACCACCCCGGCCACAATGAACAGCGGCCCCACGCTCCAGACGTGCGACGCGATGGCAGGAGACATGGGCAACGCGACCAGATATCGGTCGCCGGCCCAGCCGAGCAACAAGCCGGCCGCAAACCAGAGCGGAGGCGGGACGTAGACTCCTGCGCTCGTCAGCGGGATTTCGTCGGTCATGGCAATCCGGGGGAAAATAGGGAAGGCACACCACTGACGAACATGGACGATCGCCGCCTGCCGCGATACGTGTATCTTTCTCGCATGTTGACGAGGCCCGCAACACCAGGTACCGCCGTCGCCGGTGGCGATGTGTCCGTGACGATCTCCGATGGAATCGGCACCATCACCTTCTGTCACCCGAAAGGCAACTCACTCCCTGGCGCGCTGCTCCAGCGCATGGCCGACGCCATCGACTGGCTCGGCAAGGACTCGGCGGCCCGCGTCCTCGTGCTGCGCAGTGATGGCACCGGCCCATTCTGCGCGGGCGCGTCGTTCGACGAGCTGATCGACATCAGCGACGCCGAACAGGGCGAGGAGTTCTTTAGCGGCTTCGCGCGCGTGATCCTCGCCATGATTCGCGCGCCCAAGTTCGTGCTCGTGCGCGTGCACGGACGCACGGCGGGCGGAGGGGTCGGCATTGCGGCCGCGGGGGATTACACCTTCGCGGTGAAGACGGCGTCCGCGAAGTTGAGCGAGCTCACCGTCGGGATCGGGCCGTTCGTCGTGGGGCCCGTCATCGAGCGACGGGTAGGACAGGGACCGTACGCTGCCATGGCGGTCGACGCGGATTGGCGCGACGCGGATTGGGGCGAGCGCCACGGACTGTACAGCCGCCTCTTCTCCGACGTGGCCTCGATGGACGCCGCGATCAACGGACTCGCGGGCGCCCTGGCGGCGTCGAATCCCGAGGCGATGGCCAACATGAAGCGCGTCTTCTGGAAAGGCACCGAAGCGTGGGACACCCTGCTCGCTGAACGCGCACGCATGTCCGGCACGCTCGTGCTGTCCGAGTTCACTCGATCCGCGATCGCGAAGTTCCGGGAGCGCTCGTCGCGTCGCTGAGCCCGCGCGTCAGCGCGCGAGACGGGCCGTGTCCGCGACGACCTGTATCTCGTCGGGCGACCCGACGGTGATGCCCAGGTCGCGGAGCAGTCCGTCGCCGAGTCCGTAGACCCACCCGTGCACGCAGAGCGACTTCCCGCGCGCCCACGCATCGCGCACCACGGTGGTCTGCGCGACATTCACCACCTGCTCCACCACGTTCAGCTCGCACAATCGGTCGACCCGTTCTCCTTCGGTGAGCAGTTCATCGAGCTGAACCTGATGGCGAAGCCGGACGTCCTGCACGTGCCGAAGCCAGTTGTCCACGAGGCCGAACCGGTCGTCGCGCAACGCGGCGCGGACACCACCGCAGCCATAGTGGCCGCAGACGATGATGTGGCCGACGCCGAGCACGTCAACAGCGAACTGGATGACGGACAGGCAGTTCAGGTCGCCGTGCACCACCACGTTCGCCACGTTGCGATGGACGAACAGCTCTCCCGGCAGGAGGCCGACAATCTCGTTTGCCGGCACGCGACTATCTGAGCACCCGATCCAGAGGTACTTCGGCGCCTGTTGACGGGAAAGCCGCGGAAAGAATTCCGGATCGCGCTCGGTGATCTCGGCGGCCCAGGCGCGGTTTTTTTCGAAGAGCTCGCGGAGCGGGTGCGCCATCGGTTGCGCGGAGACTACGGACGCCTCGGCGGAGCAATCGGTGCGCGGGGCAGCCGAACCGCGAGCCCACCCTTGCCCGAACATGCTTCTTCGCTGGGCGGCGCGACGAGGAACGTGCCGTCCTTGCAGCGTCCTGTCGCGCCGGCTGGAGGCGCCTCTCGCGCCACATCGTTGCGCACGAGCCCGAATTCGCGAACACGCTGGGGGGTGGGAGCCGCGCGCACCAGTGGAGTGGGCGTCACCAGCACGATGGGTCCGCGGCGCGGCGCGACTGAATCCGGACGAGGGCCGGCGGCGGGTGGAGGCAGGAGGGCGGAGGGGGAGCGACTGACGACAGCGCTCGAGGCCCGCGGCAATGGCCGATGCGTGGCCGGCGATGGGGCAAGGTCAGGCGCTGGTCGCAGCACCGGCGGGGCGACGACCGCGGGCGCAGGAGGAAGCGGCCGGGCCCGCGGCGCCTGTGCGGTGGCACCGCCCGCACTGAGCGCGACCCCCGCCAAGGCAGCAAGCGTTCGAATGGTTAGAAAATGCGTCATGGGTTCACCGTGACGGTGTTGTTATAGGTGAGGTAATTCGCGTTCGAGATCACGGCGCTCGCGGTACCGGCAGCGACTGCCTTCACATAGAACTGAACGTAATAGCCGTCCGCGGGAACCACCGCGGTCGTGATCGTTGCTCCGCCCATCACGAACTTGATATTGGCGTCCGAGCCAAGCGTGAAGGTCGTTGCCGCCGTAACTGGGTGCGTGGTGCTGCCATCAGGCGCGCGCGTGTACAACGTCACAAGGACGGAGTCGCCCACCACAAGGCTGGTGGGCCAGCCGCCGATCGGGGCGATGATGCCAGGCGCCACGTTCACCACGCCGCCTGCCGGGATGTGCCCGGATGGCGACGCCGTGATGGTATCGGCCCCGGTGGACGTCCCCTGCACGCGGAAGTAGACAGATGACGCGGTCGCCGGAATCGTGACGCTCGACGGCGTGGACGTCGTCGGCGTTGCCGCGTGCGTCAAGGGCACCGCGAGCGGAGTGCTCGGCACATTCGGCACGGAGGTGTACGCATCGATGTACTGGCCGAGTCCGAGCGACGTCGTGCCGATGGACAGGTACGCCGGAGGCGTGGTGACACTCACGTTGGCCGTGCCCGAAGTGTACGGGTAGCGGATCGCACGCTCGTCGCTGGCGCTTAGTTGCGCGGTGCCGACGCTCCCCGGCGTCCAGCGCGCAACGTTGCTGTAGTAATTGTCCGCGACGATGGTAACCGTCGTGGAATCGATCGCCGCCACGCCCGGAGCCGAAGACAGCAGCTTGACCACGACATTCGCATTCACCAGATGGTTGCTGCCGCTTGCGTCGGCCGCGTACACGTAGACGTAACCGGGAGGCGACGACGTGTAGAGCGAGTTGTTCGTGCTGATGGTGAATTGCGGCTTCGTGACCTGCATGTTGATCGACTTCGGTGCGTAGCCGACCGCGGTAGCCTGGATCTGCACCGTGCCGATGGTGTCCTGCGCCGTGATCGTGAAATAGGTGTAGTACGACCCCGCGGGCACAACCACCGTATCAGGCACTGTCGCTACGCGAGGATCGGTGCTTACGAGCGCGATCTTGAGCGGGGCGCCAACCGCATTCGGGATGTAGACATAGTACGAGCCGACCGACGAGTGCTGGCCTGTGCCCAGCATTCCGGGGTTCGAGCCGGCAATGGCCAGCGCTGGACCGGTGACAGTCACCGGATAGGTGGTCGCCGACGTATAGGCGATTGCCGCACCCCCGGAATCGGAGTACGTAATCGTCGCCGTGCCCGGTCCCCTGAACTGGAAGCCCGTGCTGCCCACGTAGGAATCCTTCGGGATCCGGAAGTATTCCGCCGTCGGCTTGATGACATTGGTGTCGCTGGACACCGCACGCACCACAACGGTGTCCTTCGCGTAGTGACCTGCAGCTGTCGAATCCGCGATTAACAATGCCACCGTCGCATCCGGACTACTCGTTGTGCCGGAGCCGGGGGCAGAGGCGACGACCAGGCGTGGCGTCGTTACCCGCACGTAGGCAGTGTCTGGTACGTATCCCGTGGCAGTGGCAATGACGGTGTCGAGGCCAGGCAGAACGCCCGCGAGATCGAAGTAGGAATAAGTGGCGTTCGCGGGAATTGTCACCGTCGGAGAGGACAACGCCACGGCTGCGGCATTGCTGTGCGTGAGCGTTACCGTGACCGCAGCATCGCGGGCGTTGGGGAGGTACGCGTAGAAGGTGCCGGTGGCCTGGTGCTGGCGAGCGCCGATAGTGTACTGCTCCCAGCTCAGGCTCAAGCGAGCCGGCGTGACGGTCCATGTGACGCTGTCTGGCAGGTGACCCGGCGCCGTGACATAAATCTTGGCCGTGCCGGGGCTCACCGACGTGATGAGAACGCCGTTGGGCACATAGTAGGCACCGGCCGCGATGACTACCGCCGTGTCCACCTTGATCACCGTCGTGTCGCTCGAGCGAAGCGTGACCGTGAGATCGGAGAGCCTGTTGTGCACCGTCCCGACCGAATCCTCGGAGTAGACGTTCGTCGTGTAGGTGGCGTACGCGTTGAGCGATCCACCGCCGGCGAGCTTCACCCGAGGTGTCGTCACGTCCGTGGCGGTGGTGTCGGGGATGTAGCCGGCCGCAGAAGCGACGATCGAGTTGGTTCCCGCGCCGCGGCCGCGCAGGTCGAAGTAGGCGTAGGACGAGCCGGCTGGAATCGTCACCGTGGCGTTCGTCGCGGCGATGGTGCTGTCCGAATTGGTCAGGGTGACGACGAGCGACTTGGAGATGGCGTTCGGTATCGTCACGTACCCGTTTGGCTCGATCTGGCCCACGCCAAGGCGTCGCGTGGAGTAGCCGAAGCCGAGCGCGGGACCCACCACGGTGATCTTCACGGAGTCGGCAGTATGCCCACCGGCCGTGACCTTGACCCAGACCGTGCCGCCGCCGCCGTTGGGAATCACACGACCAGTGGTGCCGTAATAGGTGCCCGCCGCAATCGTGACGAGGGTGTCCAGGACCTTGAGCACCGTCGTATCGCTCGAGGTGATCCGCACCGCGAGCGAGCCCTGTCGGTAGTGCACAGTGCCCAGGGAATCCGCGGTGTAGATGGTGAGGCTCTGCGCCGGCGAGGAGCTGTTCAAGGTGTAGGCGCAGCACACGCTGAGCTTCGGTGTCGTGACCGTGACGGCGAGCGAGGCTGGTGTCCATCCCGTGGCACTCGCGGTGACGGTCTCCTGGCCCGGAGCGCGCGCGTTGACCTCGAAGTATGCGGAGGAGTTCGATGCCGGTATCGTGAGGGTGGGGGCCGTCACCGCAATCGTGCTATCGCTGTTGGTCAACGACACCACCAGGGGCGAGGAGACCTGGTTGGGCGTCGAGACGTACACATTTGGCTCGTACTGGCCCGCGCCGAGTCGAATGGTGGTGTATTGGATCGACAGCGCCGAAGTCGTCACGACCACCGTGGCGCCCGTGCCGCTCACTCCTGTCGCGAGCGGGGTCAGGGTCGTGGAGCCGGCGGCGATGCCGCGAATCACGACGTCGGCAGCGAGCTGACCTGCGGGGATGAACGCCGGATCGGGCGAAACGGACGCGCGGCCTGCTGTGCCGTAGCTGAACGTGACGTAGGTGCCGCCAGCGGGCGATGGATCGGACAGCACCACCTGCGTGGACAGTTGATCCGTTGCGTTCAGCGAGTAGTAGGTCGTGGTCAGCCGCATGTTCGCCTGCACGGCCACCACCGCGGTGTCGCCCGCGTAGCCTGCGCCGCTGCCATCCAGCGCGCTGACACGCGTCGTCCCTGCGTTGCGACCCTGCAGCGTGGCATTCACCGACGTCGCACCGGCAGGGACCGTTACCGTCGCCGTGGCCCAGTACGCGTTGGTGTCGACCGCCGCGAGGTTGATGACGAGGTTCGTTCCGTTCGGCTTGCTGAGAAGGATGGGGACGGAGATGCTCGCTCCGCGTCCCACGCCGATGGTGTCGCGTCCGAAGGTGATGACAGGCGGCACACCCACGTTGCTCACCGTGATCGCCGACACGTTCGACGTGATGGCGCCCGACGCCGCGGTGATGTTCGCTGATCCGTTGGCGACGCCGGTGACGACGCCGGTGGTGGCGTTTACCGACGCGAACGACGGACCCGAGGACGCATAGGTGAAGCTGCCGCCGGAGATGTACCGGTTCTGCGAATCCTTTCCGCGCGCCGCGAGCGCCGTACTCCCGCCGACGCCCACCGAGGCGGTCGCTGGGGTCAGCTCGATGCTCGACAGCACCTGCGCGACGAAGAGCGCAGCACTCCCGGTCACACCCTGCGCCGACGCCTGGATGCTGGTGACGCCGTTGGCCGCGGAAATCGCGCCCGCCGTCGCTACCGCGGGCGCGTCGATGGCCGCGACCGAGCCGTTCGTCGAGTTCCAGGTGAACGTCACCCCAGTCATCACGTTGTCCAGCGTATCCCGCGCAACGGCGCGATACGCTCGGCGCAGTCCCAGCGCCGTCATCGTGAAGGTGTCCGGCGCCGCGGCGCCGACCGAATCGTAGCTGACGAGGATGCGCTTGATCGGTGACTGCACCGTGAGCACCGACACGCCGATCGTTGCGCCCGCCGTCGCGCGAATCTGCGTCGAGCCGATCGACAGGGCCGTGACGAGACCGGTGCCGGCGTCAGCGCTCGCCACCGTGGGCGATGTGGACGACCATGTGAACGTGGGCTGGCTCGTCATGGCGTTGCCGCGTCCGTCCACCGCGAGCGCCGTGTAGGTGAACGTCCCCGTCACGTACAGGGACCGGGATGCCGGCGTGATGTTCACGCTGGCGACGCGCTGCTGGACGACCATGAGCGCGGAATCCCGCGTGCCCCCGATCTCCAGGGCCACGACGTAGGTCGAACCATTGGCGACGGCCGTTACGACGCCGCCCGAGCTCACGGTGGCAATCGACGAATTGCGGCTGACCCAACTGAAGCTGCCGGCCACCACATTGTCGCCGTTGTCGCGGGCCTGCGCCGACAGGGCGCTTGTGGCTCCGAGCGATGTCAACGTATCCGTGCGCGGCGACACGACGCTTCGGGCAACCAATCCACTCAACGTCGCAGTGGCCGTGACGGACAAGTCAGCAACGCCAGTGGTGCTGGCCACCAGAGTCTGCGTGCCGACCGCTGCACCCAGCGTCCACACGGTCGCCACGGTACCATCAGCGCCTGTGACCGCGCTCGTCGGCGTTACGGTCCCGGATCCTGCTCGGGGCGCAAAGGAAACGGTGACCCCGGCTCTGGGGTTCGCGCTCGCGTCCGTGACAAGCACCTTGACGGGCGCGAGGGTCGCTCCCCCATCGGCGGTCTGACCGCCGCCAGAGACGAGCACGAGGCTGGCCGCGGGTCCGGTGACAATGTTGAAGGCGTTCGTCGAGACGGGCGAGAGCGTGCCGGATGTCGCCTGCAATACATAGCCGATGCCGGGCGTGGTAATGCTGATCGAGGGGAAGGACGCAACGCCAGCCACTGCCGCCACGGTCGCGGTGCCCGAGAGCGAGCCGGCTGACGGATTCGTTGCGATAGCGACGGTGACGTCGCCAGAATACGTCGTGGCGGGATCGCCGTCCGCGTCCTGGACGGCGATGACGAGCGGAGTCGCTGTGCCGGCCGGGATATCGGCGCTGGCCGCAGGGCCGCTACTCATTACCAGCTTCGTTGCGGGCTTGTTCGCGGCCGTGGCGTTGAACGTGACAGACGAGCCAGTCAGGCTGGCTACCGTTGCTGTCGCGGTCTGCGCGGCCCCGGTGATGCCAAGGCTCCACGTGGCCTGCGCGAGACCCGCGGCGTCGGTGACGACCGTTGCCGGGTTGATGGAACCGCCGTTGCCCGCCGCGAACGCGACCGACACGCCGGGCACGCCCAGTCCATCCGCCGCGGTAACACGGACCGCGATAGGCAGGGCGAGCGGTTGCGGTGTTGGCTTGCCGATGATGCCGACCTGATTGTCTCCCGTGGCGACGACGATGCCCGTCGGCAACGGAATGACATTCAGCGTGACCGTATCCATCACGCCATTGAAGAGTTGGGCGACGATACGCGCCGTACCGCGCGCTGCGCTCGCCGTTCCAGCACCCGCCGTTTCGAGTGGAATACTCGCGAGGGTGGAATCCAGCGACGCCCAGATGATTGGTGCGTCTGGCACCGCGGTGCCACCGGCATTCGACGCGACCGCTGTAAAAGCAAATGGCGCGTTCCCGTTGACCGTCAGCGTGCGTGGGGAAATCCGCAGCGTGGTCGCCGAAGCGCCGGGTCCGGTGTAGCGCACGTCGATGGAAACCGGGGGCGGCGGCGGCGCACCCTCGATCGCGGCGGCAGCGCGAAGGCTCGCGGGACCACCGCGAAAAACGGTATCGCCCTTCGCATTGACGTACGCGAGCGTGAGCGACATCAGCTCACCGGCAGCGGGCGTTCCCGGGGCGAGGGTGACGTCGAAGCTCAAGGTGATGGCATTGGCGTTTGCGGGAAACGCGACCATCGTGTCCAGCGCGACGCTTCCGTCGGCGTGCTTGAGGAGCACGCGCACCCGATCGAAGCCGATGAAGGACGCGAACGCCTTCATGCTCGCGGACGCCGGAAAAACGGCATTGAAGCTCAGCCCCCGCGCAACGCCGCCTGCAGCGCGAAGCGGCCCGGTCGACTGTTCCCGACCACAACTCAGGAGTACAAGCACCATCGCGCTGCCTACCGTGAGTAGGCGGTGCAGTCCGGACGGTGAACGAAGTCCTCGGCGGAACGACAACATGCCGCGGATCACGAGGGTGGAAGACGAATGGCTGCTTGCTTCGGCGGGACTTCAGCCTGACCGCTCCCGCCATCAGGCGGGTCCTACACGAAGTGGGAGCGGGACCGGCGGGCGACTTGGAGGGCCAATATATGTACTCCCGCCAAAAAGTCTGTACCGAAAGTCACGAATGCAACCGGACTCATGTGGTAGGTGGGTTGAACGCCTCGTGCTGGGCATCAACCCAACTCCGGTGATACGCCGGGTCTTCGATGGCCAGGGCGGGCTTCGCGATCTTCAACGGGCGGAAGGTGTCCATCATGACCGCATACTCATCGGTCCCTTTCGCGCCCATCGACGCCTCGGCCCGCCCTGGATGCGGGCCGTGCGGAATGCCGTCGGGGTGATGCGTAATGGATCCGAACTCGATGCCCTTGCGGCTCATGAACTCACTCGATGCGTAGTAGATCACCTCGTCCGAGTCCACGTTGCTGTGGTTGTACGGGGCCGGGATTGCCTGCGGGTGGAAATCGAACGGGCGCGGACAGAATGAGCAGACGACGAATCCGTCGCCTTGAAAGGTCTGGTGCACGGGCGGCGGCTGATGCACCCGCCCGACGATCGGCTCGAAGTCCTGGATGTTGAAGGCCCAGGGATAGAACTGCCCGTCCCAACCAATCACGTCGAGGGGATGGTGATCGAGAATGACTTCGTTCAGGCCATCGTACTGCTTCACGATGATGCGGAAGTCTCCCTTCTCGTCGTGTGTCTGCAACGTGCGTGGAATGCGGATGTCGCGCTCGGAGTACGGCGCCCCTTCGATGAGCTGCCCAAACTCATTGCGGTAGCGCTTGGGCGGCCGGATGTGCCCCTTCCCTTCCATGATGAGGAGCTTCGCCTGCTCGCTGCCCGCATCAAAGCGATAGCGGTGCATGATGCCGCGATGAATGACCAGGTAGTCGCCTTCGCCGAACGGCAGGTCGCCGAACTGGGTCTCGAGTGTGCCCTTCCCCTTTGAGACGTACACCACCTCGTCCGCCTGTGCGTTGCGATAGAAGTGCTCGTCCTCCACCGTGGGCTCGACGTAGAGCATGGCGACGTCGGCGTTGAACAACAGCGGAACACGGTCGAGTGTTGGACTTCCACCGGCCGTCATCTGCGACGTCCTGAAGTGACGGTGCTTGAGCGTGTTGTCGTCGTCCGCTTCGATCTTCGATTCACGGAGGCGCTTCACCGACTTTACCGTCGTCGGTGGGTAGACGTGGTAAAGCAGCGCCGACGTTCCGGTGAATCCCTCGTGCCCCATGAGCTGCTCGGCGTACAAGCCACCGTCCGGCTTGCGAAACGCGATGTGGCGCTTGCGGGGGATCTGGCCAAGCGTGTGGTAGTATGGCATGTGCCTCACCGAAAGGGGTCTGACTGTCCGACAGTCTGACCCGCTCGCCGCTCGCGCGGCGGCTCGTCTGACAGCGGGTTAACTGACTGGTCTGACAGCTATTCTAGATACACAACCGGGTAACTGCACCGCTTCTGCCACCAGACCATTCACACGACACTGCATTCAAGCCACGGGACGTAGTCGTGTAGCGCATAGCTGTCAGACTGCAGTTGACCCGCTGTCAGGCAGTCAGACTGTCCGACTGTCAGACGCGGTTCAGAGGTTGCCGCGCAGGCCCTGCTCGCGTTCGATGGCCTCGAACAGCGCCTTGAAGTTTCCCGCGCCGAAGCTCTTTGCTCCCTTGCGCTGGATGATCTCGTAAAAGACAGTGGGACGATCCTGCACGGGCTTGGTGAAGATCTGGAGCAGGTAGCCGTCCGGATCACGATCGACGAGGATGCCGAGCTTCGCCAGTTCCGCGACTGGCTCATCGATCTTGCCCAGGCGGCCCTGCAGCTCGTCGTAGTACGTGGTCGGCACACTGAGGAACTCAACCCCGCGATCGCGCAGCGTGGTGACGGTGCGGATGATGTCGTCCGTCGCGAGCGCCATGTGCTGCACACCGGGGCCCTTGTACGCATCGAGGTATTCGTCGATCTGCGACTTGCGCTTGCCCTGCGCCGGCTCGTTGATCGGGAACTTGATGCGGTCGTTGCCATTGGCCATCACCTTCGACATCAGCGACGAGTACTCGGTACTGATGGTCTTGTCGTCGAAGGTGAGCAGGTTCCGGAAACCCATGACATGGGAGTAGAACTCCACCCAGTGGTTCATCTTCCCGAGCTCGACATTGCCGACACAGTGATCGACATACTTCAGCCCGACTTCCGGTGGCGCGTAATGCGGCTGCGCGGGGCGGTAGCCGGGCATGAAGAGGCCGCGATAGTTCTTCCGCTCGACGACGACGGAGAGATC
>JALYVY010000433.1 GCA_030852985.1 Gemmatimonadota bacterium | reverse complement strand
GCGCTGGCGCGTGCGCGCGGCCCGGCGCCGAAGCCGCTGAAGCCCTCCCGGCAGCCGGAGATCCCGGCCACCGTCAGGAGCAACAGCACGGAAGGTCGAATGGTGAGGCGGGTCGAACCAGAGCGTCGCTGGAAGCGCGGGGGCGAGTACGGGCCAGGCGTGGCGAACGTGGTCAGGTGCAGCTCCAGCGAGGTGGGGGGAGGGGTTGAACGCGTTTCCTACTCCGGCTATTTTACATGAGTTCCACCAAATGGGCATCTGGCGCGGCCCGCTTCGTGGAGTTTTTTCTTGTTCGCTCCTGCGCATTCGGCGGGTGACGGTTAGATTGGTCCAGCACGTCCGATGCCCCTTGGTGTAACTGGCAACACGTCTGCCTCTGGAGCAGAAGAGTCCAGGTTCGACCCCTGGAGGGGCAACTGATAACAGAGCGAAGGCCCATGACGCCAACCCGTTGTGGGCCTTTCGCTTGCCCTCTCTATCGCGTCCATCACGCCTCATCAGAAACCCACCCGCGACAAGCTCGGCACTCACTACGACGCCGATACACGTGCCTTGACAAGCATATAACCACAAAAGCATATTAACCCCCGTGACCGCCACCCTCTTCGAGATCCTTGCCGAACCGAGTCGTCGACGCGTGCTCGACCTGCTACTGCAGCACGAGCACACCGTCGGCGAGCTGGTGGACGCGCTCGACATGACCCAGCCCGCGGTGTCGAAGCACCTGCGAGTGTTGCGTCAGGCGAGACTCGTGGAGGCGCGTGTCGACGCGCAGCGGCGCGTGTACCGCCTGCGCGCGGAGCCGCTCGCCGAGGTCGACGCGTGGCTCCAACCCTACCGCCGGTTCTGGCGCGGCAAGCTCGTGTCGCTCCAGCGCCACCTTGGCCGCGACGACTGACCTCCACGGAGACCCACGTGATCGCACCAACCACCAACGCCGCAGACCAGAACACCGACCGCATCACCGAAGCGGTCCGTCTGCCGCAGCCGCCCGCGCGCGTATGGCGCGCACTCACCGATCCCGCGGAGCTCGGCGCGTGGTTCGGGGCCGACCTCACCAGCGCCACCATCGCGCCCGGCGCACGCGTGCGGGGGAGCCTCACGCACAAGGGCTACGAACACGTCATGCTCGACGTCATCATCGAGGAGATGGTGCCGGAGCGTCGCTTCTCCTGGCGCTGGCACCCGCACGCGCTCGACGGGAGCATCGACTACGCGGCAGAGGCGCGCACGCTGGTGGAGTTCACGCTCGAGGGCACAGCCGACGGCGGCACGCTGCTGCGCGTCGTCGAGTCGGGGTTCGACGCGCTCTCCTCGCCTCGGCGCGCGACGGCGTTCCTCGGCAATAGCAAGGGCTGGGTGGGGCAGCTCCAGAAGCGCATTCCCGCGTATCTCGCATCGGCCTCCTGACCTCATTCGCATCCGTGGGCGGCTGTCCGCATTGTCACCGCAGCAGTCTCGCGCCGCCAGTCATTCGGTTCAACCAAATCTCATCTTGAGGCGCCAACCATGCCCGCGATACAGGATCTGCTGCAGGAGCTCGATCAGGAGGCAGCCGCTACCCGGCGCACCCTCGCGCGCATCCCGGAAGATCGGCTGACCTGGCGGCCGCACGAGAAGTCGATGACGCTGCGGGAACTGGCGGGTCATATAGCGACGCTTCCCGCACTCGTGGTGGAGATGTCGACCTGGCCGGTGTTCGACGTGAAGACGTCGAACGAAAAGATCAAGGCGTCGCGCCCCGACGCCGGCAGCGTCGCCGATGCGCTCGACATGCTCGACCGCAGCGTCGCGCATGCGAAGGCGGCGCTCTCCAGGATGGGCGATGCCGGGCTCTCTATACCGTGGCGGATAGTCCTCGGCAACGCTGAGGTGGCGACGATTCCTCGCAGCGCCCTCTTTCGCTCCGCGCTCTTCAACCACTGGTACCATCACCGTGGCCAGCTCACGGTGTACCTGCGGCTGACCGGCGTCCCGGTGCCCGCCCTCTACGGCGACAGCGCGGACGAACTGGCCTTTTCCACCTGAGTTCCACGCAGCGGCTACGCGCCGGCGAGCTCCAATGAGTTCCATCGACACCAGCGCGCTGGCATCATTCTCTAACCCGGGGTCGTTTCCGATCCAATGTGATGCCATGACTTCCGCTAACCCGCCGCCCGAATCCTTGAAGCATGACGTCCCCTGGTCGCCGCGTGACGGACGGCATCTGCAAGTTGCTACGCTCGCGAAGCGGACATCGAAGCGGGAAGAGGTAGCTTGAACAGACACGAAACGCGCGAAGTGGACGCCGATCCCCAACGGTGCACGTCAACGGGACAAGTGATTGCTAAATAAAGAGTTAACTCATGC
>JALYVY010000207.1 GCA_030852985.1 Gemmatimonadota bacterium | reverse complement strand
GACGGGGGCGGGCGCGGGGGCTGCCTCCGAGGCCCCCGCATCGGCGGGAGCCGTGGCGTCGCTCACACCCAGCGCCGCACCCGTGGAACAGGCGGGCACGATGCGCGCGGCCGATGCCGAGATCGGCTTTCCACAGTCGATGCAGAAGCGGGACATCGGCTCGTTGTCGCGGCCACAGAAGGCGCAGGAGACGAGAGGCGTCACGATTTCACGAGGGCGGGCATGAGGCGCGAATATACGGAAGCCGAAACAGGGGCGTCAACGTACCAGTCCCGTTCCAGTCACCCATACTAGTGCGCGGTATGGCGGGTGTCATCGGGAAAGGTGAATCTGGCTGCAGATGTTTCGCGGTCCCGGCACGATGCTCTTTGCTTGCCTGAAGACAAAAGCAATCAACCACGGAGGAAACAGAGGACACGGAGGACAGCAAAAGTCATCCAGAACGCCCCCTCTCTCCAACGAATTCTTGACGGCGACCGACCCCAAGATAGTGGCGCAGTCCTCCGTGCCCTCTGTGTCCTCCGTGGTAAATGCCCTTCGCTGTTGCAATCCGGCAGCGCCACGTTCGCCCTCGAATCTCGCGCACCCACTCATGCGCCAACTCACGTTCCGCCCGAATTTTGCACTTGCTTCCAGGCCGCATCGGCAGCCTCCCGCACACCTCACATTAGCATTCCCAGATGCCGCTCTCTCGCGCCGCCTTCGCGTTTCCCCTCGTCGCTGCTCTCGCATGTAGCGCCGGTACTCCTGCGCCCTCGACCGCACCGACACCCGCGCCGGCCCCCTCGGCCGCCCTCCCGACGCCAGCTCCGCCGCTCCCGGCAATCCCGCTCGTTGACGGCCCGCTCGCCGTCCGCGTCCAGTATCCCGCGCCGAACCAGCAGATCACGTCGCGCGATTCGAACTTCATGTTCGGCACGGTCGGCAGCGGCCGAGCGAGCCTCATGGTCAATGGCGTGGCAGCGCGCGTCTACAACAACGGTGCGTTCATGATCTTCCTCGCCAACGCGCCGCGCTACGAGCTCGTGGCCGCGCGCGGCGCCGACACGGCTCGCGCAACGCTGGCGGTGCGGCTGCCCGCACCCACCGTCTCCGTCGCAGCGACAGAGCCGGCGCGCAAGGCGGAAAACCTCGCCACTTCGCGCGCGGACACGCTTGCCGCACTGGGCGCGCGCCTCGATTCACTTCGCACCCAGCTCACCGGCAACGAGCCGATCGGCTTCGTGCAGCTCGGCGAATCCTTTGCGGACGACAGCGACGTCACCATCATCGGCCGTCCCACACCGGGTGGCACGTACAAGTGGTTCTTCACCCCGGGTACGGTCGTTCCCGTCGTGTCGCGCGAGGGCACGTTCGCACGCGTGCGTCTCGACCACGACCTCGACGTGTACGTCGACACCAACGACACACGGACAACCACAGTCACCACCGCGCCGCGACGCACGATGTCCAACATGAAGGTGGTCGGCAGCAGCATGGGCGAGGACGTCATCATTCCGGTGGGCCCACGGCCGCCGTATTTCGTGGAGGAAGGCGAACGCTCCATCGCCATCACGCTGTATGGCGTGCGCGGCAACACCGACATCGTCAACTACGCCACCGGCGACTCGCTCGTGCGCACCGTGGAATGGACCCAGCTCAGCGACGACCGCGCCCGCGTCACGATCAACCTCCGCTCGGCGCCCTACGGCTACCTGGTGTTGTGGGAGAACAATGCGGTCGTGCTCAAGCTGCGCGGCCGGCCGGCCATCAATGCCGCGCGTCCGCTGGAAGGCCTCACGATTGCCGTGGATCCGGGCCATCCACCCATAGGCGCCACTGGTCCCACTGGCCTCTATGAAGCGACGGCAGTCCTCGCCGTCGGCATGCGACTCAAGCGCATGCTCGAGGAGCGCGGCGCGCGCGTAGTGATGACCCGCACCACCGCCGCCCCCGTGGGTCTCGGCGACCGGCCGATCATGGCGCGCCGCGCAAACGCGAATGCATTTGTCTCCGTACACCTGAATGCCTTTCCCGACGGCGTGAACCCATTCACCAACAATGGCTCGGGGACGTACTTCTTCCGCACGCACAGCGAGCCCCTCGCGCGTGCAGTCCAGGCTGGCCTGGTGTCCCAGATGGGGCTGCGTGACCTGGGCGTGAACTACGACAACCTCGCGGTGGTGCGTGGCACGTGGTATCCCGCGGTGCTCTGCGAGGGCGCGTTCGTCATCATGCCCGACCAGGAAGCGGCGCTGCGAACGCCGGAGTATCAGGACCGGTATGCGCGCGGCATTGCAGATGGGCTGGAGAACTACTTTCGGTTGCTTGGGGCAAACAGGCTCTAACCACCGGAAGAACGGAGCCGCAATTTCCCACGAAAGGCGCAGCTCTCGAGCGGGAGGGGCGGAACCGCAGTTTCCCACGGATGGCACGGCTCTAACCGTGAGA
Organism: Gemmatimonadota bacterium; assembly: GCA_030852985.1. Classification (GTDB taxonomy): domain Bacteria; phylum Gemmatimonadota; class Gemmatimonadetes; order Gemmatimonadales; family Gemmatimonadaceae; genus AG11. The sequence continues at coordinate 5,937 of JALYVY010000207.1, read as the reverse complement.
AGGGCGGAACCGCAGTTTACCACGGAGGGCACAGAGGACACGGAGGACAACTCCGTTCGAGTCTTACCCACCCTGCTGCCAACCCGTTGCTTCTGATGCGCATTCCTTATTGAGCTGCACGCTCACGAGTCGCTGCAGTTCCTCCGTGCCCTCTGTGTCCTCCGTGGTAAAATGCCCTTCCGTTTTTCAGCACGATTAACGCTTCGCATCTCGTTTGGTATCTCGCTCGGTATCGGCAGCGCCACCGCACACGCGCAGCCCGCGCCATACCACAGCTACCTCACGCTCGATACCAGGCACTTCCATGTGCACGTGCCCGTCGGACTGGAGCGTGAGGGACGCGTGGCGGGCGCCGCCGCCGAACGTGCGTACGCGCAACTGGCGACGGAGCTTGTGGAACCTCGCGGTCCCATCGACCTCGTCGTCACCGACGACGCCGATTATTCCAACGGCTACGCCACACCGACCCCGACCAACCGCATCGTCGTTTTCGCCACCCCACCCATCCAATCCAGCGCCCTAAGACTGAACGAAGACTGGCTCGGCATCGTCATTACGCATGAACTCACGCACATCTTCCACCTCGATCGCGTGGGCGGTGTCTGGAGTCTCGCGCAACGGATCTTCGGTCGAGGGCCGGCGCTGTTTCCAAATGCGTACGGACCGTCATGGCTCACCGAGGGACTCGCTGTCTACTACGAGTCACGCCTAACGCCCGGCGGCCGGCTCAAGGATGCCGGTTTTGCAATGTACGCACGCTCCGCCGCCCTCGAGCACCGGTTGCCCACGCTCGATGCGCTCAGCCTCGGGTCGCCGCTGTTCCCGGGTGGCGACGGCGCGTACGGCTACGGCGCACTGTTCGTCGACTACCTCGCGCGCCACCAGGGCGACAGCACCATTCGGCACTTCGTCGACGCGCAAAGCTCGGCGTTGATCCCGTACTGGCTCGACCGCGAGGCGAAGACCACCCTGGGCACCAGTTTCCAGGCCGCGTTCGGCCGGATGCGCGACTCCATCCAGCAGAGCGTCGGCGTACGTCAGCCGCCATTGCCCGGGTGGCGCGAGCTCACCACGCACGGCTACTACGCGCTCGACCCGCGCTGGCTCGGCGACTCGGCCCTTGTCTACGCGGCGAATGATGGCCGCTCGACCTCCGCGGCTTACACCCTTGGGCGCGACGGCACCCGCGAACGCATCGGCCGTCGCAATGGGCTCGAACCCAGCGTGCCGTACCCAGGCGGCGGTTACCTCTTCTCGCAGCTCGAGCGCGTTTCGGAGAGCGAGATACGCTCCGACCTCTACCTCGAGCGCGACGGCATGCAGCGTCGTATCACCGACGGCCAGCGACTCGTGCAACCCGACGTCCGCTCCGACGGCACCATCATCGCCGTCCAGCTTGCACCCAGCCGCTCGCGCCTGATGCTGCTCGGCCTTGGTGGCGTGGTGTTCAGGGTCTTTCGTGATGCCGATCCTGACGAGACGTGGAGCGAGCCGCGTTGGTCGCCCGATGGGAATAGCATCGCCGCGCTGCACCGAACCCACGGCGGAACATTTTCGCTCGAGGTGCTCGATGTACTCTCGACCGGATCGCGCGTGCTCGATCGTGGACCGTTCCTCATGGAGTCACCGAGCTGGACGCCCGACGGCGCATCGGTGCTCTACACAACGGAAGAAGGCGGCACGCCGACGGTTGCCTTCGTGCGAGCCGACGGGCGAGGTACTCGTGCCTTCATTGGCTGCACGCCTGCAGCGCTGGTGCTGCCAACCGCTGTCGCCGGCGCGGCTCCTCCAACCTCCGACCCGAACTGCGACAACGCCGGACTCTACTCGGCGGAGATCTCCCGCGACGGACAGCGCATCGCCGCCGTCGACCTGCGGGCAGACGGATACCACATCGGCGTTGCGCCGAGGCTCACCGACGTGCCGGTGAAGCCGGTGGTGCTCCCACCGCTCGCGCCCATCGACAGCCAGCCGCTCGCACCGGGAGACTACCACCGCTACTCCGCGTGGCGTAGCGTGCTTCCCACCTACTGGTACCCCGACATCGAAGCCGCACCGGGCGGTGGCACGCGACTCGGCTTCACGACGAGTGGCCGAGATGTGCTCTATCGTCATCTCTATGACGCCTCTGTCTTCATTCCCACGAACGGCTTCTTTCCCACGGCGACCTTCAATTACCGCTACGCCGGGTTCCGCCGGCCGTTTGTCGACCTGAGCCTCGTTCAGGATTACACGCGCGAGGCGAGCATTGTCGGCACAGGTGGTGGCTCCACGGGGACGCTGCTGCGGAAGGTTCGCTTCGGCTCGGTGGCCGCGTCGTTTACGAGGCCGCGCGTTCGCACCTTTTCGGCTGTCTCTGCTGGCGCGGGACTGGAGCGCCGGAGCTTCGTGTCCGATCCCAGCGCCCTCCTTGGTACACTCGACGATCCGGCGTACCGGCGCAGCTACACCTTTCCGAGCGTCTTTCTCAGCGGACAGTGGTCGAACCTTCAGCGTCCGTCGCTCAGCATTTCGCCGGAGGATGGCATCGCGCTCGCGCTTACCGGGCGGGCACGCACGCAAGTCGGCGCCGCGCAGTACGCGGTGTCCACCAGCCTCGTGGGCACGGCGGCCGGATACAAGAGCATGGACCTGGGGAGCTTTGCGCATCACGTCGCTGCGCTGCGCCTCGCGGGTGGTGTCGCTGACAGCCGGACATCGTCGTCATTCGCCATCGGCGGGACGAGTGGTTCCTCGATTCAACTCGTGCCGGGTTACGCAGTTGGCGAGGGACGTCGCACGTTCGGCGTCCGCGGCTTTCCCGCGGGGACGGAGTATGGGACCAGTGCCGTGGGCGCGACGGTGGAATACCGCGCGCCCTTGTTGCTCGGTGGGCGCGGCTACCGGTTGCTACCCATCTTCTTCGATCGCGCCTCGGTGAGCGGGTTCGTCGACGCGGCCGCCGCCACCTGCTCCGACAAGCTGCTGTTTTCCACCGCGTGTTCCAAGGCTCCGTTCATCGGTCGTACGATCGCGTCGATCGGCGCGGAGTTGGTGTTGTCGGCGGCGGTGCTGGATTGGGATACGCCGCAGGGCATCCGTCTGGGCGTGGCCATCCCGACGGCGGGCAGGGACCTCGTGAACAACCCTGTCCAGTTGTACCTGACGTACGGTCTCTCATTCTAGTCGCAAGACTCATCGACCACGTGGGCGCCCAGCCGGAAGGAAGCGAGAGGAAGAGGCGTTGCAGTCCTCCGTGTCCTCTGTGTCCTCCGTGGTAAATGCCGTTCCGCTTTTCCGCCGTGCCAACGTGAAAGCACCAACCATTGCGACGAGCGCCTTTATCCACGGCGCCGCCCTCATCATTGGCGACGTGACACTCGGCGCCCGCGTCAGCGTCTGGCCCACGGCGGTGCTGCGGGGCGACAGTGATGCCATCATCGTCGGTGAAGATTCCAACATCCAGGACGGCACCATCGTGCACGTCGACGCGGGCGTACCGTGCACGATTGGCGCTCGTGTCGCGATCGGACATCGCGCGATCGTGCATGGCGCGACGGTTGCGGACGATTGCCTCATCGGCATGGGGGCCATCCTGCTCAACCGCGTGCAGGTGGGCAGTGGCAGCATCGTCGGGGCAGGGGCCGTGTGTCGCGAGGGGATGGTGATTCCGCCGAACTCGCTCGTCGTCGGAGTTCCGGCAAAGGTGATTCGCGAGACGACGCCGGCAGAGCGCGACCGGATCGCGCAGACGGTGAGCGCGTATCTGGAGTTGCAGGTCCTTCACCGCGCCTGAGACTCTGGCGCCTCTTGCAGCGTCTTCTGCGTGGCGCAGCCAGCGCATTTCTGCGGCCGCCGTTAGTACCGCGAAAAAAACGGGGCCCGGCGCCACGCCGGACCCCGTCTTCACACCGCTGATGCGTGCCTAATACGACAGCGTACAGCCACCCGAGCCGGCGTTTACCCAGTTCTGCTGGACGAGATACTGCTTGCCATCGGCAAGCGTCATGTTGTACTTGCCGCCATTCGAAGCGGTCTGCACCGTGCCCCACGTCCACGCGCACTTGTCCGCGTTCTCATAGCCGCGGCCGTCGTACCAGGCGTTGCCCATCGCGTCCGTCGTGGTCTCTTCGATCTCGTGCGCCAGCGTGTTCACTTCCGAGTTGCCAGCTGCGTCCGCATTCGGCGACGCATACTGCGACGTGCAGCCGCTCACGTACTGCTGGTTGTACGGCATCGCGGCGTAGTACACGTTGCCCTTCGACGACGCGCCGTGCGTGTGATAGGCGCAGTACTGCGAGACGAAGCCGCCGCCAAGGTTGATGCCGCTGGCCGTGAAGATGGCGTAAACGGTGTTCGGGTCGTACGCGATCGCGCCCGCGTTGAGGCCGCAGGAGATGAGCGCGACCATCTGCGCATCCGTCGGGCTCGCGGTGGGACCTGCGCAGGTGCTGCCGGTGCTCCAGAAGCTCGTGTACTGCACCTGGTTCAGCACCTTGCTGCCCGACGCGTTGTAGTACGTCGAATTGATGTTGAAGTAGGGCGAGCCGCCGAGGTTGCGGAGGAAGGAGCCGATCAGCGTGCCGTCTGCGGAGCCGGTGCCCGAACCGGTGGACTGGTTCGCGTAGATGGTCCCGGCGCTCCAGTAGATCGACACCACCTTCGTGACGGCCGGACCGGCGATGACCGTGCCGCCGTGATAGCTGATGCCGGTGCTGCCGGGGCGCGCCTTGTTGGCTGCTGCGTAATACTCCTTCGTGTGGAACTCGTGCCGAGGGCTGTTGAACTCGTTGTTGTCGCGCGTGAGGGCGGGGGACAGCGTTTCCGTCGACATCTGGTTCGGCGCCGGGACTGCTGGGTTGGTGCTGGTCTCCGAGCAGGCGGCGAGCGTGACGAGCGATGCGGCGACGACGCCGGTGGACAGGCGGCGAATGGCGGGGATGTGACGCGACATGAAGGAGTGTTCTCCAATGGACGTTTCCGCGGCGAGTCCAGGCAGACCGCCGCAACCATGCACGCCACGTCATCGCGGCGGTCGTGCACCGAGTCTCGCAGTAAGACCACGCGCCCTCGCGCTCGGTGAGTCGGCGTCGTAGGGGTGCGTACCATCCGCAGTCGTCGCGGGTGGAGGGGGGCGAATATTGTTCGTTTGTTTTCTTCGCGCCAGTGGCAATTATGCATAGCTCAACAATCTTTGTGTCACGCGGGCGATTCGGCGTCGATTGGGTTGCTGTGCTCGTTTAAATCAAAGAGCGATTTACCACGGAGGACACGGAGGGCACGGAGGACCGCAATCGGAGACAGTCGTAGAGCAAAGCAGTCGTAGAGCAAAGCAGTCGTAGAGCAAGGCAGTCCTCTGTGCCTCCGTGCCCTCCGTGATAAATCGCTGTTGATCCATCTGGAAGACTCGATCACACGTGAATGCAAGCAAGGAAACCCACACAACCCGCTAACGACCTCGAGTATAGACACTCGAAACCAAGCGAACCATTCGCTTCTGTAACCCCCTTTGTACGAGCGATTTAGGCGCGTCCGCATGAGGTGGCGAGGCAGCCAGAATCACAAACAAACGTACTCCAACGCCCGCTCGCGACTTTTTCAACGTGCTACTAAATGCATTTTCAACTAAGTGATCGACGCACCACAAGTCGTTAGATTGCAAGCAGATACGTCACCACTGGCGCGGATACACGAGCGGGACTAACATGCTTCCCCCGCCCCAAGCCGCCGGCGAGCGACACGGTTCCTACTACATAGAATCACCACCGGGAGAAGTTGCCTCATGCCCCTGCCCGTTCAGCCCCCCACCGGTCCCGTCACGCTCTCGACCAACGCGCGCACCGTCCTCGAGAAGCGATACCTCGTCAAGGACAAGACCGGCAAGGCGACCGAGAGTCCCGAGGATCTCTTCTGGCGCGTCGCAACCGTGGTGGCTGAACCCGATGCGCGGTATGGAGC
>JALYVY010000432.1 GCA_030852985.1 Gemmatimonadota bacterium | reverse complement strand
CATGACGAAGACAACATGATGGCCACTGTCGCGCAGGCGGCTGGTGAACGTAGCGATCGAATCGACATCCAATGGCCGAGTGCTGATTGCGCGCTTGAGCACGTTCGAGTACTGCGTACCGACCTCGAGAAAGTCCGTAAGAATCGCGAGTGCTCGTGGCTCGGTGCTCCCGAGGCAACGCGCGACTTCTCCGGGAAGGGAATTGAGCCCGAGCCAGTCACCCTTGATGCCGAGCTCGAGAACGCAGCGGTCTTCGGCGCTCGTCTCGTTCGCCATGGCGCTTCGGTTGTACATGAGCTTGACCTCGTACGGAACCGCCGCACCCCAGTGCGCACCACGTGCGATCAGAGCCACGTGATGCGCCGCGAACAGTGCACCGAGAGGGGTGGTGAGAATTCCGTTCACATAGGCGATGGTGACTGTCTCCGGCGCCGTCGTCCTCGCCGCCGCAAGTGTGCCCGTGGGCGCGTCAGTGGATTTGAGAGGCACCAGGACCGTCGTGGCGATCCCGCCTCCTCCTCCTCCTCCTCCTCCTCCTCCGCTCCCAGGCTCAAAATCTCCCGTTCCGGAACCAGCTTCCAGAACGTGACCAGTAAGCGCCGCGTCAAGCTGCGGCAACGCCGCGGCGTCTGATGGACGCTGAAGGATCGTGAGCTCCACGCGACGCAGCCGCTCCAGGATACCGGTTGTGTCCGTCATCCCTTCCAGTTTAGTGAGCAGCCGTTGCGCTGAGCGCGGTTTGTCCGCCGCCTGCAGGAGCGCGCGCGCGTCGCGAAGGATCCACTCGTCGCTCGGCGCTACCGCAGCCTCACGATCCGCCGAAACGACGAGCACGTGCGACTGGTTCATCAATACTCGGCCTCGTTTCGCGATGGGATTCTGGTCCAGTGTGACAAGGAGGTTACGGTAACCCGAATCGGCTGCAAAGTTGTACACAACACGGTCGCCACGGCGTACCGTGTACGTCTGGCTGACGAGATCTCCGGTCACGCCAGGTTCCGAGATCACGGTCAGCGTCACCGGCGGGAGAAAGATCTGGAATCGCACCCTCAACACGTTTCTCGCAGAGACGAACGCGTAGCGCGCAGTGTCGAGCGCCGGCGGTAAGTAGCCATCGTCAACCATTTTGAAATCCGTGAAGCCGATGGTCGTGTCACCCAGCGTCGCGGTGATCCGGTAGGCAATCGTCGTGTCAGCCGTGATGGACCGTGTATTCCAGCTGAACGAATACGCCTGCTGATCGACCAAAATGCGCGTTGTGGAGTCGGCGTCATTGCCCGACCTGAAGCGCGCCATGATTCCCGCGCTGCACTCATCGCCGTCGAGACGGCAGATCGAGACACTCGGTGCGAGAGTGGTGTCCAGTATGCCGCGCGGATGGTGTCGGGGCCCGAGCGGCGCAAGGAAGATCGTTTCCGGTGATCCGGAGTCGCCGGCTGAGTTGATCGATTCGGATGCGATGATCGATGACGTGCTGCCGGGAGCTGTGGGAGTGTCGCGGCATCCGAACTGCGGCGAGATCGCCAGCGCCAGGATGACAAGGGCACGACATTGGGTCCGCGTTTGTTTCGGGTTCATCGCCGTCTCCGAGGGGATTGGACCGCCACGTTAGGGCGGACGGCTGCGAGCCGAGCAAAGCGTCGTCATGCGCGCCCCATCAGAGCGGTGCCGGCGCACGCCTGGGCGGCGCCGGGCGCGCGGGAGCGTCGCGTGGTATGCGGCAGACCGCTACCTTTCGTTCATGCCAGAGCGCATACGCACCCGGTTCCTGGTGTTGGGAAGCGGAGTCGCCGGCCTGCACACAGCGTGGCGTGCAGCGGAATCGGGAGACGTGGTCGTGCTTACAAAGCGATCGCTCTTCGATAGCGCGACCGCGTACGCGCAGGGCGGAATCGCCGCCGCGCTTGGAGCGGGAGACTCGCCGGATCTGCACAGACGCGACACGCTTGCCGCCGGTGCCGCTCTGTGCGACGCCGCCGCCGTCGAAGTACTGGTCGAGGAAGGACCGGACCGAGTGCGCGAGCTCATGACCGCCGGCGCGCAGTTCGACCGGGATACATCCGGGAACCTCCAGCTCGGCCGCGAAGCGGCGCACTCACGCAGGCGAATCGTACACTCGCACGGGGATCAGACCGGCGCCGAAGTTGCACGCACGCTGATCGAACGTGTGAGAGCGTCGGCATCGATTCGAGTCTCCGAGAAGACGCGCGTGCTCGACTTGATAGTGGATGGCGGCGCGTGTGTCGGCGTGCGCGCGACTGTGGCCGGCAAGGCGACCGAATTCATCGCCGACGCGACGGTACTGGCGACCGGCGGTTGCGGCCAGGTATATCGCTACACGACGAATCCGG
>JALYVY010000206.1 GCA_030852985.1 Gemmatimonadota bacterium | reverse complement strand
ACGATGGGAGGGGTGTGTTCGCCGAGCATCGCGATCTCGGGCTCGATACCGCGGGGCGTGGTGGCAGTGCGATCACCATGGCCGACGTCGACGGGAATGGAACGCTCGACCTCTACGTCGCGAACTACAAACCGTACAGTCCGGTCGACACCATTCCTCCGCAGGATCGCGCGCAGAGTCGTCTCGTGCGCAAGGTGGGCGATCGATACGAAGTCGTGCCCGAGCACCAGAAGGACTTCAAGCTCGTCATGCGTCCGGACATGGGTGGCCTCAACCTGTCGATGATTGGCGAGCCCGACGACTTCTACCTCAACACCAATGGTCACTTCACACGCGTTCCGCTGACGTCGGATCGATTCCACGACGCCACTGGAAAGACGCTTGCCGAGGAGCCGCAGTCGTTCGGCCTTGGCGCAAAGTTCGTCGACCTGAATGGCGACGGCGCGCCCGATCTTTACGTCGCCAACGATTTCGAGGACAATGACCAGCTGTGGTTCAACGACGGCCATGGAAGTTTCCGCCTCGCGAGCTGGACGGCGCAGCGTCAGACGAGCAACGCCTCGATGGGTGTCGATGTCGCCGACGTGAATGGTGACGGCCTGCCCGACCTGTTCGTGACGGACATGCTGGGCAATGACTCGCGCCGCTTGAAGACGCAGATGCCCACGCATACCGCGCTGCCGAAGAAGCCAGGCGACCTGGAGACGCAGCTTCAACAGCAACGGAATACGCTCTTCCTCAACCGAGGCGATGGAACCTTCGCCGAGATCGGGCAGTTCGCGGGTGTGCAGGCGAGCGGTTGGTCATGGTCGACACTCTTCATGGATGTCGATCTCGACGGATGGCAGGACATCCTCATCGCAAATGGCCATCCGTGGGACATCATGGACGCCGATACCCAGGAGCACATCCAGAGCGGCGTTTCACCGGTGCAGTGGCAGCGCGAGCGATGGGCCTATCCGAAGTTGCCACTCAAGAACGTGGCGTTCAGGAATCGCGGCGACCTCACCTTCGAGGACGCCAGCGCGACGTGGCGATTCGGCACAGAGGAAGACATCTCGCATGCGCTCGCCACCGCCGATCTCGACGGCGACGGCGATCTCGATGTCGTGGTCAACCGTCTTGGCGCTCCCGCACTGGTGCTTCGGAACGATGCATCCGCGAAACGCGTCGCCGTGCGCTTGAATGGACTGGCGCCAAACACGAAGGCCGTCGGCGCGAAAATCCGTCTGCTCGGCGGAGCCGTGCCCGCGCAGCAACGCGAGGTGCAGGTGGGGGGACTGTACCTCTCGCACAGCGATTACGAGGCGTCGTTCGCGATGGGAAAGTCCGATAGCGCAACACTGGTTATCGACTGGCGCGACGGCCAGCGGACGACCATCGACCACGTGCGCGCGAATCGCCTCTATGAGGTCACCCAGGGGCGAAGCCAAGCGACGTCACCGACGAGTTCCGCTCCGAAGGAAGAACCGCTCTTCGAAGACGTGACGGCAGAACTCGGAGGACATACCCACGTCGATCCGCCCTTCGACGATTGGGCGCGACAATTCCTGCTCCCCAACTCATTGTCGCAGCTCGGGCCAGGCGTCGCGTGGTTCGACTACGATGGCGACGGACGAGAGGATCTCATCGTCGGTACGGGGAAGGGGGGACGGCTCGGCGTCTTCCACAACGAGGGAGGCCGGCTGGTTGCGCAGCGCGCGTCTGGACCGCTCGCGCCGGCGGATTTTACGACGATACTTGGCATGGCCACCGATAAGGGCACGGACCTGCTTGTCGGCGTGTCGAGTTGGGAGGGGGCAGCGCCGAGTGCTCCGTCGGTTGTGCGCGTGTCCGCTGGACGCGCGGGGGTGAGCGCGGCGGCAGAACCGCTGGTACCCTCGCAGAGGTCGGCCACGGGCCCCATGGCGCTCGGCGATTACGACGGCGACGGAGCCCTCGACCTGTTCGTGGGTGGGCGCGCAATTCCTGGGCGGTATCCGGCCGCTGCCTCCTCGGAGCTCTTTCGAAATGTCGGCGGCACGTTCGTGCTCGACTCCGCGGCGTCGGCCGTGTTGCAGGACATCGGGTTGGTGTCGAGCGCGATGTTCTTGGACGTGAACGGCGACGGCAAGCCGGACCTGGTCCTCGCGCGCGAGTGGGGCTCCGTCGTGTTGCTGTTGAACCAGGGTGGACGCTTCGTGCGCGCACCGGCGTCGTGGGGGCTGGACCGATTGACCAGTCGCTGGAACGGTGTTGCGGCGGGTGATCTCGACGGCGACGGGCGGCTGGACTTCATCGCCACCAGCTGGGGACGCAACACATCTGCGTCGGCCGACAGCGCTCATCCGCTCGTCATGCTGCACGGTCCGTTCGGCCCAGTGGGCGAGGAGGAAATCATCCAGGCGCGTGAGGATGCGCATGTGCATGGACTCGCGCCGCTGAACGGTTATCAGCGCATGCGTGTCGTTCTTCCGGATCTTGCGACGCGCATCAGGACGTTCGGCGAATATGCCGACGCCACCGTCGAACGGATACTCGGCTCGGCGATGAAGAAGGTGCAGCGAACGGAAATCGTCACGTTGAGCCACACGCTCTTCCTGAATCGCGGCGATCATTTCGAAGCGATCGCGCTTCCCGCGGAGTCGCAGTTCGCCCCCGCGTTCTACGTCGGCATTGCGGACTTCGACGGAGACGGCAACGAGGACGTCTACCTCGGCCAGAATTTCTCTGCGACCGCGGTGGGCTTGCCACGATACGATGCGGGCCGGGGGCTCCTGCTGCGTGGGGATGGAAAGGGAGGGCTGACACCGCTGCGCGGGCAAGCGTCTGGAATCGAGGTATACGGCGACCAGCGTGGCGCGGCATACGCGGACTTCGATGGCGATGGTCGACTGGACCTGGCCATCTCGCAGAACGCCCAGGCCACGCGCCTTTTCCGGAACAAGCTCGCCAAGCCCGGTCTTCGTGTGCGCCTTCGTGGCGCCGCGGGCAATCCCACCGGCATCGGCGCGCAGGTTCGCGTTGTCTATGGTGCGCGGATGGGCCCGGTCCGGGAGGTGCAAGCGGGGTCGGGATACTGGTCCCAGAACGGGGCGGTTCAGGTGTTTGGTACGCCGGGTATACCGACTGAAGTCTGGGTACGATGGGCCGGAGGCGTGCAAACGCGCACTCCCGTCCCCCCAGGAGCGCGCGAAGTGACTGTGCGACGATGATTTGAGCGTCGACTTGGTATCGCCCTGTCGGTGGAACTGGCCCCTGACTTGCCTTCTTGATGAGCGTCGGCGCCAAAGAGGTGCCGCCCTGTCTGGAGGCTTGAGAATATTCAGTGCCGACGACCGAAGCGGGACTGCCAGCTATCCTGGTGGTAGACGATAACCATGACAACGCGGAGATCATCCGGCAGTATCTGGAGATCCGCGGCTATCCGATCACGGTTGCGCATGACGGGGACGAAGCGCTAGCTCTCTTCGAAACCGTTCGCCCGGCACTCGTGCTTCTCGATGTGATGATGCCCGGTCGGGATGGGTGGGAGGTCTGCCGCCTCATGAAGCAGAACCCCGTGCTGGGAAAGACGGTTCGCATCATCATGGTCACGGCACTCGATGCCTGGGACGACAAACGCGAGGCGATGCAGCTTGGCGCTGACGATTACGTGGAGAAGCCTTTTGATCTTCCGACGCTGGCCAAGACCGTGCAGCGAAACCTCGAGCAGATGCGCGTCGCGAGCTGACGCTCGCCCGCGCGTGCCGCAAAGGTTGTCGGAGTGACCGACTCAATACTGCTGACGGATTCGGACGACCCCGCGATTGACGCCGCCGTGGCGTTGCTCGATGGGTGGACCGCCCAGTGCCGGACGCACGACGAGCTCTCGCACGCGCTGGCTGAGCCCGGGGTGCGCGCCCTGCTCGTCTCGACAAGCCGTCCCGGCGACCTACGAGAGAGCATCGAGGGCGCCCACGCGCGAGGACTTCCGGTCGTCGTCGGGTGCGCCGATGAGGCGGGTCGGCGCCGCGCCGTTGAATTGAAGGCGGAAGAGTGGTACCTCCTGCCGGGCACGCCCCAGGAAATCGCCGCGCGAACCTGGTCTGCCGTTGCCCGAGCGGCGGCCGCCGGCGTGGCGGCTGAGGAGCGCGCGGACAAGACGGAGCTCGAGAGCATGCTGCACGACTCGCTGACGGGGCTGCCAACGCTGCCTGTGGTGATCGAGCGGTCGCGGCAGATCATCAAGGAGCGCGGTGAGCTCGTGGTGCTCTACCTCAACTTCGTGCGCTACTCGAAAATTGAGGAGATCTACGGATGGGAGAAGCTGGACGCCGTACTGGAGACCACCGCGAGCGCGGTGCGCGGCTTTCTGGACGACGATGAGCTTCGCGCGTCGCGCGTGATGGTGAGCTTCAGCAATGACGATGACTTCATCTTCTTCCACGTCCCCGCGAACGGCGTGGCCGCGGCAACTGACGGTGAGATCACCGAAATGGTGTCGCGACTCCAGCTCTACGTGGCGGCCCAGATCGAGGCCGCCCACGGCGAGGACATCGCCGCACTGTTCGACATCTACGTCGGGCGCGCGCATCTGCACTACAATCCGAAGATTCGCCTCGAGCGGGTGATCTATCGTGGAATCCGCGAGGCACAGAACGCCTCGCGCTCGCTCGAGCAGCGAGAGCGCGGTCGCCGGGTTGCCGACCTGAAAACCGCCATTCGCGATCGGGGCGTCTACGTCGACTACCATCCGATCGTGGTGGCATCCACGCGCGAGATCTTCGGCTACGAGGCCCTGGCGCGCGGTACGCTCCGCACGCTCCGCAGCCCCGAGGTGATGTTCGACGTCGCCGCCGAGGCGGACCTCATCTGGGAGTTGAGCCGACTCTGCCGCGAGCGGGCCCTCGAGGGCATGAGCACGCGGCTCGAAGGGGACCAGCTCCTCTTCCTCAACGTCGATCCGCACGACTTCGCGGATCCGATGTTCAACGAGGACGAAGTGTCGGAACCATCGCGCGTCGTTATCGAGATCACGGAGCGCACCGCGATCAAGGACTATCCGAAATTCCGCGGACGCCTGAAGGCCTTCCGGGAGCGAGGATTCCGTTTCGCCGTCGACGATGCGGGCAGCGGCTACGCGGGTCTCGGGTCGATCGCGAACCTCGAGCCCGATTTCATCAAGCTCGACATCTCACTGATCAACTCGATCGACTCGAACTTCATCAAGCAGAACCTGGTGCAGACGATGGTGCGCTTCGCGAATGATCACGGCGCCATGGTGATCGCGGAGGGTGTCGAGCGCGCCGAGGAGTTCAAGACGGTGCAGGACCTGGGAGTACACCTGGTGCAGGGGTTCTTCCTGCATCGTCCGCAAAGCGCGTCCTCGCCGATCGTGGAGTCAGCGGCGGCGAGTCTGTAGCTCCGGATTCTTGCTCCGCGACCAGCCCGGTCGTCGGCCGCGAAATTAAACCAAAAGATTTACCACAGAGGACACGGAGGCCTACGATGTTTCCGCCTTCCTCCGTGCTCTCTGTGTCCTCCGTGGTTTAATGGCTCTTGCGTTTGTTCTAAACATTGCGATGCGCGCGGCGGCTTGCCTACCCGGGAAGGGGGAGCCCGCGCTAGGCAAGCAGGTCCTTAACCAGCGCATACGAGCGCTCGGCCGCACCGAGCCCGCGATGCACCACGCGCGCCGCTGCATCGCCCGCTGCCCTTCCCTCAGGCGCCGATCCCAACCAACGCGTCAGTGCCGACACGAGCGTGTCGACATCCGAGACGCTCAGCGCTGCGTCCTCGTCGCGCAGTAGCACCGCATCGCGACTGTTCGTATAGCGCGGTCCAAAGATCACGGGCACTCCGAAGGCCGCTGGCTCCAGCACCGAATGCAGCCCCGCGGTGTGAAACGCACCGCCCACATATGCCACACTGGCCAGCGAATACAGGTCGCCAAGCACGCCGACGCGGTCAACGATGATCACATCAGCATCGGCTGTGGCGTCGCCTAGTCGCGACCAACGCAGGCCGGCTCCGGCCGCCCACCGCTCCACATCGGCGACATGCTGCGGCGTAGGCTCATGAGGAGCAATGATCAGCCGGGCGTCATTCAGTCGGGTGCGCAACCGCGTCCATGCGGGAAGGAGCACTGTCTCGTCGGACGGCCAGGTGGAGCCCGCCACCAGAGTGGGACGGTCACTCGAAAGCACGCCAAACGCGCTCCTTGCTCCATCGCCGCCATGCGCGCGCGCCCACACCTGATCGTACCGCGTGTCGCCGGTGACGGAGATGCGTGACGCCGGAACGCCAAGCGCGACGAGCCGGTCGGCATCCTCGGCGCTGATCGCGCCTACGCGATCGATGCGTGCATACGCGTCGCGCAACAGCGCGACGGCGAGACCCGACTGGCGCGATGATCCGCGCGACATCGTCGCACTGATCAAGCCGAGCCGAGTGCCCCGCGCTCTTGCCTCACGGGCGAGCATAGGCCAGATGTCGACCTTGCTGAAGACCAGCGCCGTGGGGGCGAGTGCGGCAAGGACACGCCGCATATCGCCCGCATGATCGAAGGGCAACACATCCTGAAAATCCACCGCCAGCTGGTCGGCGAAGGCTTGTGCACTCGGCGAGAAGTAGGTGTAGGTGAGCTGCAGCGCAGGGTCGCGGAACCGGGCCAGCTCGAGGACCGGACGCGCTTGCAACCCTTCGCCGACACTCGGCGCGTGCATCCACAGCAAGGGTCGGGACGCATCACGATGGAACCGCTCGAACCGCGCGACCACGCCGCGGCGTAAAGCGAATGTCTCGACCAGCTTGTTCCGGCTCGACGGGGCAATCGCAGCAAGGGCGCGGGCGAATTGCGCCGCGCCCGCATAGCCGGCGCGAAGGGCGCCGTTCACGCTACTGCGGTCGCGGCCGGATCAATGCCCGCCCGCGGCCTTGGCGATCTGTCGCTTGATGACGACCCGGAAGCTGTCGGTGGGCTGCGCGCCGAGGATCTGCTCGTCGCCGACGTAGAACGTCGGGGTGGACTGAACACCGCGCGTACCCAGCCGGTCGCGGTCGGCGTTGATGAGGGCGAGCGAGGCGTGCGATGTCACGCAGTAACGCCACCGGTTGCTGTCCACGCCTGCCGCGCGCGACAGCGAGTCGAACGCCGGCATCGGATTGCTCAGCTTGTCCCAGCTGTCCTGCGAGTTGAAGAGCGACTCGTGCATCTCCCAGAACTTGCCCTGCACCGAAGCGCACATGGCGGCCTCGGACGCGGCGATCGCGTTCGGGTGCAGCGACGGAATCGGGAAGTTGAGGAACGCGAGGCGAACCTTGCCCGTCTTTACGAACTCGCGGTCGATCGCCTGGTACGACTCGTCGTGCCAGCGCTTGCAGTATGGGCACTGGAAGTCGCTGACCTCGATGAGCCAGATGGGCGCCGCGGCGTCGCCGCGGATGCGTCCCGCATCGGCCATGGTGCTGATCGAATCGGTCGGTGATCCGGGCGTGCCGGCTGCCGCAACTGGTGTCGCCGTTGCGGGCTTGGCGTTCGCCGACACGTCGCCGCTGGACGCGGCTGTTTTCTGCGTAGATGACGCGTCGGTCTTGGCGCAGGCACTCGCCGCAACGAGCAGCACGGCACCGAGAGAGCGAAGGGAAACGAAGCGCGGCATGGACGGTGAGCTGGAGGAGGTGTGATGTCGCTGAAAGCTAACCGCGGCGGAGTGCCGTCGGCGACCTGTGCCGCTGGCCCGCCGTCTGCCATATTATCGCTTGAACGAACCCTTCTCCGTACCGATGCCATACTCACTCGCGCTTCGCAGCGCCGTCCTTGCGGTCGTGGCGCTGCTACAGGGCGGCCCGCAGATCCCAGCTCCACAGGGGCTGGTGAACGACTTCGCCCAAGTGCTCACACCGGCGTCCGCGGCGCGCATCGAGCAGATCGCGCAGGACGTACGCGACAAGACGAAGGGGGAGATCGCCGTCGTCACGCTGGCAGACATCGGCGATCGCGACAAGGCCGACGTCGCGCGGGAGATCGGGCGGCAGTGGAAGGTGGGCAACCTCGCGGACATCGGCGACAAGTCGCGCAACGCGGGCGTTGTAATCCTCGTCGTACCGAAGGAGACAGCGGCAGACAAGGCCGGCCGGTGTCGCATCGAGGTTGGTCAGGGTGCGGAAGGCTACCTCACCGACGCCACGGCGGGTGAGATCTGTCGTGAGGCAACGCCCCTGTTCCAGCAGAAGGATTACAGCGGTGCGCTCGAGCTGATCACGCTGCGCGTGGCGCAGCGCTTCGCGCAGGAGTTCAACGTCGCGCTGGACACGGCGTTTCAGGCACCAGTGGTGCGCCAGCCGGCAGCGCAGGGGAGGTCACGGGGCTCCTTCGGACTCAGTCCCTTTGCCCTGCTAGTGATCCTCTTTGTTGTGA
>JALYVY010000431.1 GCA_030852985.1 Gemmatimonadota bacterium | reverse complement strand
CCGCCCTTGATCTTCTTGGTGAGAATGCCGGCCACCGGCTGATCGCTCTCGTACGCGACGCGAATGCGCTCCCAGACGCGCATGAAGTCGGCCTTCTTCTTGGAAAGGACGACGGATCCTTCCATGTCCTCGAGGTGCTCGAGGAGAACTTCGACTTCGTCGCCGGGCTTCAACTCCGGCATGTCCTTGAACTCTTCGAGAGGAATCGTTCCCTCGGACTTGAAGCCGATGTCGAGGACGACCATGTTGTCGCGAATGTCGAGAACGCGAGACTTGACGATCTCGCCCTCCTCGATCGACGCCATGGTTCCGTTGTACATCGCCATCATGGCTTCGAGTGCGTCGGTCGAGTAGTCGTCTTCGTCGTAGAGCTCGGGGCGAAGGTTGGCAAGCGGCCGAAGCTGAGCGCGCTGCATGTCGCGCTTCTCGCGCGCGGTAAGCGCGTGGTCGGTCGTGCCGGTTAGGGTTTCTGTCTCGGGCATGTGCTGGGTAAAAGGGTGGACGGGATATTCAATGGGAACCTGGAAATATATCTTGTAAACTATTGTTTTGCAACGATGACGGCGATCTGCCTACCCGCGTCGCCTGCCCGGTGGGAATAGAAGCTGTCGTTGTCGCATCGCGTGCAGCTGCCGGACACGGAAATACGTGACACGCCCGCTGCGGCGGCGTGTTCCGCGATGAGGGAGCGGATGTCCACGTTGCCGGGCCGGTTGGAGGTTTCGGCGGTGAGCCGGGCTCTGACGTCAGCGGAGACCTCGTAGCAGCGCCCGCAAATGGCCGGACCGATGTGGACTACGAGCTCGTCGGGCGCAAGGCCGGCCACACCGAGGACGCGGATGGCCTGGTCGACGATCCGCGCTTCAGTGCCGCGCCAGCCCGAGTGGGCGAGTGCAACCGCGCCCGACGGATGCGCGATGAAGACAGGCGCGCAATCGGCCACCGTCACGGCGAGCGCGAGCCCGCGCTCCTGCGTGGCGTGGCCGTCCGCGGGCCGCGTCCGCAGAAAACCGTCCCACGGAATCACGTGCGGCAGGACTGTATCACCATGAATCTGGGGTGCGACGCAGATGCCTCGTGCTCCCGCGTCGGCTAACAGTGCGGTCCAGCGTCCGAGCACCTCGCCCACCGGGTCGGCGCCCGACAGGCCGAAAGTACCGGCGGCCCGGGTGGTCGTGAATGCGAGAACCCCCAGTTCGTCGAAATCGGGTACCAGCTCGACCGGAGTCTGCAAGGTGCCCTAGTGCCTGCGGTTGTCCACGCGGCTGATGTTCGCGCCGAGCGCGTTGAGTCGCTCGTCAATGCGCTCGTAGCCGCGCTCGATCTGGGTGACGTTGTTGATCGTGCTTCTCCCGGTCGCGCACATCGCGGCGATGAGCATCGCCATACCCGCTCGAATGTCGGGCGAATCCATCGTCGATCCGCGAAGCGCGCTGGGGCCGCTCACGATGCACCGGTGGGGATCACACAACACGATGTTCGCGCCCATTCCGATGAGCCGGTCCACGAAAAACAGGCGCGACTCGAACATCTTCTCGTGCACGAGAATCACGCCGTCACACTGCGTCGCGGCCACAATCGCGATCGACATGGTATCCGCCGGAAACGCGGGCCATGGCTGATCCTCCAGCTTGGGTATGTGGCCGCCAATGTCCTTCTGCACGCGCAATTCCTGCTCCGCCGGAATCACGAGATCATCACCCTCGATACGGCACTTGATTCCGAGCCGCTCAAATCCCATGAGCGTGGACCGAAGGTGCTCGACGCCGGCGTCCTGCACGCGCAGCTCTGATTTTGTCACGGCCGCCAGCCCAATGAATGATGCGACTTCGATGTGGTCGGGGCCGATGCGGTGCGTGACCGAAGTCTGACCGAGCGAGCCGGAGCCTTTGACAGTCACGGTATTGGTTCCGATGCCGTCGATGCGTGCGCCGAGAGTTACGAGGAAACGGGCGAGGTCCTGGACGTGCGGCTCGCTGGCGGCATTGCGCAGGATTGTCGTTCCCTCCGCTGCAGCGGCAAGGATTAGCGCGTTCTCGGTGCCGGTGACGCTCGGCTCGTCCAGGAACACATCCGCGCCGATTAGCCGGTCCGTCTTCATGACGTAGCCGTCGCTTTCGACGACGTCGACGCCGAGCTGTGTCATCGCGAGGAAGTGCGTGTCGAGCCGGCGCCGGCCGATGACGTCGCCGCCAGGAGCGGGAAGTGTGGCAGCTCCACAGCGTGCGAGGAGCGGAGCCGCTAGCAGTATCGACGCCCGGATTTTGGCGCAGAGCACGGCATCCAGCCCCGCCGGCCGGAGCTCCCGGGCTTCGATATCCAAGGTGTTGCGATCCGTCCACGTTGCCTCGGCTCCAA
>JALYVY010000430.1 GCA_030852985.1 Gemmatimonadota bacterium | reverse complement strand
GTTCGGCGCTGCGCTCCTCTATGGCGACGGCGTCATCACACCGGCCATCTCCGTGCTCGGCGCCGTGGAAGGCCTCGAGGTGGGAACACCTGCGCTCGCGCACGTCGTCGTCCCGATCACGCTCGTCATCCTGTTCGGGCTCTTCATGGTGCAGCGTTACGGTACGGCGCGAGTCGGTACCGCTTTCGGGCCCATGATGCTCGTCTGGTTCGTGACGATCGCGGTGCTTGGTGTGCGATCCGTTATCGCGTCGCCCGCCGTCCTTGCCGCAGCGAACCCATGGCACGGACTCCAGTTCTTCGCTGTGCACGGCGTCGCGGGATTTCTCACGCTTGGCGCCGTCGTCCTGTGCGTGACCGGAGGCGAGGCGCTCTATGCCGACATGGGACACTTCGGGAAACGTCCCATTCGCATCGCATGGTTTGTGGTGGTGCTTCCCGCGCTGCTGCTCAATTACTTCGGCCAGGGCGCCCTGTTGCTCCGCACGCCCGCGGCCGCGAGCAACCCCTTCTACCTGCTTGCTCCAGCGGCATTTCAGTGGCCGTTGCTGATCATCGCCACGGCCGCGGCAGTCGTCGCGTCGCAGGCACTCATCTCCGGCGCGTTCTCGCTGACGCAGCAGAGCATCCAGCTCGGCTACTCGCCGCGCATGCAGATCATCCATACCTCGAAGGAGGAGGCCGGGCAGATCTACATTCCCGAGGTGAACAAGGCGCTGATGGTCGGTTGCCTCCTGCTGGTCCTCGGCTTCAGGAGCTCCAGCGCACTCAGCGCGGCGTACGGCATTGCTGTCACCGGTACCATGGCGATCACCTCGATTCTCTTTGCCGTGGTGGCCCGCTCCAGGTGGAATTGGTCCAAGCTGCATGTCGGGATAATCACCGTGCTGTTCCTGCTCATCGACCTCAGCTTTCTCCTGGCGAACGTCATCAAGATCGAGCACGGAGGTTGGGTCCCGCTCGTGATGGCCGTGGGCGTCTACACGCTGATGAGCACCTGGAAACGCGGACGCATGCAGCTGCAGGAAATCCAGGAAGCCGGCGCGCTGCCGCTGGCGACGTTCCTCACGAGCATCGAGAAGACACCGCCCCTCCGCGTGCGCGGCACGGCGATCTTCATGACCTCGAACTCCGACGGCGTGCCGGTGGTACTGTTGCACCACTTGAAGCACAACAAGATGCTGCACGAGACGGTGGTGCTGCTCAGCGTGCAGACGCGCGGCATCCCCGAGGTATTGGGCGAGCACATGCTCACGCTCGAGAAGATGGGCTCGGGCTTCTACCGCATGGTGGCGACGTACGGTTTCATGCAGTCGCCGAACATTCCGGAGCTGCTGGCTCGCGCGGCGGCCGAGGGTGTCCCCGTGCCAAAGATGGACACGTCGTACTACCTGGGACGAGAGCGACTGGTGCTTACGGGAAAGTCGAAGATGTCGCGGTGGAGGAAGAGCCTCTTCGCACTGATGTCGCGCAACGCCCGCTCGGCGACGGAGTTCTTCCAGATTCCGCCCAACCGGGTGATCGAACTAGGCGCGCAGATCGAGTTTTGACCTTCCCAACTGATGCGGCTCAGACGATCACACTGGCACTGCGCATCCGTGGCAGCGCCTGCAACGAACGCTCGATCTGTGGACGGATGTTCTGCAACTGCATGCGGACGCCGTCCAGGCTGCGCCGAATCTCCGGCGTCATCTGCACGCGCATCTCGTCAAGAGCCCTTGGTGAGATCATCTGCATCCGCTCGAATGCCGGCATTGGCGCCATCGGGACCATCGGCGTGCTTGGCATCTGCGGCATGGCGGGCATGGCTGGCATCATCGGCATCTCGCCAAACATGCCATCGTAAAAGAAGGTCGAGCTCGATCGTGGCAGGTCGCCAGCGCGCACTGCCTTCACCGTCACGTCGCGGAACTGGCCATTCGAGTACACCTTCAGCGTCAACTTGTCGCCAGGCTTGAGCGCGGCGATCTCGTGTTGCAGACGTTGCGCCTTGAGGCTGCCGAGCGAACGATCGCCCGAGTCCTCCCGCGCGACACGCAGGTTCACGCCATTGATCGCCGCGATGCGATTCCCTTCCTCCAATCCGGCCCTGGCCGCGGGTGAAGAGTCTGACACGCTCATCACCAGCACGCCGAGTGAATCGCGACGGCTGCCCGTGCTGCCGAGCCCGAATCCGAGGGCGGCCCTGTTATCCATGTCAGCGCGCGTGGTTCGCACGAAGTCGCTGCGGGCGAACAGCACATCGGAGTCTGCCGTCTTCACCTTGACCGTCTGGGTCCGTCCGTCGCGGTAGACCTTGAGCTCCACTTCGTCGCCGGGCTTGGACTTCGAGAGCTCGCGCATGAGACGGCGGGTGAGTGCAGACG
>JALYVY010000205.1 GCA_030852985.1 Gemmatimonadota bacterium | reverse complement strand
GCGCTCAGCGCGCTTCCCACGGACGCGGGCTCGCGGCGCGCGCTGGCGGAGCTCGAGCTCACGTGGGGTCGCCCCCGCGAGGCGTGGGAAGCCCTTCGGTCGCTGAAGGCGGACACCACGGCGGCCACGATGTGGGAGGAGTTCGGCGAGCGTGCCGTGTCCGAAGAGCAGTGGTCCATCGCACATGAGGCGCTGGTCGCGGCGCTCGGCGTGCGGAGAACGCCTGCGCTAGCACTTCAGGCTGCGTCCGCGGCCCTTCATGCAGGAGTGCCGTCCGAAGTGTTCACGATCCTCCCGCTGCCTGCTTTAGAGAAAGATTCAGTGCGAACCGCCAGGGAGGTGGTGCCGGTACACGTGGCGGCACTCGTGGCGCTCGGCCGCGGCGCTGATGCCGATGCGCTCGTCGCGCGCTTCGATCGTTTCATCGTACCGGCGCAACGGATGCGGCTCGCACAGCTGGTGGCGATGGCGTGGGTACGATCCGGAGACCTCACCCGCGCGCGCGCCTCGATTCGCGCCGCAGGACCGGAAGCGGATTCCAGCGAAGCCGCGGGATGGCTGGCACTCTACGAAGGTCGGCTTGGCGCCGCGCGCACGCTGCTGCACGGCTCGCGATCCGGGAGCGTGGAGCTCGCGCAGGCAATGGGCATCGTCACGCGGGCGCAAGGCGACACCGCGCCGATGCTTGGCGACGCGTTCCTGACGCTCGCGCGCGGCGACAGTGCGGGTGCCTCGACACGTTTCGTTGCTGCTGCAGCGGAGCATGTCGAAGTCGCACCGGCGTTGCTGCTCATCGCTGCGCGACTTGCTGCCTCCGCGCCCGACCGTGCCATTCCCATCTGGCAGCGCATCGTCGCCGAGTATCCGGCAAGTCCCGAAGCGGTGGAGAGTGAGCTGGAATGGTCGCGCGTACTACGTCGGCGCGGCGATATCGCTTCAGCTACCGCACATCTCGAGCATCTCATCCTCAGTGCGCCGCAGAGCGCGCTCCTTCCACAGGCGCGGCGCGAGCTGGAGTTGGCGCGCGGCGCAGTTCCTCCCGGTTGATGACGTCATTCATTCGTTCGATCAAGCTTTCAATGGCCGCGCTGCTCCTCGCACCATTCGTGGTGAGCGCGCAGCGCCTCCTCATCCCGATGGACGATGCGCAGACCAACCACCTGAAGGCTTATGGCCTGACCTACAACGCCATGAAGACCGGCGTGCCGGCGGAATGGCTGCTCAACTATCGCGGTGGATCCTTCCTCCTTCCCGATGCACCGGAGCTGCGCCGCCGCGCGGCACTGGATGGGATCGCGACCGAATCCGTGAACGACGCGCAGCTCGCCGCCCTTCGCAAGGAAATGGCAAGCGGTAACATGGAGAGCGTTCCCCTGGAGAAATCGCCGCGCATTGCCGTTTACACGCCGGCCGATGCACAGCCATGGGACGACGCCGTGACGCTCGCGCTCAAGTACGCGGGCATCGAGTTCACGCCGATCTACGACGAGCAGGTCGAGGCGGGCGACCTCACGAAGTTCGACTGGCTGCACCTGCACCACGAGGACTTCACCGGCCAGTTCAACAAGTTCCAGCTCGGCTATCGCGACGCACCCTGGTTTCGCGACATGGTCGCCAAGAATGCCGCCGTCGCGAAGAAGCTCGGCTATGCCAGCGTGCCGGGACTCAAGAAGGACGTGGCCGAGCGCATCCGTGCGTTTGTGGAGCGCGGTGGTTTCCTCTTCGCCATGTGTGGCGCGACGGAAACGCTGGAGCTCGCGATCGCGGGGCACGACGTCGACATCGCGGGAGAGTTCTCCGATGGCTCACCGATGGATCCCGATGCCGATGCCCGGATGAACTGGAAGCGCTCGCTCGCATTCAAGGACGCGCACCTCGAACACTCGCCGTTCGTGAACTCGATGAGCGACATCGACGGCCACCAGGTCAACGTCCCCGGCCGACGTCAGCCACTCGGCACCTTCACGCTCTTCAACTTCTCCGCGAAGTTCGATCCGGTCCCGAGCATGCTGGTGCAGAATCACCGCAGCGTCATCAACGACTACTACGGTGTGACGACGAGCTTCACGAAGGCCACGCTCAAGCCGGGCGACGTGGTCCTCGCGACTGAGGAAGGGGCGCCGTGGGTGAAGTACATCCACGGTGATTACGGCAAGGGCACGTGGACGTTCCTCGGCGGACACGACCCCGAAGATCCGCAGCACGCCATCGGAAATCCACCGACGGATCTCTCGCTGCACAAGTCGAGTCCGGGCTACCGATTGATCCTGAACAACGTGCTGTTCCCCGCGGCCAAGAAGAAGCCGCTGAAGACATAGGATGATAGGAGGATAGGATGATAGGATGATAGGAAGGGCAGTGCCTATCCTCCTATCCTCCTATCCTCCTATCCTCCTATCCTCCCCAATGGGCTTTCGGTTTATGTTCAGGGTGTGCCGAAACCCGCTCCCAAGCCTCCCGTAACCAACAGGATTGCCGCCTCGGCATCGGCGGGAATGCGCGCGGCCATTCGGCTCGCCGGCGGCCGCGAAGTGTGCTTCGTCTGCGGCATCGACGAGGAAGGGCGGGTGCTCACCGGCCGGGTCGTCGCTCGCGGAGACGTGGGCAGCGTGCTCGCCCTGCCCGGGTTTGCGAAGCGCGGCGACATGCTCGTGCACAACCATCCGTCCGGCCTGCTCGAGCCATCGGGAGCGGACTACGACGTCGCCGCGCGGATGCACGACGAAGGGGTCGGCTTCGGCATCATCGACAACGACGCAAAGAAACTCTACGTCGTGGTCGAAGTGCCGGCGCCCGACAAGCAGACCCGCCTCGATCCCAGGTCCATTGCACACGACCTCGGCCCGGATGGTCTCGTCGCGAAGCAGCACGCCCGCTACGAGGATCGCGCCAGTCAGCGCGCGATGGCGGCGGCGATCGCCCGCGTCTACAACGAAGGCGGCGTCGGGCTGCTCGAGGCGGGAACCGGCGTCGGCAAATCGCTCGGCTACCTGATCCCGGCGCTCCGGTGGTCCGCGGCCAATGGTGAGCGCACGATTATCTCGACGAACACGATCAATCTGCAGGAGCAACTCGTCCGCAAGGATCTTCCCTTCCTCGCGGCGGCGCTCACCGACCAGAAGGTCCGCTTCGCGCTGCTCAAGGGCTGGCGCAATTACCTCTGCAAATCGCGCCTCGAGCAGGCGATGGGAGGCGCCGCCCAGCTCTTTGAGGACGGCATGGCGGCGGAGCTGGCCACGCTCGCGGCATGGGCGGCGAAGACGTCCGATGGTTCGCTCGCCGATCTGCCCACCCCACCGCGCCCGGAAGTGTGGGACGAGGTGGCCGCCGAGCCGGACGTCTGCACGCGCGTGAAGTGCGAGCACTTCGAGAAGTGCTTTGTCTTCGCGGCTCGTCGACAGGCGGCAGAGGCGGACGTGATCGTTGTCAATCATCACCTGCTGCTCTCGGACCTCGCGGTGCGCCGCGCGGCCCAGAACTGGGAAGACGCCGCGGTGCTTCCGGCGTACAGCCGACTCATCGTCGACGAAGGACATCACCTCGAAGACGCCGCGTCGAGCCACCTCGGCATTACCGTGACGCGACGCGCCCTCCAGCGCCTCGTCGGCCGACTGGAGCGTCGCGGGAAAGGGCTGCTGCCTGCGCTCTCCATGCGGCTGCATGCCAGCAAGGACCTCCTCAGCTCCGCGAGCCTGGACCTGCTCGAGGCGAAGCTCGTTCCGGCGCTGGCGGCACTTCGGCAGAAGAGCGACCTCCTGTTCGATCTTCTCGACACGTTCATCGAGGAAGAAGGCCAGCCCGTCGTGCGATTGACGCAGGCCTTTGCGTCGCACCGCATCTGGAAGGCGGGCCTCACACTCTCGCTCCAGGACACACTTGGGGAGATCGAGCTGCTGAACCAGGGATTGGCCCTCGTGCGCGAGCGCATCGAGGGCAGCGCGAAGCTCGACGAGGAACTCGCGCCGCTCATGAGTGAGCTGCGCTCCGTCACGCGCCGACTGCAGGCCATCGGCGATGGGCTGCGCCGCGCACTCACGCCGCCAGCCGACGACGACAGCATCCGATGGATCGAGGTCCGCGGCCGCGAGAAATCGGTGGCGCTCTCCAGTGTGCCGCTCGACCTCGCGCCCATCCTGCGCGAAGATCTCTTCAAGCGGCTCGACAGCACCATCGTCACGAGTGCCACGCTCACCGCATCATCCGGAGACGTGGCCAGCGATGCGCACCGGTTCGATTTTCTCGCCGCACGACTCGGACTCGACGAGCAGGATGCGCTGCCGACCACCGCGGTGTTCCCGTCTCCGTTCGACTACGACACCCAGTCGCTGCTCGTCATTCCGTCGGACGTCCCTGCGCCGAATGTCGATCCGGATGGTCACCGCAATGCGATCACGCGCGTCGTGCTCGATCTTGCCGAGGCGTCCGACGGAGGGCTCTTCGTGCTGTTCACCAGTCATCGCGACGTTCGGCAGCTTGCCGCTGAACTGCGCGCGCGGGGCATCGAGCGACGGTGGCCACTGCTCGTGCACGGAGAGGAGAGTCGCGACGCACTGCTCGACCGCTTTCGCGAATCAGGGCAGGGCATCCTGCTCGGCACCGCTTCATTCTGGGAGGGCGTGGACGTGCCTGGCGACGCGCTTCGCGGGCTTGTTATCGCCAAGTTGCCCTTCCGCGTACCGACCGAACCGGTGACCGCGGCGCAGTGTGAGGCGATCGTGGCGCGCGGCGGCGATCCCTTCGCGGAGTACATGTTGCCGCACGCGTCGCTGCGGCTGAAGCAGGGTTTCGGGCGACTCATCCGGACAGGTACGGATCGCGGCGTGGTCGTGATCGGTGATTCGAGGATCGTGACGAAGCGCTATGGGCGCGGGTTGCTCGAGGCGCTGCCGAGCGCGCGGCGGGTCATCGGGCGGTGGAAGGTCGTGGTCGAGCAGGTGCGCGACTTCTACGCGGTCCGCTGATCGCTAGCGCATGTTCTCGCGAAACGACGCGAAGAACTCGAAGACGTCGTGGTCGTTGGCTCCTGCGGACCTCGGACTGCGACGATCGCCCATCAAATAGGTGCTCGCTCCAGGATGCTTTTCCAAGTGCAGACCGCCGACCTCCTCGAATGCCATGCTCCAGTCCGCAAAGATCCGCTGTTGCGGAGTTTCCTCGAGAAGGATGTCGATCGAGCTGTGCCGGGGATCGATCGAAATGCGCTGCAGTGTCGCTCGCACCGCGTCCTGCGGGCCCTCCAGAGCCTGAAGGAAATTTCCGCCGCAGTAGAGGAGCATGCCACTGACGTCGTTGCGCGCGTTGTTCCTGCGGCACACCGCCAGAAGATCGACGAGCGCCGTCGCGCTGAAGGGAACCGAAGCGTTGCTGGCGTACGCGAGGAACAGCAGGGGAGCCGACATTCGGTGATTATCGACCCGCTGCATGTTTTTCCTGAACGCGTCAGGGAACGGCGGGATCCAGAGTCACCGCAGGGATGAGGCGCGCGACGGTGTCGATTAGTTTCAAGGATGCCCAACCTCAACCCCTCGAAGATCGTCTGTGTCGGCCGCAACTATGCCGCGCACGCCAGGGAGCTCGGCAATGAGGTTCCAAAGCAGCCCCTGATCTTCCTCAAGCCACCATCCAGCATCGTTCGTGATGGGGAATCCATCCGTCTTCCAACGGTGTCCAAGCAGGTGGAGTACGAGGGAGAAATTGGCGTCATCATCGGCAAGCGATTGCGAAGGGCTTCGGTCGACGAGGCACGCGCGGCTATTGGTGGTATCGTCGCGGCAAATGACGTGACCGCGCGCGACCTTCAGAAGTCGGATGGACAGTGGACGCGCGCAAAGGGCTTTGACACATTCTGCGCCGTGGGCTTGATCGCGGCGGCGCCTGCGGATCTGGCGACCCTCACCGTGACGACTCGCGTGAACGGCACGGTTCGCCAGCAAGGCAGCGCGCAGGACATGGTATTCGATCTTCCGTCGATCCTGGTGTACGTCGCCGGGATCATGACGCTCGAGGCGGGCGACCTCGTCCTCACGGGCACGCCGGAAGGCGTAGGGACCCTCGCAGCGGGGGATGTGGTAGAAGTAGAGATCCCCGGTGTCAGCCGGGTCAGCAACCCTGTCACTCGCGACTAATAGTGCCGCCGTCCGCCAAGCGTTTCGCCACACTGCCTGATTACCCGCTGGCGACCATTCCGCAGCGGAAGCGCGAGTTGCTTGCGCGTGGTGTCGACGTCATCGATCTCGGTGCAGGCGACGCGGACCTCGCACCCCCGGCCGCCGCGCTCGCGCGTATGCAGGAGGCCGTGGTCGAGCCGGCCATGAGTCGCTACGGATTCGGCATGGGTTACCTTCCGTACCGCGAGGCCGTGAGCGCATTCATGCAACGCCGCTTCGGCGTCGCGTGCGATCCCATGACCGAGGTTGTCCCGCTCGTGGGGTCGAAGGAAGGCATCTCGCATCTCGCGTTTGCGTACATGGAGGCCGGCTCGGTCGGGATCATCCCCGAGCCCGGCTACAACGCGTATCAGGGGGGCACGCTGCTCGCGAGCGGCGAAGCGTATCGCTATCCACTGCGCCCGCGCACGAAGTTCCTCGTCGAGCTCGACGAGATTCCGTCCGACATACTGGATCGCACGCGCATCCTCTACCTGAACTACCCGAACAACCCGACGGCGGCTGTTGCGCCAATGGAGTATCTCGAGCGCGTGGTAAAGACCTGCCGCGCGCGCGACATCCTCCTCGTCTACGACAACGCCTACTCCGAGATGGCGTTCGACGGCTACGTGCCGCCGAGCATCTTCGAGGTGGAGGGTGCGCGTGAGGTGGCGATCGAATTCCATTCGCTGAGCAAGACGTACAACATGACCGGCTGGCGCTGTGGGTGGGCAGTGGCGCGTCGGGAAGTGGCGAAGAATCTCGCGAAGGTGAAGTCGTTCGTGGACACCGGGCAGTTCATGGCCGTCCAGGCGGCCGGCGTCGCCGCACTGGAGAGCCATGACAGCTTTCTTCCCGGGAACCTCGCGATCTTCAAGGAGCGGCGCGACGCCGCGGTCACGGCGTTTCGTGCCGCGGGCTTCGCGTGCGAGGTACCGCTGGCCACCATGTACCTCTGGATCAAGCTGCCCGATGAAGTAGCCTCGGCGGACTTCGCAGAGCGCCTGCTCGAGGACGAAGGGGTGATCGTCATGTCCGGCTCGTCGTTCGGCGCTGGTGGGGAAGGCTTCTTCCGCATCTCGTTCATCGCGCCTCCGGCGCGGATCGCAGAAGCGGCGGTGCGTGCGGGTCGCGTGCTTGCGAACATGATGGTAGGCGCCGCGTGAGTCAGGCGGCGCGTCGCGCGCCGGGGCCGCTGCTCCTCTCCATCGCGATCCATGTGGTCGTGGCGTTCGCTATTCTGAACGCCGCGTTTCACTACGATTTTTCGGGCATCCGGTCGCCTCACGCGCCGTCTGCAATTCAAGAGAAGATCACGTACACGAGCATGGCCGCATCCGGTGGCGCACAGGGCGGCCTCGACTCGGCCGGACCTCCACCCAAGGCGATGCAGCCGTCGCGCGCGCTGATCGCGCCACTGCGGGTGCCCACCGCCATCGCTCCGCCAGCCGCATCCGCGGGCAATCCCGGTGGTGTCGCCGGCGGTCGCGGTCAGGTCAGCATCTCGGCTACCGCGGGCGTGGTGCCGGGCGATCCCGACCCGCGCCTTTCCACCGACATCCACGAATTCGTGCCGGCGCCGAAGACGCATGCGGAACGGGTCGACAGCGCCGTGCGCGCGAGCATCTACGCCTATAACGATTCCGTGGCGAAGGCGCACGGCTTGGCAGGTCGCGCACCGGGTGACTGGACCGTCGAGAAGAACGGCCAGAAATGGGGCATTGACGGCAGCAAGATCTACCTTGGCAAGTTTGCCATCCCGAGCGCCGTGCTCGCCGCGCTCCCCATCCGCATCCAGGGCAATCCCGGTGAGACCATTGCCGATCGTCTCGTGACGACGCGGCGCGCCGACCTCCTGTTGCATGCCGACGCGCAATTGCACGACGACGAGTTCAGGACGGCCGTCAAGCGCATTCGTGAGCGGAAGGACAAGGAGCGGCAGGACAAGCGCGCCGCGGACGCGGACAAGCCAGCGGCCACGACTCCAGACCTGATTCCCTAGCGAAAACCGGCGGAGCAGGAAGCTCGCACCGGTTTCAGTCGCTAGTTGATGTTGGCGTCGCTCGCGACGGGAAGCGTCGGTTGCGGCGTCTGCTCCATGAACGGCCGGAACACTCCGCACACGACACCCAGGATCGCGAAATCATCGCGCGGTCCCACTTCGATCGCGCGCTCGGCGTCATTGGCCGGTTCGAGCACAATCGTGGCGCCACGATGGGTCAGCGTCTTGATCGTGGCATCTTCGCCCAGACGCGCGGCGACGATGTCTCCGTCCTTTGCACGCGTGGACGGTGACACGAGCACGTAGTCATCGGCGAAGATGCCGCGGC
>JALYVY010000204.1 GCA_030852985.1 Gemmatimonadota bacterium | reverse complement strand
GTCGTCGGCAGCACGGTGGAAGAACACACCGCCGCTCCGGGACAGACCTACGAGGGCACGATTCTCATCCGCAATCTCACCGCTGAGCCGCAAGCGGTTCGCGTGTACCAGACGGACTACCATTTCTTCGCCGACGGCACGTCGCACTTCGACGCAGCCGCCACCACGCCGCGCTCCAACGCGGCCTGGGTGACGCCCTCGGCCAGCTCCATCGTCATCCCGCCCAATAGCGAGACGACTATCGGCTATAGCATCGCCGTACCGAAGATCGACACGCTGCGCGGCACGTTCTGGAGCGCGCTGATGGTTGAAGGAGCACCGACCGCTCCTCCCGCCGCGTCGAACAAGCAGGTCGGACTCGGTGCCGTCGTGCGCTACGCCGTGCAGCTCGCCACGCACCTTCCCTCGCCCGGCTCACGCAAGGTGGCATTCGTGAACCAAACGCAAAGCACGGACTCGTCCGGCCATCGCGTCGTCGAGCTGCAAGTCGAGAACGTCGGTGATCGCGGTTACCGCCCCCTCATGTGGGTGGAGCTCTACAACGCCGCTGGCACGTTGCTCGGACGTCGCGAGCAGCAGCGCGGCTTGCTCTACCCGGGTACGTCGCTGCTCCAGCGCTTCGTGTTCGATGCCCTCCCGGCCGGCAGCTACAAGGCCGTCGTTTTCGCGGACACTGGCGACGATGCGGTGTTCGCGACCCAATACACGCTCCAGTTCTGATCCTGACGTGACGCGCTCTGCCGCTCGCTTCGCAACCGTCGCCCTCGTCTTCGCGGGGTGGCACTCAGCCTCCGCCCAGGCGCTCGCGATTGGCGTGCGTAACGCAGCGGTGATCAGCGCCCTGCCGGCTGCCACGGTCAGCGCAGTGCTGCGCGTGTCGAACCTGGGCAAGGAGAGCGCGGTGCTGGTGCCCCGCGTCGAGCTCCCCACGGGCTGGTCGGCACCAATGGGCAGCCTGCCTTTCAACGTCGCGGCCCGCAGCGCCGACAACTGGATCGTCAGCCTTCGCATTCCGGCCCGCGCCCCAGCGGGCCAATACGTCATCGGGCTGTCCGCCCAGGACAGCGTGTCTCACGCGACGTTGCGCGATTCGCTCGTCATCGACGTCCGCGCCGTGAAGGGACTCGAACTGTCGCTCACCAATCGCCCGACGTACGCGGTGTCGGGCACGAGCTACCGCTCATCCTTCCTGCTTCACAACCTCGGCAACGTCATCACGACAGTCATCATTCGTGGGAAGAGCGCGCTGAACGGCACGGTCGCCATCGACACCACCATCATGACGCTCGGCGCTGGCGCATCGATGACGATCGGCGCCAGCGTCTCCACAGAAACGAAAGGTCAGCAAGCGCAGGACGACGTCCTTGAGTTGAGCGTCGCCGACTGCATGGACAGCACGAACACGGCGCAGGCCTCGTCGCGCGTCACGATCGTACAGGAAGCAAACGCCGCGGATCCACTGCATCACATCGCATCGCAGCTCCGCCTTCGCGCCGCGGGTGCCGCGGTTGGCGTTTCGCCCTATGAGCTGATCGGCGTCGGCGCCCTGCGCGATGGCAGCGACGACCAGCTTTCATACGTGGTCCGGGGATCGCCGGGCGCTCATTCGCAATTTGGCGATCAGGACGAATACCGCATCGGCGTGCGGGGCAAGGATTACGACGCTCGCCTCGGCGACGGGCTGTACCGCGTATCCTCGCTTTCGAGCAACGGGCAGGCGGGCTTCGGCGGCGGGCTCGATCTCCAGCGCGGCGACCTTTCGGCGGGCGCGTTCATGCAGCGTTTCCGGCTCCAGCCCGACTCGCCGACCGAGCGCGGCGCATACGTCGCCGGTCAGGCCTCTGGCCTGTTCGCCGCACCGCGCCTCACCCTGAGCGCACTCGATCGCACCGGCGGTTACCTCCAAGGTCGCATCCTTGGTACTGGCCTCACGCTGACGCCGCTCAACGCGGCCACCGTCGAACTCGAAGTCGCCGGCAGCAACGGGCCACTCGGCAACGGAAAGGCGACGTCCGCACGCATCACCGGTGGGACGGACGTGCACTACGACGTCGGTCACGTGGGCGCCGATGCGCCCTTCGCCGGCGCGTATCGCGGTGCGAAACACGATTACGCGAGTGTCTCCGCGAAGCTGACGTCCGACTTCCAGCTCAATGCCGCGCTCGGATCGCACCAGTCGACGTCGCTCAACCTTGGACTCCGCGCACCCCAGTCGTTTCGCTCATCTGGCGTGACACTGCAGTACGCCCGCAAGTATTCGCTCGAGTATACCACGCTGTCGCGCAGCAGCTCGATCGCGATGACATCCCTCCAGGATGCGGAGCGCGGGGTGCTGGCGCACGGCGAGCAGACGTACGGCAGCACGCGCGTATGGGGCGGAATCGGCACCGGGTACGCGAACACGTACCTGAGCGGGTCGCATGCCTATCACGAGCTCTCGCTCGGCGCGAGCACAAACATGGGCATGAACTCGTTCTCCCTCTACGGACAAACGAGCGACGGCATGGCCGTCTCACGTGGCGCGGACAAGGTGCTCACGATTGGCGGCGACGGACGCTTTCGCGTGGGCTCGAACACCTGGGTGACATTCAACGGATTTCAGACCTCCGTGCCATCAACCGGCGACCATAATGCGCAGCTCGATGCCGGCGTGGCGCAGCAGCTATCCACTGGCGCGACGATCGGCCTGCGCATGCGCTTCCTGGCGAATGTCGTTGACGTGAAGGGAAAGCAGCTCGCATTTCTCGAATACACGACGCCGTTGCAGCTCCCGATCGGACACGTGCGGGTGGCCGGCCGTGTAAAGGGCCGTGTGGTCGACCAGGAGACTGGCGCAGGGGTCGCTGGGACGCTGGTTCGCCTCGGTCCGCAGGCGGCGATCACGGATGGCGAAGGGCGTGTCGCCTTTGCCGGAATGCCCAATGGCGAATACCGCCTGTCGATCGCGCAGCAGGCGACGCAGACCGCCACGATCTTCACCGGCGACCCCACTGTCCGCATCGACAGCACCCGCGACGCGCCCGCGACCTTCGCACTCGGCGTCGAGCGTGCGGGGAGCGTGACGGGGACGATCCACCAGATGGCCGTGGCGCGCACCGGTATTGGTTCCGCCGCGGACTCGCTGGCGGTCGCCGGGCCGCTGGGCGACGTAACGCTCGCGCTGATCGGAGTGCGCGATACGCTCTTTGCGGTCTCGAATGCCGCTGGCGCATACCGCTTCGCCGAGGTGGTGAGCGGATCGTACGTCCTGAAGGTGATGACAGAAGCGCAGGCGGGCACCCGGTGGGAGCCAGCCGAGATCGACGTGAGCGTCAAGCCTGCTGCCGTGCAGCAGGTGACCTTCCGACTCGTGCCACGCCGGCGCGCCGTCCAGATGATTCCCAGCGACACCAACCCTTCAAGAAAATGAGCACCTCCATGCAGTTCGCGTCAGAGCAGGCGGCCCGGCACCCCGAGTCCTTGCAGCCGCGGATCGCGCGCGCGCGGCCAGTGGAATCGCAGGAGATTGCCCAACGATTGAGTCACGAGATCCGCACCCCACTCAATTCGGTGATCGGTTTCTCGCGTGTGCTCAAGGAAAATCGGACCGGCAACCAGCGGCCAGCGGATCTCGCGATGCTGGAGGCGATTCGTGCCAATGGTGAACGCTTGCTGGCGCTTGTCGAGGATCTGCTGGCGCTGTCCATCGCACCGGTGCCTTGCGCGGAGCCTGTGCTTCCGCTCGAGAACGTCGTCGTCGTGGCTCGCACCGCCGTGGACAAGTGGCGTGAGGTCGCGGAGCGGAAGCGGTTGACGCTGCGACTGGCGATTCAGTCGTATGACCTGGTGCGCGTCGATTCCGCGAAACTGGAAAGGCTGTTGGACAAGTTGATCGGCAACGCGATCAAGTTCACGCCGCGCGGCGAGATCGTGGTCACGGTCGCCAAGCGTCACGGCTGGACTGCGCCGGGCAGCGTCATCGTCGAGGACAGCGGCATTGGCATTCCCGCGGATCAGTTGGTGACGATTTTCGAGCCGTTCGCGCAGGTGGATGGATCGACCAAACGGCGCTTCGAGGGAGCCGGGCTGGGCCTGCCGATCGCCAAGAGCCTGGCCGAGAGCATGGGATGCCGGCTGAATGTGGAAAGCGCGCCGGGCGCGGGCGCGCGTTTTGAGGTGACGTTCCCAGCCTAGTCCGCGAGCGTGTGATTGTGCCGGATGCAGTCCACGGAGTGATGCGTCAGTTCGACAGTTTCTGAGCCAAGTGAGTGGGTCGCATTCGGGCATTTCCTCCGATTGCGGCTCAGTTTTGTCGTTTCTTGCGGTCTTTTTGTCATCCGTCCGCTCTAGCCTCGGGCGCTCGGTAGAGGGATATATGACGCCGGCCAGCGTCGTCATTCTGTGCGTCCATGAGTTTTATGTCATTCCTGTAATTTTCTGGCACGATATGTTCGATACTGAGGCTCCAGTTGGGCACAACGGCCTGGTTGCCGAGTGCCTCGGGCCCCAGCAGACGAGCCAAACGTGCAAGTTCATCGGCGGGCGATCTTCGGGACGGTGCTGTCCGTACTGAGTGCCCTTCCCTGCGTCGCCACGGGGCAGACGGCAACCCAGACGGTGACGTTCAGCGTGGTGTCCAGCACGTTTGTGGCGATCGGCAACGTGGCCGCGCCGATCCGGCCCGCCATGCAGTCGCCCGACCGGACGCGCACCGGGGCTACGGTCGCGGGATCGACCTACGCCATCGTGACGAACGAGAAGAACCAGAAGATCACGGCGTCCATCGATGGCGTGGCATCGGGCGCGGCTTCGCTCGCTGTTGCCATGGGCGCGCCGCGGGGAGCAGCGAGCAGGGGGCTGACGCGCCTGAGCACCACACCGACCGACGTCGTCACGGGAATCTCCGGTTCCGATGGCGTTGCGTTGCCGATGCGCTATCAGTGGAACGGCAGCGCTGCCGCTGTCGCGGAGCTTCGCAATCGGGTCGTGACGTATACGATCACCGCGGGCCTCTGAGCCAAGGCGGCGACCACCGCACCCGCTCGGGCCAGGATCTGGACCAGCACCTCTACCGCGGTCGGCCCAGAACTGCCCGAGCGGTGCTGCGCGTCCATCCCCCGACGCCTGCCGTCAATGCAATAAGTCTGCATTGATATTTGGTCCCGGTTGCCCAACATGGCGCCGCGAACCAAACTGCCTCGATGCGCGACATAGACCAGATCCGTGATGCCCTCGCTGCGGCGCATTCT
Source organism: Gemmatimonadota bacterium (assembly GCA_030852985.1). Lineage (GTDB taxonomy): Bacteria > Gemmatimonadota > Gemmatimonadetes > Gemmatimonadales > Gemmatimonadaceae > AG11. The sequence goes on along the minus strand of JALYVY010000204.1, from coordinate 3,261 downwards.
CGCGGCGAAACTGTCACGCTCGCGACCGTGATGTTCGTCGAAGGATCTGTCTACCGCGGTGCCGGGGCCCGCATGGTCGTGGATGCCGGCGGCGAGACGGTCGGGGCGGTCAGTGGCGGTTGCCTGGAGGCCGATGTAGTCGCGCGAGCGCCCGAGGTGCTCGCCGCCGGTGTTCCCGAGTTGGTGCGCTACGACACTCGCGCGTCGGACGACGTCGTGCTCGGGCTGGGCCTGGGGTGTCAGGGTATCATCGATCTCCTGCTCGAGCCACTCGGTGGAGAGAGCCTGGCGCACGCCGCGGCGATGTACGACCGGATCGCGCGCCGCCGCGAGCGGGTCACGCTGCTGACACTCGTCCAATCGGTAAATGGCCTTCCCATCGGCACCCGGGCGCTGCTCGATGAACGCGGCAATTTCATCGAAGGTGAATCCGCCATGCTCGACATCGGGCACGGCACTGCACGCGAGGAGATCGAGCCAGCCGTCTGCGTCGTCATCTGCGGAGGTGGTACCGATGCCGTCCCCCTCGCGCGCCTCGCCAAGGTGATGGGGTGGCACGTCACGGTGATCGATCACCGCGCGGCCTTCGCCACGACGCACCGATTTCCGGGCGCCGACACCATCGTGCGCGCCAACCTCGTGGACGACAGTGCCGCGTTGGGCGGAAAGGTCCATCTCGACCAGCGAACCATGGCGGTGGTCATGGCACACTCGGCGTCGCACGACCGCGCCTACCTGCATGCCATGCTGAGCGCGAAGGCCGCGTACATCGGGGTCCTGGGTCCACGCCGCCGCACGCTCGAGTTGCTGGGCGCGGACGTCGCCGCTGACAGCGATGGTCTTCCGCCCAGTGTACACTCGCCCGTTGGACTGGATCTGGGCGCCGAGACGCCGGATGAGATCGCGCTGGCGATCGTGGCGGAGATCGCGGCGGTGAGCACCGGGAGGAGCGGAGGAATGCTGCGGCAGCGTCAGGGTCCGATCCACGATCGCCGCGTAATCACGGTGGTTGCACCGTAGCCGCTCCTCGTTGCACGCCTGTTGGATGGAGGCCACGCGGTCCTAACGTCGCCCCATGACAACCCTGCTCATGGCGCTCATCGCCGGACTCTGCGTCGCGCTGGTGGAGGCGCCGCTTGCAGTGCGCCTGAACGCGTTACCGGCGACGCCTACGGCCACTCGACAGCGGCCGCAGCCGTCCGTAACGTAGCGCGCATGGCCCGCCTCTCCCGCGCGTCGCGCAGCTCGCTGAACCCGGTGTCGCTTCACACGCTGGAGCACGATGCGCTGGCCGTGCGCCTCCAGGAGGCCCTCGGAACGCGCGTCCTCCTGGTGCGCGTCATCGGCGAGGGCGGGATGGGGCGGGTATACCTCGCGCGCGATCCGCAGCTGCGACGATTCGTCGCGGTGAAGGTGCTGCTTCTGACACCAGGCGCTGAAGGCGAAGCGCACGCCCGCTTTCAGCGTGAGGCGCAGTCCATTGCCGCGGTGTCGCACGCGAACGTCGTCGCAATTCACGGCGTGGGCGAGCTACCGGATGGAACGCCCTACTTCATCATGCAGCACGTGGCCGGCGGCAGCATGGCCGATCGACTCGCCACCTCCGGGACACTTCCGATCGAGCTGGCCGAGCGTGTGCTCGGCGACGTTGCCGCCGGTCTGGCTGCGGCGCACCGACGTGGAATCGTCCACCGGGACGTCAAGCCAGCCAATGTGTTGTGGGACGAAGAAGGCGAGCGCGCGACCGTGTCCGATTTCGGGATCGCCGCACTTCATCGGCCCGATGGCGACGAGGGCGACATGCGCATCACGGGCTCCGGGATGTCCGTTGGCTCACCGACCTACATGAGTCCCGAGCAGCTCCTCGCGGAGCCCGTCACGCCAAAGAGCGACATCTATGCGCTCGGTTTGCTCGGCTACGAGTTGCTCACCGGTCACGGACCATATCTCGCGCGTGCACCGAACGAGATCGTGGCTGCGCACCTGCGCCATGTGCCACGAAAGATCACGGAGCTTCGCCCGGACGTCCCGCCCGATCTCGACATGCTGCTGTTGCGGTGCCTCGCGAAGGATCCCGCCGAACGGCCCACGGCAGACGAGGTGACACTCGCGCTCACGCCCGGAGCGGCTGATGCACTCGAGTGGCCGCCGCCCGGGCTCGAGCGTGCACGTGCGGCGCTGTGGCGCATGATCCTCATGCCGATGCTTGGCAGTCTCCTGCTGCTCATGCCGCTGATTGCCGTGGTGAACCTCGACAGCGCCGGTCTCGTGGACGTGACGAACTCATGGCCGTTGCTGCTTGGGCTGTCTTCATTCCTGGGTTTCGCCGCCTTTGTCCGCGGTGGAATGCGGCTGTGGCGATTGCGCGGACCACTTTCTCGCGCGGCGCGGCTTGGCTACGGGTGGGGCACGCTGCTGGAGGTGATGGCCGACCGGCGCGGCGATACCGGATCGTTGATCGCGGGCACTCGAGAATACGCCGAGCTCACCGCGGGCGCGCGCGCGGCGTTGCGCATGCTGCGGGTCGTGCAGGCCGCACTGCTCGCGCTGGCCGCCCCGCTTGCACTCGTGGCGTCCGTGGTCTCGCTCGGCATGCGCGGCGGTGAGCACGGCGGAGAGCGAACGCTGCTGGCCTTCGTGACGTGGACGCTCGTGGGACTCGCGGGCACTGGCATCGCGTGCGGACTGTATGAGCGCGCACGACTCAGCTCCATCCGTTACAAGCGTGCGTTGCGACCGCGCCATACGAGCGAGATGGAGTTGGCGCCGGCATGGCTGGCGGCCTTCGAGCGGTCGCGAACAGGACAATGGTTCGGATCGGGGATGCCTGTGCGCCGGATCGTCACGCTTGCCGGGGGGCTCGTGGGGGTGCTCGTCATCCTGCTCAGCGCCGGCATCCTGCTGACGGTGAATGCCATAACGGTGACGGGGCGTGTGGTCAGCAGCAACGAATTTCCGGGGTCGTACCTGTGGACTGCCTACCAATCGCAACGACATACGGGCGCGGAGCGGTACCGCTTGGCGCCGAATGGCACCACCACGCCGATCGAAGCTGGAGAGGCGCTGATCACGCTCGCATCAACGGGCCGACCGCGAAAGCCATCATCGATCGAAAAACGGCAGAGCGTGGATTATCCCACCTGGCGGCGAGTGACCCCGTCTCCGGCCCTCTTTCCGCGGCCATCGGAGCTACCGTGGACGTCAGCCGCCATTCTCGCGGCGGCAAAAGGGCTGAGCGCAGAACAACGCGACGTCTTGACT
>JALYVY010000429.1 GCA_030852985.1 Gemmatimonadota bacterium | reverse complement strand
CTGGACGTGAACGATTGGGGTGGCGCCATTTTCAACTGGGGCGGGCCCGAAAGCGAGAAAGGGACGACGATCTGGAGCGCGTTCAAGAGTGATACGACCTATCTGGAACCGGGAACCGCCAGTTTCATGATCAATTTTCGAGTCGCTGACCTGCACGCACTGCTCGCAACGCTCAAGGAGGAAGGCTGTAACGTGGAAGACCGCACGGAAGAATCGGAGCAGGGAAAGTTTGGCTGGGTCATCGACCCCGAAGGCAACAAGGTTGAGCTCTGGGAACCGCCCGCAGGTGAGTGAGCGCCATCTGAGCGGCGGTTGGCCGTCGCCCGGACGCCACGCCGCCAGTGCAACGCGGCCCGACGAATCGTTGCACTTGATGCCGACGGCGCCTTCGCATCGACGGATTGCGCGCCGCGCGCGAGCCGCGATGCGCACCAGTCTCCTAGGAGTGGCGCTCGCCGCCGGCGTGGGGTGCTACCATCTGCGCATCGACGAGTCTTTCTGGCTCCGGCCGCGTCCCGGGCCGGCCGCGGACAGCGCTGTCATGCTGGCCGCCTTGCCGGACGGGTATGCCCTCCGTCGCATCGCCGTGCCCATCGACGATAGCGCGCAGCTCGTAGGCATCGTGGCTATTCGACGCGCGGCGCGGGCAACCGTCGTGTACTTCGGGGGCGACGACTTCGTTGTCGCGCGCCAAGGGGCGGCCACACTGCGCGCGCTCACCAACGCGCCGGTGAATGTGGTGTTGCTCGACTACCCCGGCTCCGGTGGCAGCTCCGGCCATCCCACCTTGGCTGTCCTAGAGCGCGCAGCCACGACGGCCTACGACTGGGTAGCTTCGCAGCCGGAGCTGGCTCGGCCTGGCATCGTTGTATACGGGCATTCGCTCGGGAGCTTCCTAGCCGCTGCGGTGGCCGACGCCCGCCCCGTGCGAGGCTTGGTGCTGCAGGGAGCAGCCACGAACCCGACCGAGTGGATGCACGAGTTTTTCCGCCCGTCACGCCTCAAGTGGTGGGCCCGACCGGCGTACCCATTCGTGCACGTCTCAGTCGCCCCGGAACTCGCGCGGCAGGACAACGTTGCGCGCGTGCGCAGCTATCGCGGACCACTGCTGATCCTGAGCGGGACCGCTGACGACAAGGCAGCGCCGGCGATGTCGCGCGAACTAGCGGCCGCGTCGGCGACGCCGGACTCGCTCAGGAACCTCGTCGTGCTGCCCGGTGCGGGACACGACGATCTCCAATCGCACCCTGGATTTGCACCCGCCTTCCGAGCATTCATAGCCAAGGAAGCCGCGGTAAATGTCACAGCGCCATAGCGGGAGTCTGGAAACGAACCGTTGCATGTGACAGAGCGACGCTGTGCTGCGTCGCAGTCAGCCGCCCTACGGCGCTTTCAGGTATATCCGGGGCGTCGACACGCAACACACGGTGACAGCCGACGCCGACCCCGTGCACGCACCAAGCTTGCTTCCTCGAAGTGCACGCTCTTCGCCGATCGTCGAGCGTTCAAACGGCGGCCGCGGTGTCACCACCATATGACCGGCCGGAAATTTGGATCGGACGCGCCCTGAGCGGCGTTATCCGTGGCGCTCCCTCATCTTCGCTCTGCGCGCCGAAGGGCCTCCGTGCGACCCAGTGTGTTCTCGATCAGTGACACAAGACTCCTGGCTGCGCCGTGGACGGCCAGCGGAACCGTAGCGGCATGGTGAGTTGCTGCGATCGGCTGGCGGCCTTCGATGCGAGCCTCCAGTGTGCAGCGGATGTCGTCATTGCCGCCCTTCGGGCCATTCTCGTCGGCAAGATGCACTTCCACGCGCGTGATCTGATCGCTGAAACGTTCAAGGGCCGACGAGACGACAGCGGTAATCTCTGCGTCCCTGGCGTCGCTCCCCTCGATATTGTGGTCCGTACTGATCTGGATCTGCATGCATTCCTCCTGCTGTTATGAGTGGGTATTCGGCCCGTTGGCGGGCAGTGGATCGGGGTGCTGCTCGGAGTCACCCGTTGACAACGCAGTGCGAGCCTCCGCCAGTTCGCGCCGGCGCTTCGCGGTCGGCCGCGGGTAGGCCATCTTGAGTCCGCCGAGCGCATCGAGAACTATCCGGGATACGATCAGTCGGGCATTTTCCTTGTCGTCGGCGGGCACTATGTACCACGGTGCATGATGCGTGCTCGTTGCCTGGAGGCATTCGCCATACGCCGTCATGTATTGGGGCCAGAAGGCACGTTCGTGGATGTCGGCGAGACTGAATTTCCAGTGCTTATCCGGCTCGTCCAGACGATCGAGAAATCGCCTCCGCTGCTCACCGTGCGACAGATGCAGGAAGATCTTGACGATCCTGGTGCCGTTGCGATGAAGGTGCTTTTCCGACTGCACGATGGAGCGGAAGCGGT
>JALYVY010000428.1 GCA_030852985.1 Gemmatimonadota bacterium | reverse complement strand
GCATAGAGCCAGATCCGCTGGGTGGGCTTGGCAGGGAAATTCTGGAGCGCCGCGCTGGTGACGGGCCCCGGAGCCGCGCCCCCAATGGCGGCACCATACAGCTCGATGAGCAGGCTGCGCGTTTCGGCAGGAGATCGTGTCAGAGGAATTCGCGCATTTGGGGTAGGTGCAATGGGCTCGATGCGTCTGACTGCTTCTGGCTCGGGCCAAGATGGGATGGTCAAGCGTGGCGTGCAATGACTCCGTCATGCGGTTTGCGGAGGATCGGAGGGCGCGGGCACCAAGCGATCCTCGAAAGTGGACGGTTGAATCTCACCGTGCGGACGCCAAGAACCACTTAAGCGACGATTGAGTGAGTTAAGTGATGGCGTGGGGGCTGCCATTAGGATGGGTAGTCCTGTTGCACAAACTTCCGGAGGTTGTTCACATGCGCATGCATGCACTGCTCATCTCTTTGGCTGGTCTCGCGCTCGCGGGTGCATGCAGCCGCGGTGCGGACTCGCACGCGGATGACGCGCTGAAGAACGATCTCGCCTTGGCTGCCCAGGTGCAGCCGTATGCCGCCAGCCAGTTCGTTTCGCCGACCGAGCAGCAGTACGGAGCCACCGCACCGGCGCCACGATACATGGGAGCGCCGCAGCCCGTGTACCGAGCACCCGCGCCAGTGTACCGCGCGCCGGCGCGTCGCACGGCTTCCCGCACGAGGCGTTCCGGTGGCGGCAACAGCAGGTCGGGATCGTCGGGGACGTACTATCCGAGTGAGCCCAGTGCTCCGGCGGAGCCGGTTCGCCACACTACGCGCGATGCCGCCATCGGCGCGGCAGCGGGCGCAGTCATCGGGGCGACCACGAGCCGCGATCGCGTGAAGGGAGGCATCATCGGTGCAGCCGCCGGTGGAATCCTTGGTGGCATCATCGGCCACACGATCGACGTAAAGAATCCGTGATCCTCGTGCGCGCGGAGAGCGCATGATGCCATGATGTACAGGGCATGGTTCTCGCCTTCTCGTGCTGCATGACTGAGAACGGATCCCCGGTGGAGAAGCCCGCCGAAGCAGGCGCGTCACTTTTTGCGACTCCGGAAGAGCGCCGAAAGCGCCGGTACGTCGCCAATCTCGCCTTTGGCGCAATCAAGGCGCAGCATGCTGCACACCGATCGTTACTCGAGCGTTTTGTCGACAAGCTCAACGAAGTTGCGAGCTCGTCGGCGTTCCTCGTCATCCACGTAGCCGCCTTCACGATCTGGCTCGTGTGGAACACGGGTCACATGGGGATCAAGCCCATCGACCCGTTTCCGTTCGGGCTGATGACGACGATTGTGTCACTCGAAGCGATCTTCCTGTCGATCTTCGTCCTGATGGCACAACAGCGCGAATCCGCAATCGCGGAGCTCCGCGAGGAGCTTGGCCTGCAGGTGAGCCTGCGGGTGGAACAGGAGGTGACGAAGACGCTGCAGCTCGTCGCCGGGCTGTATACGCGACTCGGTCACCGGGTGAGTGACGACCCCGAGCTCCTGCACATGCTCCAGCCGCTCGACGTGAAAGCGATCGAGCGCGACCTGTTGGCCCAGATCGAAGCGGCCACCTCGAACAAGCATCACAACACCATGCTGGACGAGCAGGAGCCGGGTCCGATCCTGACGCCCCGAGCATTGGCGGCGAAGGATTGACGAACGGGCCCATCAGGGAGTCCTGTCAGTAGGCCACCCCGGATCGGAGCATCGCGCATGCGCAGGTCGTCCCTTGGAATCCTCTTCGCCACCGTCCTGCTCGCGTGCAGCGCCGACACCATCACGGACGATCTCTCGTCCTATGGCGGTGACTATACGCTTCGGAGCGTCAACGGCTTTCCGTTACCGTACGCGATCCAGAAAACCACGGCAATCACCTTGGAGATCCTGGACGAGACGTTCTCGCTGACGTCGAGTGGCAGCTTCGTCGACATCACGCACTATCGGCGCACCCAGAATCCGATTGTGGATTTTCCGGGGGACACGCTGCGCGGCACGTACACGGTGCGGGGGCAGACCGCCAACTTCACGACCACCGCGGGCGACGTGTTTTCGGGAACGATGGGGACGGGCCAATTCTCCATCGAAGGAACGTCGGCGGTGCTGCTCTACCAGAGGTAGCGGAAGGGTGCGGCCGAAGCGCCTTGGCCGCACCCTGTAGCACTACCGCTTCGCGAGGCTCCTGAGCACGTAGGGCAGGATGCCACCGTGCTTGTAGTAGTTGAGCTCCTCCGGCGTATCGATGCGGCACCGAACCGCAAACGACTTCGCCGAGCCGTCGGTCGCTGTTGCCTTGACGGTGAGCGTGCGCCGCGGCGCCAGTGCGTCATCGAGCCCTTCGATCGCGAACGTCTCGAAGCCCGTGAGGCCGAGTGACTGGCGAGT
>JALYVY010000427.1 GCA_030852985.1 Gemmatimonadota bacterium | reverse complement strand
CTACGACGCCGGCAATGCATCGAGCAGCGATCCCATCGAACGTGCGAGCTCGCGACCGGATTTCATGCTGTTGCTCTATCCCGTCATCACGATGCGCGATTCGGTGCTCACCCATCGCGGGTCGCGCGTGAACCTGATCGGCAACAATCCCGATGATGCGCTGGTGCGGCTGATGTCGAGCGAGCTGCAGGTCACGCGCGACACGCCGCCCACGTTCCTTGTGCACGCCGCCAACGACAAGACGGTGCCGGTGGAGAACTCGATCATGTTCTTCGAGGCGCTGAAGACGCATGGTGTGCCGGCGGAGATGCACATCTTCGAGTACGGAGGTCACGGCTTCGGTCTCGCCCCCAACGACCCAACGCTCGGCGCATGGACTACGCTGTGCGAGGCATGGATCCGTCGACACACAAAGCCGGCGCCGTGATGATTGCGCGTGTGTCCCTGGTGTCCTTCGCGAGTCTCGGAGCGCGGTTACCCACACACGCGCAACGCATCCTCACGCGCTGACAGCCCGCACCGCGGCGCGCATGCGAACGGTACCAAGGTCGTCGTCATGATGGTGGCTTCAGCGGCTGAAGATCCCATCGTGCGGCGTGCGCCCTTGCCAATTCCTTCCTGTGCCGAGCAGACTATGGCCATGCCTGCCATCCACCGCCGCTACACGGCTGCTGACGTTCGTGACCTCACGGTTGAGGACAGGCCGTGGCCGCGGTACGAGCTCATCGACGATGAGCTGCTCGTGACGCCGGCGCCGAAAAACGCACATCAGGTAGCCGTGGGCGAGTTAATGGCGGTGCTGTACCGCTATCTGGAAGAGATGCCGGCAGGACTGGTCCTCACCTCCCCATCGGATCTCGAGCTCAAGGAAGGTACGGTCGTTCAACCCGATGTCTTCGTCATTCCTTACGACGCGCCATTTGCCGGCCAGCCGTGGGAATGGTCCGACGTGAAGTCACTCCTGCTCGCGGTCGAGATCCTGTCGCCGAGCTCCGTGCGAACCGACCGCATCACCAAGCGCGACTTCTATCTCGCGAATGGTGTCGAGGAATACTGGATCGTCGATCTCGATGCGCGAGTGTTCGAGCGGTGGCTGCCGTCGTCGGAAACGCCGGAGCTGCTGCGTGACCGTATCCTCTGGGCGCCGAGAGGGCAGGCGCCGCACGCGATCGATCTCGAGAAATGGTTCGCGCAGGTCGATCGCAAGGTCAACATGCTGCCGCCGCGCCTTCGGTAGCGCTTTCAGTCATCATTCCCGCGAAAGCGTGCATCCATCTCGCAAACTCATGCCGTTACTGCATGCCGCGACGCACCCTTCCTGTGCGTGACGACGGATCCGTCGACTTGCCGAGCTCCGAATCGAAGCGCAGTGACGCAACGCCGGCTCCAGCTTTCGTGAGCTCGGGCGCCGCCGACTGATTGCACAGGTAGTGGTCGAAGAACGCGATTGCACCGTCGACGATGGCGGCGTGGATGTCCACACTGCCGCCATTTCCCCAGGTGAGATGGCGTGCACCCTTGAATGCGACGAGATACTTCGGTGAGTTGAACGCATCGTAGGCGCCACCTGCTCGCGTCAGCGATGGCGTGATGCCAAAGTCCACGGTGCCGCCCTGCAGCATTACCGGCACATCGACGCCGCTGAGCGTGCCGTGCGCGAGGAATGGCTCGACGTACGGCGACATTGCCAGCACGGCGCGCGGCTTCGGCGCGGAGACCCAACTCGGCCACGCACCGGCGAGACCGAGCACGGTGTACCCGCCGAGCGAATGGCCGAGGTATCCAAGTCGTGCGAAGTCGAGGTGGGACGCATATCGGTGATCGAGCTTCAGCGCGCCCTCGAGCGCGAGGATGTCGTCGCGTCGGGTGGAGTAGGTGCGCTCGCTCCATTGCGCCGCATCGCGAAACGCTTCCTCGGGCCGGCCGGGAGCGCGACGGTTGCAGTTCCCGTCCGTGTGCTGCGGAGCAAAAACCCAGTACCCATGCTCCGAGAGCGCCTTCATGAGGTAGCTCACGCCCGTTGCACAACCGCCGAAGCCGTGCGAGAAGATGAGGATGGGGGAAGGACCTTTGTGGCCCGCGGCGACGGTGGGTTCCCAGACGGATGTGGTGCGCCCAGCGAGTGTGGTGGTGCGATCCTGCGCGGCGGCGCGCGTCGCTAGTGTGATGGTCAGGCGGAAATGAGACTTTCCGAAGGCCGCATTAGCGGAGCTGCTGATGCGGTGGTGCGTTGCGAGTGCCAGTATGTACGTCGCGTCGCGGCGGCCTCCCGGTAGGCACTGGCCCGCGCCGTGAGCTTGGCCTCGACGTGCGCGGACCCGCGCAAGTAATCGGCCGGCGTGAGGTAGTGCAACGCGCTGTGGGGTCGCACAGTGTTGTAGTGCGTGACGTAGCCACCGAAGAC
>JALYVY010000203.1 GCA_030852985.1 Gemmatimonadota bacterium | reverse complement strand
GTTGAAGCCATCGCGACGAAGATCGGCGGGATGGTCGTCGTGAAGGCGCAGGTGCACACGGGCGGTCGCGGCAAGGCGGGAGGCGTGAAGCTCGCCAAGACGCCGGCGGAGGCGAAGGAAATCGCATCGAAGATCCTGGGCATGAAGATCAACGGCCTCACCGTCTACACGGTACTCGTCACGGCGGCCGCTGACATCGCGACGGAAGCCTACGTCGGTATCATCCTCGATCGGGCGACCAGGAAGCCGGTGTTCATGGTGAGCCCGGCCGGCGGCATCGACATCGAGCAGGTTGCGGCCGAGACGCCGGAGAAGATCCTCAAGCTGCCGATCGATACACGCTACGGCCTCCAGCCGTACCAGGCATCGGAGCTCGGCTTCTTCCTCTTCGACGACGTGAAGAAGGTGCGCGCCGCTTCGAAGATCATGATGTCGCTGTACCAGGCCTTCATGAAGAGCGATGCCTCGCTCGCCGAGATCAATCCGCTCGTCGTTACGCCCGCGGGCGACGTGCTCGCCCTCGACGCGAAGATCTCCGTCGACGACAACGCGCTCGACCGGCATCCCGACCTCGCCGCCCTGCGTGACGAGACGGCCGAGGAGCCAAGCGAAGTCGATGCGCGCAATTCGAGCCTGACGTTCATCAAGCTCGAGGGCAACGTCGGCTGCGTCGTGAACGGCGCCGGTCTCGCGATGGCCACGATGGATCTCGTGAAGTACTACGGCGGCGAGCCCGCAAACTTCCTGGACATCGGCGGTTCGTCCAACCCGGAGAAGGTCGTGAACGCACTTCGCATCATCACGGCAGACGAAAGTGTGAAGGTCATCCTGTTCAACATCTTCGGCGGCATCACGCGCACCGACGACGTCGCGAATGGCATCGTGACGGCGACCAAGGCGAATCCGCTCAAGATTCCCATCGTCATCCGCCTCACCGGCACCAACGAAGAAATTGCCATGAAGATCCTCACGGAAAACGGCTTCAGCGCCTCGTCCGACATGGACGAAGCCGTGCAGAAGGCGGTCGCGTTGGCGAAGGGAGGAAAGGCCGCGTGAGCATCTTCATCGACAACTCCACGACGCTCATCGTGCAGGGCATCACCGGACGTGACGGTGGTTTCCACACGAAGCAGATGATCGAGTACGGCACCAGGGTCGTTGGTGGTGTCACGCCCGGCAAAGGCCGACAGAAGTTCAACGACACCGTGCCCGTGTTCAACACCGTGCACGAGGCAGTGAAGGCCACCGGTGCCAATACGAGCGTCATCTACGTGCCACCGATGTACGCCGCCGACGCAATGATGGAGGCGGCGGACGCGGGAGTGAAGTTCATTGTCTGCATCACGGAGGGCGTGCCCGTCCTCGACATGACGCGCGTCTATCCCTTCGTGAAGGAGAAGGGCGCACGACTCCTCGGCCCGAATTGTCCGGGGCTCATCACGCCGGGCCAGAGCAAGGTCGGCATCATTCCCGGACGCATCTGCACGCCTGGCAACATCGGCGTCGTCAGTCGCTCGGGCACGCTCACGTACGAGATCGTGTACCAGCTCACGCGCGCGGGCATGGGGCAGAGCACCTGTGTCGGTATCGGCGGCGATCCGATCAACGGGACCAACTTCATCGACTGCCTCGAGGCCTTCGAGAAGGATCCGGACACGCACGCCGTGGCCATGATGGGCGAGATCGGCGGCACGGACGAGCAGGAAGCCGCCGAGTTCGTCGCGAAGCACATGAAGAAGCCCGTGGTCGGATTCATCGCGGGCCAGACCGCTCCCCCCGGACGTCGCATGGGGCACGCAGGGGCGATCATCTCCGGTTCAGCCGGCACCGCCGCCGAAAAGCTCGAGGCGTTCCAGAAAGCCGGGATGGGCATCGCCAAACGGCCGATCGACTTCGTCGCGGAGCTGAAGGCACGCATGTGAGTGTGCGCACGTGAAGCTGCGCGACGTACTCGCACCGGAACGCACCATCGTTCCGCTCGATGTCGGCACGCTCCAGGAGGCTTCGACGCAGCTCCTGGAGCGCGTGTCATCCGCACGCGGCGTGCTCGACGCCGATAGGCTGGCGCGAAAGGTGGGCACCGCCAGCGCCAGCGACGTGGTGGCCATGGGGGAGCGCGCCTTTCTCCTTCACGGACGCACCAGCGCCGTGGGACAGCTTCTCGTGGGCATCGGTGTGGCGCCCCGGCCCTTGTGTCACGTGGACGAGGATGGGCAGGAGCACTGTGCGCGCATCGTGCTGCTGGTCGTCACGCATCCCCGTCATGCTGCGCGTTACCTGCAGGTCATTGGTGCGTTCGCCAGGCTGCTGCGGAAACCGGAGGTGCTGGCGGAGGTCCTTGGCGCGCGCAACGCCGAAGAGCTGCTCGATCTGGAAAGCCTGGCAACGTATCAGCTCCCGGAACAGCTCGCGGTCCGCGACGTCATGACGCATGATCCGGTCACGATCAGTGCCGAGGCACCACTGCAGGAAGCGGCACGCACGCTGGTCCGGATCGGGCTCGGCGCACTGCCAGTCGTCGATGACGAAGACCGGGTGTTCGGGATGATCAGTGAGCGAGACGTCATTCGGCACCTGCTCACCGTACAGGCGTTCACCGGTCCTGATGCGCGCGTCGCCGCTCCACAGATTCCGGGCAGCAAGAAGGTGCGCGATGTGATGACGCGACAGGTGCTGTGCGTGGCGCCCAACCAACCGCTCGCCGAAGTCGCGTCGCTGATGAGCAACAAGGATGTCGACCGCGTTCCGGTCGTTCGGGAAGGGCGACTGGTGGGGTTCCTCACGCGCGGCGACATCGTCCGTAAATTGATTGGATCTTGAACAGGGGCAATCGCCCCGCTCACATACCAGGAGCAACAACATCATGGCCGGCAACTACACACTGACGATCGTAAAACCCGACGCATTCGGCGCAGCCAAGGCTGGCAAGATCATCGCGCTGCTCGAGGAGAAGGGATTTTCGATCGTTGCGTCGCGCGTCATGCGCATGGCGAAGGACCAAGCGGGCCAGTTCTACGAGGTCCACCGCGAGCGACCGTTCTACGGCGAGCTCGTCGAGTTCATGACCTCCGGCGCCTGCATGCCGATCGTCCTGAAGAAGGACAATGCCGTGGCCTCGCTGCGCGACGCGATTGGAGCCACCGATCCCGCCGAGGCAGCCGCGGGGACGGTACGCAAGCTCTACGCGGAATCGAAGGGCCGGAATGCCATCCACGCGTCTGACTCGGACGAAAATGCCGCGCGCGAGGCGCGTTTCTTCTTTGCCGAATGTGAGTGGGTGCGCTAGTCACGCGATGGTCGCGCCCGTCCCACCGACGGGCATTGTCATGGTGGTGCGCTGTGGCGATGCTCGGCGTGGCGCACGCGAGGCCGGCGGCCGCACAGTCCGACGGCACCGCGATCATTTACGGGGTCGTCGTCGATAGCGCCGGTGTGCCGATAGCGGACGCCAACGTCGTTGTTGGCCGGTCTGACGGCGCGTTCGTTCGCCGGGCGGTCACCGACGGGCGCGGGGCGTATCGCGCCAGCCTGTTGCTGCCGGGCGTCTACAACATCACGGCACAACGCATCGACTACGTGCTCGCCCTCAAGCGCAACGTGCTCGTCGAGTCGAATCGATCGTTGCGCGTCGATCTCGTTCTGCGACGACGTGCGCTCGACCTGCCCGAGGTCACCGTGACGGCGAAGGCGCCCGTCGGGCAGCAGAAGGGCGCCGAAGTGGGCATCACCAGAGTGACGGCCGAGGAGATCGCGAAGCTCCCGGTCGGTACCGACGTCGACCGTGTGGTCGCCATGGCACCCGGGGCACGCGGCTCGTCACTCTGGGGCGCAGCAGGCACGCAGGCCAACAACTATCAGCTCGACGGCGTCGCGATTAACAATCCCGGTGTCGGCGGCGCGTTCATGCAGCCGAGTATTCGCTGGATCGATCGACTCGAGGTCAAAGGGCTCGGCGCGGATGCCGAGCAGGGCAACTATCAGGGCGGCGTCATCAACGTGATCACGAAGAGTGGCAGCAATGCGCGTCACGGCTCCATCGAAGGGAGTGCCCAAAGCCAGAGTCTCAACGGCTCGAATCTCCTGGCCACGTCGCTCGTGCCGGAGATCGCCGGACGCCGGCAGGCCATCGGTCAGCTCAGCGGTCCGATCGTGCGCGATCGGCTCTTCTTCTATCTTGGCGCCGAGGTCACGCAGGGCGACTATCGCGCCATCGATCACCTCGTGGCGACGCCGTTCACCTTCGTGCCCTTCGTGCAGACGAAGACCGATTCCAAGGTCTTTGGCAAGTTCACCGTCGCGCCGACAGAGAATGATCTCCTGAACCTCAGCGTCGCGCGGAACGACCGGTCCACCGATCACGGCGACTTTACAGGGCGTGAAGCGATCGAGGCGACCACACACCTCACTGCCCCGACGACGGTCGTCAACGGCACGTGGAATCACCAGTTCAATTCGGCGACGCGCATCGAGACCAAGCTGCTCGGCTTCGATGGCCGCGAGCTCCGGGAGCCGTCCGCTGGCGGCAGCGTGCCCGGCATCTACACCTACGAGCTCACCACAACGCGCTCCTATCAGAACTCCCCGTTCACCACCGATCAAAAGGCGCACAGCCTCGGCGGGACGGTCGCGCTGGACCGTTATCAGGAGTGGAGTGGCATCCAGCACCACTTTCGGACGGGCGGCGAGTATTCGGACGCCACCTGGCGGGACCTCAGGACGCGCAACGCCGGCATGACGTGGCGGCCGCGCTACAACGCGATCGACGGCAGCGACAAGCTCTTCGATCCGGCTGATGCGCTCACTTGGCAAACGCAGACGCCGACCACGTGGGGTGGGGAAGCCGACTTTGCGTCGCACACCGTGAACGCCGCCGGCTTCGTGCAGGACGAGGTGAAGCTCGGGTCCGTCGTCACGCTGTATCCGGGTCTGCGCGCGGGGTCGTGGCGGGGCGACGTGGATCCCACGGCGCGCGGCGTGTCCACACGGACCAACGTCCTGAACGACGCCGGCCTCGATCCGCGTTTCGGCATCACCCTCGACATTCCCGATCCGGACACCCCCGTGCGACTCGCGGCGCACGTGGGGCGATATCACCAGAGTGCGTTCGGGGAGTTGTTCGATCGCGCGAGGGAGGCCAATGCGTACACCGATCAGCAGGTGTGGGAGTATTCCGGACCCGCGTTCTCCGACCCGACGCGCGTCATCACGCTGGCGGAGCGCGACGCGCTCGCAAAGCAGGGGCAGTTCAAGATCATCGAGAATGTCGTGCTCTCCCAGGCCGGCGAGGTGAAGGACTACCACCAGCCGTACGTGAACCAGTTCAGCGCCGGCATGGAGGTTCGCTTCGGCGAGCGCCACTGGCGCGGCGAGTTCCTGTTCGTGAGCCGCGACAACCGGAATCTTGTCGGGATCGTGGATCGCAACATCGAGCAGAATTTCCGGCGCTACGACTACGTCTACGCTTTCGACCGCAGCGGCAAGCCCGTTCTCGATTCGTATGGCAAGGCGCTGATTCTTCCTTCCGTGTACATCCCGGTTGACGCCATCGCTGCGCTGGTGAAGGCTAGTCTCGCGAACCCCGGTGCAAGTTTTCCATTTCCACCGGGCGTCACTGTCGCGGACTCGGCGCTGAAATTCGTGCCGGACTATGTCATCACGAATCCGCCCGATGCGCGGCGGCAGTTGCGCCAATGGCAGCTCAACTTCGACGCTGAGTACCCCACGTGGACGGGTAGCCTTTCAGCCGCGTTCAGCGGGTTGAGCGGCAATTTCTCCAGCGTCACCGGCTACGACCAACTCAGCATCGGCGGCTTCGAGGGCATCGTTGGCCGGGGACCCGGTCCATACGTGCGCCCGAATGAGGCGATCAACTACGACGGCACATTGGACAACAACAGCTTCCTCACGCTGAAGGGGCGAACAATCGTCGACATGCCCTACGGCTTCCACGGCGGCGTCATCGCCGAGTACATCTCCGGCGACCGCAAGAGCCCACAGTTCATCGAGGTTCCGTCGGCGTTCACACTCAGGGTGCTCGGTACCACTGAGCTGTTTCCAATTCTCACGCAGGCCATCTCGCGGCAGCGCATCTACACGCGCCCCCAGGGCACCGACCACTACGAGGGACGCTACACGGTAGACCTGCATCTCGAGCGCGAATTCATCTCCTCATTCGCCACCTGGACGGTCCAGGCCGACGCGTTCAATATCCTCAACTCGGGCGAGATCACGTTGTCCAATACGGCGCTCAATTCGAATACGGACCCGAATGCACTGACCCGCTACGGCGCACCACTGGAGCGCCAGCTGCCGCGTCAACTTCAGGTCGGTATCGCTGCCGCCTGGTAGTCTCCATTCGGTCCCATCGCACACCGCTCGTGCTGCCTAACTCTTCTCGCCGTGCGGACTTGTAATGAGGGAGGATTCCGAGTAGTTTTGGTGGCTATGCTGTCCTTTGACATTCGTTCGCTGGCCGAACATGCCGTCACCGTCGACGACACCCTGTCGGCCGACGATCCGGTGTGGGAGGACGCGGACCCGACGCCGTCAACGCCACTGCACGTAAAGGGGCGTTTATCAGCGGCCGGGCCAGACCGTTTCTACTGGCATGGCTCGATCGAGGGAGACGTGGAGCTCTCGTGCAGCCGCTGTCTTGGCGACACCGAAGCCCACGTATCGGACGAGGCGCATCTCATTTTCGCGGAAGCGGGAACCGACGGCGCCGAAGACGATCCCGATGTTTTTCTGCTCGATGCTCGCTCGGCCGAGTTGGACCTGCGGCCTGCCGTTCGTGAGCAGTGGTTGTTGCATGTTCCTCGCTATGCGTTGTGCCGTGACGACTGCAAGGGGCTGTGCCAGACGTGCGGGGCCGAGTTGAACCTCGGATCCTGTGAGCACGTCGAGCAGAGCTGAGTCGCCCGGTTAATCCTTTTCCGACCAGACAATGGCCGTCCCGAAGCGCAGAACCAGCAAGAGAAAGAAGCGCGCCCGCAACACACACAAAACCGCGCCCGTCACCGCCATCCAGAAGTGCCCGCGGTGTCAGGCGATGAAACGCCCCCATCACGTCTGTGCCGAGTGCGGGTATTATGCAGGTGAGCAGCGAGTCGCCGCCAAGGAAGCCTGACCTTGGCGCGGATCGCGTTGGACGCCATGGGGGGCGATTTTGCTCCCCAGGCGACCGTAGCTGGCGCGTTGCTCGCGCTCGCTGAGCTCGATCCCGCTCACAGTATCCAACTTGTCGGTCGCACGGCCGTGGTCGAAGCACAGCTGCGTGAGCTCCTTCAGGGCGAGCTGGCAAGCCATCAGGGTTACCGCGATCGCCTCTCAATCATCGAGGCGCCCGACGTCGTCGAGATGACCGACAAGCCCAGCGCCGTCGTGCGGGGCAAGCCGAACAGCTCCATGGCCGTTGGGCTGCGGCTGCAGGCTGATGGGCTCTCCGACGCGTTCGTCTCCGCCGGTAGTACAGGCGCGCAAATGGCGTCATCGATGGTGATTTTGCGTCTGCACGCTGGCTTGAAGCGACCGGCCATCGCGACCTTCTTTCCATCGCTCAAGAGCAACATCGTCGTCCTGGATTCTGGCGCGAACGTCGACTGTTCCCCCGAGGAGCTCGTCCAGTTCGCCCGCCTCGGCGCCACATACGCCGAGTGCGTGATGGGGCGACCCAATCCCGCGGTGGGGCTGCTGAGCATCGGCGAAGAGCCGGAAAAGGGAAACGCCGTCACCAAGGAGACGCACGTGCTCCTCACCACGTCGGGACTCAACTTCATCGGCAACGTGGAGGGCAGGGACCTTCCGAACGGCGCCACCGAGCACCATGACATCGACGTCGTCGTCTGCGACGGGTTCGTCGGCAACGTGTTGCTCAAGTTCTACGAGGGGATCGGGCCCATGATGATCGAGACCCTGCGCAAGTCGGGTGTCGACGCGGAGCATCTCGAGGCGGCGTTGAAGCATCTCGACTACTCCGAGCAGGGCGGCGTGCCGCTCCTCGGCGTCAAGGGCGTCAGCATCATCGCGCACGGCAAATCGTCGTCGCGCGCCGTGAAGAACGCGCTGAAGGCGGCGGCGCGGACCGTCACGAGCGGCATGAACGACCTCATTGGCGAACGTCTCGCCACACCGCAGAGCGTGGCGTGAAACGCCCGATCGCCTACGTCGCCGGTACCGGCCGCGGAGTGCCGGATCGCGTCATGACCAACCACGATTTTGCGGCGATGGGAATCGAGACGACGCATGAGTGGATCTTCGAGCGCAGCGGGATCGTCGAGCGGCATATCGCATCGGCCACCGAGACGACGTGCAGCATGGCTGCCACCGCCTCGCGAGCGGCCATGGCGCGTGCGGGGGTGCAGCCTGGGGAAATCGACGCCATCATCCTCAGCACCGCGACGGCCGATCGCCTGCTTCCGTCCACCGCGATCGATCTTCAGGCGGAGCTCGGCGCCACCCGTGCAGCCGCATTCGACCTCTCCGCGGCATGCACGGGCTGGATCTACGGGATGACGGTCGCCGAAGGATTGATG
>JALYVY010000058.1 GCA_030852985.1 Gemmatimonadota bacterium | reverse complement strand
GTCTTTCGACGGGCCGCGCCGAGGTCAGTGCAAGCAGGGTCAGAAGCTCGACAGTGCGCGGTCGCGCGTGTCGGAAATCTGGAAGAGCGTATCGAGCTTGGTCAGTTCGAACAACGTGCGAAGATCGTCGTTGAGGTTGGCGAGACGCAGTTCCCCGCCCTGCTCGCGGATTTTCTTGGAGAGTGACACCAGCACACCCAGCCCGGAGCTGTCGATATACCCGGTCTGTGCGAAGTCGATGAGGAACTTCTTCTCGCCGCGCTCGAGCTCATCCAGCACTTTCTGCTTGAGCTCCTGGCGATTGCCAACGATGAGTTGCCCTTCGACATCGACCACGACGATTTCACCCTGCTTCTTGATCGAGAAGCTCATGTGCCTGTCTCCTGACGGATACCGTTCAGTAGCGTGGCCGCAGAGTCATCCGCCTGTAGTGCGGTGACCGCGGCCACATTGAAGATGTCTTCAGCGCTCGCTCCGCGCGAGAGATCGTTGCACGGATGGCGCATCCCCTGGAGGATGGGTCCGATCGCGCGCGCCGAGGCGAGCCGCTGCACCAACTTGTAGGCGATGTTTCCCGCATCGAGATCCGGGAAGACCAACACGTTCGCCTTTCCTCCCACCGGGCTCTCTGGCGCCTTTCGTGCCGCGACGTCCAGGATGAGTGCGGTGTCTCCCTGCAATTCTCCGTCCACGGCGAGCTCGGGCGCGGTGCGCTGGACTTCCTCTAAGGCCGCACGAATCCGGGTCACACTCTCCCCCGAACCGCTCCCCTTGGTACTGAAGGAAAGAAACGCAATGCGCGGCTCATCGCCAACGATGCGGCGACGGTCGCGCGCGGCCGTCATGGCAATGTCCGCCAGCTGTCCCGCAGTGGGCCGGCGGACGACCGCACAGTCCGTGAATGTGAGCACCTCGCCCTCCGCACCCCGGAACGCCGGCACGTCCATGTAGAATGCGCTCGAGATCGTGCGCACCTTCTCGCCTGGACCGATCAGCCACAGCGCTGCCCGAACGACATCGGCAGAGGTGTGCACGGCGCCCGCCACGCATCCGTCAGCGCGCCCCCAGCGCACCAGCGCGTCGGCGATGAGCAGCGGATTCGCACCGTGACCCGCGGCCACTTCTTCCGTCATCCCCTTGGGCTTACGAATGGCGAGGACCTGCGCGGCGACTTCATCAGCGAGCTCGCCCGGTCGGACCTCGATCAACTCGATGCCGTCCATCGCGTCCGCCGCGCCGCCAACGAGTACCGGCTCCACCACCCCACGCTGCTTGAGCGCACGAACCGCCTCACGCGTGCGCGGATCAGCCGCCTCGGGGAAGAGGATGCGCCGCCGTCGTGCGGACGCTCGCTCGTGCAGGGAGGTGAGAAACGTCACGAGGGCGCGAGCTTCGCGCGCAGCGCAGCCGCGATGGTGGGGTGCACAAGATCGTGCACGTCACCGCCGTATCGCGCGACTTCGCGCACAAGGCTCGCACTGATGTACGTCGTATCGAGCGACGGCACCATGAACACCGTCTCCAGCTTCGGCGAGAGGTGGCGATTCATGAGCGCCATCTGGTACTCGTATTCGAAGTCGCTCACCGCGCGCAATCCGCGGATGAGCAGCGAGGCACGCACCTCCCGCGCAAAGTCGACCAGCAGGCCGTTGAATGAACGGACCTGGATATGGTCGTCATCACCCAGTGACGCGCGGATGAGGTCGACGCGTTCCGCGCTGGAGAACAGCGGCGCCTTCGACGAATTCGTGGCAACGGCGACGATCAGCGTATCGACGAATTCGAGACTGCGATGGATGAGGTCTTCATGACCGCGGGTAATCGGGTCGAAGCTACCGGCATAGATGGCAATACGGGAATTCGGCACCCGGGAAGAATCGACACCGGCAGGCCAAAGCGCAACGCGCTTCGACGTCATTCGCTGCGGTAAAAGGTGATTGCCGTTCCGCCGTATTTCCGCCGCTCCCCACCTTCCGGCATCTTCTCGAACGCGCGGTGTTCCACGCCCAGCACATCAGCGAACGGGACCTCCAGCCACTGCGCCGCGATCTCGGCCGCGAGTCCGCGGTCGTACGGCGGATCGGCGAAAGCGACATCGTAGGCGTGCGCATCGAGCCCCCTCGCGAACGCGAGGGCATTGGCCTTGACCACCTTCGCCTCGTTGCCCGCGCCGACACTCGTGAGGTTCTCACCGATTGCCTTGATGCTTGCCGGCGCATTCTCGATGAAGTCCGCGCTGACCGCCCCACGCGAAAGTGCTTCGATGCCGAGTGCGCCGGAACCCGCGAAGAGGTCGAGCACCCGGGCATCGGCGAGCCATGGAGTGACGATGCTCATCCACGCCTCGCGCACACGATCCGCGGTGGGCCGAGCGATGTCGCCCGCCGGGACCACGAGCCGGCGTCCCCGCCATTGCCCCGCGACGATACGCACTCGCTACTCGGCGCGAAAATCGGCGAGCCGCGCCTGCAGGCGCACCTTGCCGCGAAACTCGTCGCGCTCCAGGCGGTACGCGATGTCATAGGTGCGCGTCATATCGATCTCGCCAATCCGCGCGCCCATGGTCCAGCCGATGGCCTCCACCGGATCGCGCGTGACCGTATCGATGCAGAGCTTGAGTCCCCCGTCGCCCACGATCTTCGGCGGTGAAGCGAGTCGCACAGCGCGGGTGACCAGCATCGGCGACGGGTTGCCCATGCCACACGGCTCGAGATGCCGCAGCAGCGCCTCGAATTCCAGGGTGACGTCGGCGATGTCGACTTCGAGATCGACGCGCAGTTCGGGAACGAGATCGTCGAGCGTGAGTACCGAGCGAGCACTGTCGTTGAAGCAGCGCGTGAATTCCTCGACATGCTCCCGTGCGATCGTGACGCCCGCCGCGCTGCGGTGCCCACCGAACCGCTTCAACAGGCTGCTACAGTGGCCGATACCGCCGTGCAGATCAAAGCGCGAGATCGAGCGTCCCGATCCCTTGCCCTCGTGACCATCGAGGCCGATCAGAATCGTGGGCCGGCCGAACTCCTCGACCAACCGGGACGCCACGATACCAATGACCCCGGGATGCCAACCCTGATGCACCTTGCCGTTCTCGTCGACCGTCGACTGCACTTCCGACGCGAGCACGATGCCGAACGTTTCCTCGAGGTCCATCTGCAGTACGCGTTCGCGCGCGTCCTTCAACACCGCGCGATCGATCTCCTGGCGCCGCGCGTTGAGCTCTTCCAGCTCGCGCGCAATCGTATTCGCCTGGTGCTCCGTCGTCGCCGTCAGCAATTCGACGCCGCGGAGCGCCTTTCCCAACCGACCAACCGCATTTAGTCGCGGAGCGAGAATAAATCCGACCCGCCCCGCGGTGAGCGGCTTTCCCTCCAGCCCCGCCGCACGGATCAATGCGCGAAGACCGAGGTTCTGCGTCTCGGCCAGCATCTTCAGCCCGTAGCGAGCGAAGATGCGGTTCTCCCCCTTCAGCGGAGCGACGTCGGCAATCGTCGCCAGCGCGACGAGATCGAGCATGCCGTAGACATTGTTCTCGTTGCCGCCGAGCGCCCGCGTCACCGCAAGCGCAAGCTTGAAGGCCACACCCACCGCCGCGAGATCCTTGTCCGTCGACCCGCAGCCCGGGCGCTTCGGGTTCAGCACGGCGAAGGCGTTCGGCAGGTCGCCGCCGGGCAGGTGGTGGTCGCTGATGATGACGTCGATTCCCTCGGCTTGCAGCGCCTTCACTGGCTGCACCGCACTGGTGCCGCAATCACACGTGACGACGACCGTGGCACCCGCCGAGCGCGCCGCGCGCACGCCGGCGTCGGTGAGGTCGTACCCGTCAACGAGCCGCTCGGGGATGAACGGCACGACGATGCCGCCGAGGAGCCGCAGTGCGCGTGTCATGAGCGTGGTGGAGCACATGCCGTCGACATCGTAGTCGCCGTGCACCAGGATGGTCTCGCGCGATTGCACCGCCAGCACGAGACGTTCCACCGCGCGGCCCATGTCGAGCATCTGGTCGAGCGGCAGCAGCTGGTCCAGGCGGGGGCGCAAGTAGCGCTTGGCCGACTCCGCGGGCAGGTGACCGCGCGTCGCGAGCAGGCGGCAGATCACCTCGGGGAGCATCAGCTCGGATTGGAGCTCCTCCACCGTGGCGGCGTCCGGCGCCGGGGGAAGAATCCAGCGGGCTCGGGGCCTGGCGACGGGGGATGCGACGGTCATGCGTTCAAGCTATTTGGCAACGGGCGATGGTTCAACGTTGCGGCAACATCATTCCGACGCATAGAGAAGTACGCCGCATCCTTCACACATCTCCAGTGAACCGCTCGCCGCCATGGCCGCTCGTCGCTGCGTGGGAATGGCGGTGTCGCACGCGCTGCACGACTTGTCCCGCAGCGGAAACACCGACTCGCTGCGCTTCCGGACGCGCACGCGATCGTACTTGTTGAGCATCGCGGGGGGAACGGCGCGGGCCGTCTCGGCGCGTTTCGCCTGCGCCGCAGTGACCTCGACCGCGATCGCGGCACGCTCGGCCTCCAGCGCGGATCGAGTCTCAGCTTGCCGGACCTCGACGTCGGTGAGCGCGCCTTCGAGATCCGATACGCCATGACGCAGCTCGTTGATGCGGCCCTGCACCTGCGCGACCTCGCGCTCCGACTCGCCGAACATCCGCTTCGTCTGCTCGAGTTGCGACACCGCCGCGCTGGCCTCCTTCGGCGACGTGACACTCTCGTACGCATGCTGGCTGCGATCCACGAGTCCGCGATTGGTATCGAGTCGAAGCGACGCCTCACGATGGCGGGATTCTTCGGCCTCGATGGATGCACGAGCGCGATCGAGCTGGCCGGACACCTTGCCCCGCTCCTTCTCGAGCGCCGCGAGACGGGGAGCGAGTGCCGCGAGACGGTCTTCGAGCTGGTACAGCTCGATGTCATCGGCCTGCACGGCGAGCAAGGACTTGACGTCAGGATGCATGGAGGGAGTTGGACGTGAGTACGTGGATGCAAGAGCGATCTACGCCCAGCAACGGATGATAACCCGAAACACGGTGGCTCAGCGAAATTTCTTCCACCACTGTCCACCCAGGCGTCGCAGCTCGTCGGTAAGGGCCATCTTCTCGCGGGTCAGCTCGTCCTTCTGCGCATCCGACGCAATCGGCATCTCCCGATCGATTTCTGACATGCGCTCTGTCAGGTTGCGTTCGTGCATCGCGGACAGGCTGCCCGCAACGGTTTCGTCGGCGTGGTCCAGGCCGCCCGTCTCCTCGAGGAGCTCCTGCATCACCACGACCGCGTCGCCGTCGAGATGCTCAGCGAGTACCACGGGACCTGCCTCCGCCCCATGCTCCACGAGTGCGCCAAAAATGCGACGAAGCTCTCCATCGCGAAAGCTCTCGGCGCCTGCGCGCTCGACGACCTGCTCGAAGTACGCAGGCCGATGCAGCAGGACGCGCATCAACTCGCGCTCGGCGCTCGCGGCGCGCTCACCCGCCACGCGGCGACGGTCGCCCTGGCGCGCGGGGGGCGCTTCGGCACGGGGCACGGGTGCGCGGAAGTCGGGCTCGGGTTCCACCAGCGCCAGCGGACCACGCGTAACGCCACGGCGCGGCCGAGCCGGGCCCCTCAACTCTCTTTCCAGCAGATCGCGTGTTACGCCAGCAGCGGTAGCCGCATATCCGAGATACATGTCGCGTGTGAGTGGATCGCTGGTCGCGCGCAGTGTCGGGAGCAGGCGGTCGAGTGCTTGCCGCTTCTTCCGCAGGTCCGCGAACCAGCCGCCACGTTCGAGAATCTGAATCTTGCGTTCGAAAACGTCGATGGAGGTACCGATCTGAGCTTCGAGGCCTCGAGCGCCGTGCGCGCGGACAAAAGTGTCCGGGTCTTCGCCGTCGGGAAGCGTCACCACCTGGACCGCAGCGCCCTGCGATAGCAGCTCGTCACCCGAGCGAAACGTTGCCTTCAGCCCCGCCTTGTCCGAATCGTACAGCAGGTACACGCGGTCGGTGTATCGCCGAATCAGCTTGGCCTGTTCATCGGTGAGTGCAGTCCCCATGGGCGCCACCACGCTCTCCACGCCGGCGCCGATGAGGCGCACAACGTCGAAATAGCCCTCGACCACCAGCATGCGCTCGTCGCGGCGCGCTGCCTGCTTTGCCCAGTTCAACCCATAGAGCAGCTTCCCCTTCGTGAATACCGGCGAGTCCGATGAGTTCAGGTACTTCGGTTCGCCCGGTCCCAGCAACCGCCCGCCAAAACCGACGACGCGGCCCGGCACGTCGTAGATCGGGAAAATGAGGCGATCGCGAAAGCGCGGACGTGGCTCGGTGGAGTGATCGGGCTGGTGCAGCAGTCCGGCCTCGATGAGTCGCTCGTCGTCGAAGCCGAGCGTGTTCATGTGGGAGCGCATGAGACCGATCTCGCGCGGCGCGAATCCGAGTCCGACCTTGTCGGCGAGCTCCCGCGGGACGGCGCGCTCCGTGATGTACTCACGCGCATGCGCTCCCAGGTCGTCCTCGAACAGCATCCGCTGATAATATTCTGCCGCGGCCGCGTTCACTTCCCACAGCGGCTCGCGTGAATCCTTCTCGTCCGTGCGGCGCGACTGCGTTTCAATGACTTCGATCCCCGACTTCTCGGCAACCATCTTCACGGCGGTCGGCCAGTCGACGCCCAGCCGCTTCATGAGGTAGTTGAAGACGTCGCCGCCCTCGTGACACACGAAGCAGTAGTACATCGCCTTCTTGGGCGACACCGAAAAATTGCGCCCCGTACCCTGATGAAAGGGACAGGGCCCGCGAAAGTCGGAGCCCGTGCGCTTCAGCTCCACATACTCGCCGATCACGCCGACGATATCCGCGCTCTCGCGGACCCGCTCCACGGTTTCGTCGGGGATCACGCGAACTCCGCGATCGTCACGCCCGCACCGCCTTCATTCCAGCCCGCCATGTGGAATACGCGGACACGCGTGTCCTTGCGCAGCATCTCGTCGACGACCTGTCGCAGCGCACCGGTGCCCTTGCCGTGGATGATGCGCAGTGACTTGAGGTCCGCGCGGATCGCGCTGTCGAGTGCCTGCAATACAGCGCCTTCGGCTTCGTCCGCACGCATGCCGAGCAGGTTGATCTCGGTGCTCACGAACACCTCCGGTGCGTCGCCGATGTAGCTGACGGCCACTTCCACTGGACGCTCCGTCCTGCGAAGCGTGGCCAACTTTACGGTGAGCTTCATCGACCCCACGACGATCGACGCGTCCTTGCCGCGCAACTCCAGCACGCGGCCGATCTTGCCTCCGAGCGTCCCGACTTCGACGGTATCGCCTTCCACGATCGGCGTGCGGTCTTCGGGACTCACGACGCCACGCTTTCGCTGCGCGGCCCGTTCTTCCGCATCGAGCCGCTCGAGTACATTCGCCTGCTTCGCGGCGAGGTCTTCGGCCTTGCGACGCGCCTCGCTCCCCATCTCGTCGAGCGCGACGTCAGCCGCTGCACTTCCCTTCTGCTTCAGCGCCTTGATGGTTCGATCGATTTCCGCACGCGCCTCGAGGACGTATTTTCGAGCCTCCTGCCGACTACTCTTTTCCACCTGCCGTTCACGCTCACGCACGTTGTGCTCGCGCTTCGCGACCGTGGCAATGCGACTCCGCGCGTCGTCGACCATGACCGACGCTTCACGCTCCCGCTCCTCGAGCTCCGCCTCCTTCTGCTCCAGGCGCTCGATGAGCGCGGCCATGTCGCGTTCACCTTGCGGCACCCGCTCCTCAGCTCGCGCGACGACTTCAGCGGGAAGGTTAAGACGGCGGGCGATGCTGATGCCGTAGGATCGACCCGGAACGCCCTTGATGAGGCGATAGGTGGGTGCAAGCTGCACCGCGTCGAATTGCAGCGACGCGTTGACAACGCCCGGCACCTGCGACGCCAGCTCCTTCAACTGCCCGAGATGCGTTGACGCGAGCGTGGTCGTGCCGCGCGCCGTGAGCGACTCCAGTATTGCCCAGCCAAGTGCGGCGCCTTCTTGCGGATCGGTGCCGGATCCCAGCTCATCGATCAGGACCAGCGAGTTACCGGTAGCCTGACGAAGAATCTCCGAGAGGTTCTTGAGGTGCGCGGAAAATGTCGACAGGCTTGCTTCGATCGATTGTTCGTCGCCGATGTCGGCCAGCACGTCGTCGAAGACTGGAATGCTGCTCTCCGCGCCGACCGGCGCCGGGATGCCCGCCTGTGACATCATGGACAGCAGGCCAAGCGCCTTCAGCAACACCGTCTTGCCCCCAGTGTTCGGGCCCGATACCAGGAGTGTGCGCTCATCCGCCAGCATCGCGAGGTCGAACGGAACGACAGCGATCCCCTTGGCGAGCAGCAGCGGGTGTCGTCCATCTCGCACGGCGAATCCCGTGTGGCCAGGGACGAGGTTCGCCGGCGTACACTCGAAGTCGATCGCGTAGCGCGCGCGCGCATGCAGGGAATCGAGCTCGGTCAGCGCATCGAGCGACTCCGCGAGCCCGTCGCGCAAGGGACGTATCTCGTCGGTGAGCTCGGCGAGAATTCGCTCGACTTCCTCCTGTTCTTCCGACTCCAGCTCGCGAATGCGATTTCCGAATTCGACCGCCGCTGGCGGCTCGACGAACATCAGCCCGCCGGTGCCGGACGTGCCATGCACGATTCCACCCACGCCACGCACCCCTTCTCGACGCACGGGAATGACGTACCGACCGTCGCGAATGGTGACGGACATGTCCGGCGCACGATGATGTGCTTCCAGGCTGCCCATCACGCGCTCGAGGATGCGAATCAGCTCGCCGTGCGAAGCGCGCAGCTCGCGTCGAATGCGTCGCAATGCTGGTGACGCATCGTCCTTGACGATGCCGTCTTCTCCCAACGCGCGCTCGATCTGCTCTTCGGTGGGGCGTGCGACCACCATGCGGTCGCCAAACACGCCCAGCACGGCACTGATGATCGGTGAACGACGGTCATCGCGAAGCGCGTCGCGCGTCCGGCGCGCCGACCGAAGCAACACACCACCCGCAACGAGCTCCGCACCATTCCACACGCTGCCCAGCACCCGCAATCGCTGAATGGCGCCCGACAACTCAGGGACGGGCTCGGGGCGCCAGATCGGCTCTCCCCTGAGCAGCGATCGCACCGCGGCCACCCGGCGATGCTCGGTCTCGATCCACGCCAGGTCGGACCGCGGCGCGAGCGAACGTACCCGCGCTGCGCCAGGGAGTGAGAACGCGCGCTCCGCGACGAGTTCCAGCAATCGAGGGAATTCTAGAATTCCCAGCGCATGCGTGTTCACGCCTCACACTCCCGGACGAAAAACCCGAACCGGCGCAGCGAGCGCATGTTCGGGCGGAGCGTTGCTGTCCCGGGCACCCGAGTCACCCCTTCGCGCTCAGTTCCTCGCGGGCGATCGCATTGATGGCGCTCCCCTCCGCGCGTCCCTTGAATTGCGGAAGGACCTTGCCCATGACCGCCCCAATCTGCGTTGCGCCTGCGGCGATGGCGGCGCGGACGGCTGTTCGCAACTCGTCATCGCTCACCGACGGAGGCAGGTAGGCCTCAAGGATCGAGACCTCCAGGCGCTCCTTCTCCGCGAGATCATCACGCTTGCCCGTGTACATCTCGATCGACTCCCGACGGCGCTTGATGCCCTTGCGCAGCACGTCGACGACTTCGTCATCAGTGAGGTCGCGGCGCAGCTCGATCTTCCGATTCTTCGCGTCCGAGTAGATGGTGCCAAGGACGAGCACGCGTGGCTTGTCGAGTGCCTTGCGTGCGGCGTTCAGGTCGGTCTGGAGCGTGTCGAAGAGAGGCATTACAGGTGTCGGGGTAACCTTTGAACCTACGCGGGGAGCCTGGTCAGTGCAATGAAAGCACTGTGAGCGCTTGGGAAGATAGGAGGATAGGAAGATAGGAGGATAGGAGGATAGGAGGATAGGAGGATAGGAAGATAGAAAAACGTCCCCCTATCATCCTATCGTCCTATCATCCTATCATCCTCTCATCCTATCATCCTATCATCCTATCATCCCAAAGTCGCTCAGCCTGGCGGCCAACCGAGCTTGCGTCCACCGAGCAGGTGCAGGTGGACATGGAACACGCTCTGGCCCGCATCGGCACCGTTGTTCATCACCGTCCGATATCCTCCACTTACGAGACCCTCGTTCCGCGCGATCTCCGCAGCCGCGAGTTGGAGGGACCCCAGCATGTGGGCGTCCGTGGCGTCGTCGAGCGACGCGACATGCGTCCGCGGAATGATGAGGACGTGCGTCGGTGCTTTTGCATCGATGTCGCGGAAGGCGACCACTGCCTCGTTCTCGTAGACGATGGTCGCCGGGATCTCCTTGCGTGCGATGCGGCAGAACAGGCAGGTGTCGGTCATCGGCTCGATGGAAGATGTGATCGAAGCACGGCAAGCGCAGCGATGCCCGCCGTCTCGAACCGGAGAATGTTGTTGCCGAGTGATGCGAGTCGCCAGCCGCGCTCGATCAGTGCGGAGCGTTCGCGCTCCTCGAGCCCTCCCTCGGGCCCCATCGCCACCGTTACTCCACCGGTGATCGAACGTACGACGTCGCCAATCGCATCCCCCTCGACATCCAGCAGGATGCGATCGCCGCCCGTTTCCGCGTATGCACTGCTCAGCACCGCCTCGAGCGACATCTCGACGTGATTCAGCGGCAACCAGGCGCCACCTGACTGTTCGAGCGCGCTCACCTGCCGAAGTCGTACTTTCTCCCGGAACGGTTCGCCTTCCCCGCGCGGCGAAACAGATCGCGATCGCGCATAGATGATCGGTCGCCACGACGAGATTCCGAGCTCTGCCGACTTCTCCGCGAGCATCAACATGCGGTCGCGATCTCCCACCGGGCACCAGAGCTCGATGGAAGCCGGGGCGGGAAGGTCCTCGACCGGAGCATCGCGCAGGGTGATGACGCATCGGTGCTTCGAAAGCTCGGAGACACGTCCCTCCGCGCGACGTCCGGCGCCATTCGTCAGGCGGACCGGGTCATCGATCGCGATGCGCTTGACTGATGCATGGTGTACGGCCGCGGCGGCGAGCTCGACACGCGCGCCATCGCGCCACTCGCCAGGCGCGTAAAAAGTGCCTACCGGTGCGCGACGTGCGCGCTCCACCACGACCCCTCCACATCTTCGGCAACAACATCCCACCTGGCGTCATCGAGCTCACCACGCATCATCTCGCGCTCGTCGAGCAGCATGCCGCTCAGGATGGCTTCGCCGTCGCGCGTCAGGGAGGCCTCGATCATCGGAAGCATCTGGAGCAGCACACTGGAGATGATATTGGCCAGGATGAGGCGCACGGGAGCAACGAGCGGCAGGAAAATGTTTGCGTCGCCCTCGAAGATCATCACGCGATCCGCGACGCCGTTCCGCTCGAGGTTCTCATGGGCATTCTCGATCGAATCGTGGTCGATCTCGATGCCCACCACGTGAGCGGCGCCGAGCTTGATGGCGGCAATCGAGAGCACGGCACTTCCACAGCCGACATCCGCCACGCGATCGCCGGGCCGGATCACGGCCGGAAGCAGCCGCACGACGCCACGCGTCGTCTGGTGCTCGCCCGTCCCGAAAGCCATCTGGGGCTCGATGATGATCGTGTGGGCGGGATCCCGGCCTTCTGCAAGCCACGAGGGCACGATCGCCAGCGCGCCAAGGTCGTGCGCGCGAACGCCCTTCTTCCATTCTTCCGCCCAATCCACGGCGGGGATGATCGTGAGTATGACTTGGGCGTCCGGATCTGCCGCGAGCACCGCACCACGAATGCGCTCCCCGTCCACGTCGCCTGGGAAGTGCGTGACGAGATCCTCACCCGCTTCATGCACGCCCTCGGACCCCGACTCGAACAGCGCGGCGAGTGCCTGTGGCCGTGCCGCGCCAGGCCGCACGCGCACGGCCAGCCAGTTCATGCGCCCAGGGCCTCTTTCATCTTGGCCCAGAGGCCCTTCTCACGCTCGCTGGGAACGTTGCGCTGCAACTGGCCGAGGCGCGCGATGAGGTCCTGCTCCTCCGCCGTCAGTGAGTCAGGCGTCCAGAGCTGCACGCGCACGTGCAGGTCGCCGGTGCCCGCTGCATTCACGCGCGCCAGCCCACGACCGCGCAGGTGAAACATCTGGCCGCTCTGCGTGGACGGCGGAATCGTGAGCGCCACGGTGCTCGTCGCGGTGGGCACCTGCAGCACGGCGCCCATCACGAGCTGGGGATAGGTCACGAGCACTTCCGTGAAGAGGTCTTCCCCCTCCCTCTCGAAGCGCGCGTCGTCGGCCACCTCGAACACGACATGAACGTCGCCGCGCTCGCCCTTTCGGGCTCCGATGTTCCCAACGCCGCGCAGCGTCATGTACTGACCGGTGGCAACGCCGGCGGGGACCGAAACCTTGATCGTCTTGTCGCTGCGGGTGCGCCCGTCCCCCTTGCAGCGTTTGCATGGTGTGTCGATCTGCTTGCCTTCACCGTGACAGGAGGGGCATGGCGTGACCGCAACGAACTGCCCGAAGAAGGAGCGCTGCGCGCGCCGCACCTCCCCGTGTCCCGCGCACGTTGTGCACGTGTGCGCCTTCGAGCCCGGCTCCGCGCCTGTGCCCGAACAGGCCTCGCACGCATCGAGCACCTTGATGCGGACTTCCTTTTCGACCCCCGTCGCGACCTCCGCCAGCGTGAGCGGCATGGCGATCCTTACGTCATTGCCGCCGCGCTGTCCGCGCCCCTGTCCACCGAACAGGTCATCGAGGCCGCCGAAACCGCCGAAATCGCGCATGAAGATGCCGAGAGCTTCGGAGAGGTCCACGTGGTGGAACCCGCCACCGCCCCCACCCCGCAGGCCGGCCTCGCCATACCGATCATACGTGGCGCGCTTCTGCGGGTCACGCAGGACGTCGTACGCCTCCGTGATCTCCTTGAACTTCTCTTCGGCCTCCTTCGATCCGCCGTTGCGGTCGGGGTGGTAGGCCATCGCAAGCTTGCGATAGGACTTCTTGATCTCGTCGTCCGCGGCAGTGCGCTCGACGCCAAGTGTGGAATAGAAATCAGCCATGATGGCGTTGATACGCTCGCAAAAAGTTGATGATGCTACAGCAGGTCCGACAACAGGCGCGACGTGTGCTGCACGAGTGAAATCACCTTGTCGTACGACATCCGGGTGGGTCCGATGACGCCGATGATTCCGGTGAGCGAACCCGCGTGATATTCCGCCGTCACGACGGTGAACTGGTCGAGTCTGGGATCGCCGTGCTCGCCACCGATCGTGATGCACACGCCTGGGCGCTCGTCGCCCGCGTGGGTGCGACGAAGGATATCTGCCAGCCGTGCCGGCTCTTCAGTAAGCGTCAGAAGCTTCCGCAAGTTCGCGGCACCGTCGAATTCCGGCTGCGATGCCAGGACGCTTGCCTGACCTACGATGACACTGCCCTCGACCAACGGCATCGCGGCGTCGAGCAACTGCTCGCCCTCCTGGACGAAGATGTTGAGGAGATCCTCCGCTTCGCGGTTGGCCGACGTGTCACGCAGCCGCTCGCTGACCGACGCGCGCAACTCCCGCAGGGTGTGGCCCGCCAGTCGTTCGTTGAGGACGCGCGTCACTTCGCTCACCGCGCTGTCAGCAACGGTACCGCGCACTTCGACAAACACCGTTCGGACCACGCCGCCGTCGAGCGTCAGCACGAGCAGGAGCCGATCGCCGCCAACGCGCACGAGGTCCAGGGCCCGCAGCACGCTCGCGTCCAGTTGCGGACCCAGCGCCACGCCGAGCTCCTGAGTAAGTACCCCCAACGACTGCGCGGCACGGCGGAGGATGGTCTCGATCGTCGAGTTGCTCGCGGAAATCTCCGCCCTGAGCCGGTCGCGCTCCGCCGATACGATCGGGCTTGGCGGTGCGTTCAACAGCGAATCGACGTACGAGCGATACGCCTTGTCCGTCGGCACCCGACCTGCGGACGTGTGTGGATGCATGAGAAACCCCTTTTCCTCCAGGTCGCTCATCGTATTGCGGATGGTTGCCGGCGAAACACCCAGCCCGGAGTGACGCGAAAGCACGCGCGAACCGGCCGGCTCCGCGGTCTGGACATACGTCTTGATCACCGCTTCGAGAACGCGGCGTTCCCGCGGCGTGAGCTCGTCGGCGGTTGTCATAAGTTCAAATATGCTAACGACTTCGGTGGTGCGTCAAGGCAGTGGCCAGTGAGTCGAGCCGCAGCCAGCCTTCCGCCGTGCACCGCATTCGGCCATCAGGGCCCAGAACGACCCATCCGGCGTCGACCCAGGCGACAACTAGGGTCAGGTCGCTCGCCACCACCGGAAGCCCCACATCCGACCGCATTCCGAGATAGACCGACTCGGACTCACGATTCGCGGGCGTCAATTGCTCGGATCCTTCCACGGGGTCGATGCCCTTGCCCGCGACCTCGCTCCATGCCGCGAAGTGGCGTGTGTTCCAGCGCCGGCTGCTCCCGTCAAAGCCGTGGGCGGACGGCCCAAGCCCTACATAGGCGGCGCCCGACCAATATGCCGAGTTGTGTTGGGCGCGCTTGCCCGGACGAGCATAGTTCGAGACTTCGTAATGCTCGAAGCCGGCATCCCTGAGGAGCCGATGCGCAGCCAGGAACTCGCGTTCGTACCCTTCTTCCGGCTGTTCACGGGTTACGCCATCGGCAACCCACTTTCCCAACGCGGTGCCTGCTTCCACGGTCAGCCCGTAGAGCGACACATGCTCCGGATGCAGGGCCGCCAGCCTCTCCACATCCTTCTCGAAATCGCGCTCCAGGGCATCGGGAAGCGCGAATATCAAGTCGAGTGACAGGTTTGTGATCCCACCGTCGCGCGCTACCGCTACCGCCCGCTGGATGGTCGTCGAGTCGTGCGCGCGGTGCATCCACGCAAGCACCGTATCATTGAATGTCTGGGCGCCCAGGGACATTCGGTTCACTCCCGCCGCCTTCCACCGCGCGACCGCGGCAGGCGTGACGTCGTCCGGGTTGGCCTCGATGGTGATTTCCGCGCCGTTGGCGGCCGGAAATCGCCCGCGCACGATGTCGAGCGCTCGCGCTATCCCTTCGCCACCGAGCAGGGACGGTGTGCCGCCGCCGAAATAGATGGTGTCGACCGTCTCTGGTTTTGCGGCACCGAACCGTGCCAACAGCTCGCCCTGCAGCGCCGCGAGATACTCGTCCACAGGCACGATTCGGCGCACCGCGATGGCGAAATCGCAGTAGGAGCATCGCCTCGCGCAGAAGGGAACGTGGACGTAGACATGGCGCATCAGAGGAATATCGCCATCGGTCCGCCCTCCCCCACTCAGATACGACGAACTTCACCCGACAGGGCGCACTCCACGAGACCGCGTAGCTCCAACGCCGTCACCGCCGCCATGCCTTCGTGCGCCGGCAACCGCGCGCGGGTGCAAAGCGTGTCGACATCAGCACCGCCAAGTGCCAGGGCATCCCAGACCCTGCGCTCGCAGCCGTCGGCTGGGAGATCGCTGATGAGGATGGGCGCGGTCAGGCCCGCGAGCGACAGCACATCCGCCATGGACGTGATGGGATGCGCGCCTTCGCGGAGAAGCTCATTGCTGCCTCGCGACTGCGGGACGTCGATCGGGCCCGGAACGACGGCGACGGTTCGGCCAAGTTCATCGGCATTGCGCGCGGTGATCAGGGCGCCGCTTCCCACGCCGCCTTCGACCACGATCGTCAGCGACGAGATCGCCGCGATGATCCGGTTGCGGTTGGGGAACGAGCCGGCGTGGGCGCGATTCCGCGGCTCGAGCTCCGAGAGCAGAAGCCCCACACGACCGATTTCCTCCTGAAGCGCCTCATGGCCTCTCGGATAGGCGACATCCAGCCCGGTACCCAGCACGGCGATCGTGGCCCCACCCGCAGCCAACGCTGCGCGGTGCGCCACTCCGTCCACGCCTCGCGCCAACCCACTGACGACGCAGGCGCCGGCGCGAACGAGCGTGGTTGAAATCTGTGCCGCTACACGCTCGGCATAGGGTGTGGCGCGACGGGTGCCCACCACCGCGACGCATGGCATGTCGAGCAGCGCGCGGTCACCGCGTGCCCACATGCGCGCGGGTGGTGCAGGAAGGTCGAGCAGCGCCGCGGGATAGCGCGGATCGCTCCTGCGTATTTCCTCGGTTGCCGCGCCTTCAGCGACGATGGCGGCCATGGATCCATCTTGCGCCGTGCACAGCACCGGGCATCATCATGGGAGCACGACGTCCTTGATCGGCTGCAGCGATGCCTTGCGCATCGCCAGCAGTTGACGCCACCATGCCAGCTTCAGCTCTTCGAGCCCCGATCGTCCCGCTGCCGAAATCGCGTAGATGCCGAACGCCTCCGGCGCTTCGATGGGCGCGGGTTCGTCTTCACCCAGCAGGTCCATCTTCGTGAAAACGACACAGTGCGGCTTTTCCGCGAGCTCACCGGAATACTGCGCCACCTCGTTGCGAAGCTGGTCGTACTCGGCCTGCCAGTCGAGTGAATCGATGGGAATCAGGATGGCCAGGAGCCGAGTGCGCTCGATGTGGCGGAGGAACTGGAGTCCGAGTCCCTTGCCCTCGTGCGCACCTTCGATGATGCCGGGAATGTCGGCGACGACGAACGTGCGGCTGTCGCTCATCTGCACGACGCCGAGGTTCGGCGCGAGTGTGGTGAACGGGTAGTCACCGATTTTGGGGGTGGCGGCACTGATCACCGAAAGCAGCGTCGACTTGCCCGCGTTCGGCTGGCCAACGAGGCCGATGTCGGCAATGAGCTTGAGCTCCAGCTCCAGCGTGAACATCTCGCCGTCCTCGCCCGGCTGCCACTCCCGCGGACTGCGGTGCACGGAGGTGGCAAACCAGCTGTTGCCCTTTCCTCCCCGACCACCCTTTGCGAGTACCATCGTATCGCCGTCTTCCAACACCTCGCCCACGAGCTCGCCGGTGTCCTTGTTCCGCACCACGGTGCCGGGTGGCACGGGAAGGGTGATGTCCGCGCCTGAATGGCCCGTCATGTTGGAACCACTGCCGTGGTAGCCGCGTTCGGCTTCCCACTGGTTGCGGTAGCTGTAATCCAGCAGCGTGGCGAGGTTGCTGTCGGCGCGCAGTATGACATCTCCTCCCTTTCCTCCGTCGCCGCCGTCGGGTCCGCCCAAGGGGGCAAACTTTTCGCGACGGAAGCTGGCGATCCCCGATCCGCCGGAACCGGCGGACACGCGGACGGTGACACGATCGATGAACATCCTGATGGTCTGGCGAAGGTAGGGCGGCGCGCGAAAAACGCGTGATCAAATTACCGCGGGAAGGCGCAGAACTGCGCAGCCCTAAATTTACCTTCGAACCGGCACCCGCGAGCAGGCTTTCGCCGTAGCAATGCCGCTGGGTTGGATTGCTAGCCCGCCATCGGTCGCACTTCGCCCACAACCTCACCCCGCGTGTTTCGGAGGGTCTTCCTCGCGAATTCCGCGAGTCTCGCGGGAAGCAGATCCGGCAGCGCGCCCAACCTTTGCAGCACGGCAATGACCGCGGGGAACTGCGCGCGCTGCGCGCCGCACTCGACTTTGACCGCGATGCCGACGCCCTCGTCGACCAGCGCCAGCGAATGCACACCCTCCGCGCCGACCTTGGCGATGACGCGGCCCTCGGTCGCGGCGATCAGGGCCGAGTCGAAACGGTCGCTGCCGCCAACGAGGAAGGGACGTGTCTGCATGGCGTGCACGATTCGCGACGGTATCTCGTGCGATCGCCGGGCGCCGTCAGCAAGGCGCGCATACGCGAGCGCCATCGCGGAGAGCGGGAGCGCGAACTCGACGACTCCACAACCGTCGACGGCGCACGGAATAGCGGTGGGGTCCTGATCGGTCCACTTGGCGACCTGCGCGAGGCACTCCTGCTGCACCGGGTGGTCGAAGCGCTCGTATCCCATCGTCGGCCATGATGCAGTGTGGGCGCGAGCCAGCATCGCGGCGTGCTTGCCGGAGCAGTTGTTGTGAAGTCGCGACGACCGTTCGCCGCTCTCGCGTAGCAACTTCTCTCCCCGCGCGGAGAGCGGGTCGTGCGGACCACAGGCGAGGTCGCCCTCTTCCATGCCCAGCGAAGCGAGCATCGACGCCGCGAGCGCGACGTGCTCGGGTTCCCCCCCGTGCGAACCGCAGGCGATCGCAAGCTGGTCGTCGCCCCATCCAATGGCGTCAAAGCCGCCCTGCTCCAGGAGTGACATGACCTGGAACGGCTTTGCGCAGGAGCGCCAGTGCGTCATGAGGCCTGCGTCGCGCGCGAACCCGATGCGCGCACCGGTCGCGTTGACGACGGCAGCATGAACGCGGTGCACCGATTCGACGGTCGCACCGCGAGTGACGACGATATCGAGCGACAGCTCATCCATGCGAGTACCTGTTGGATCGATCCGCGTGAAAGCTAACCGGATGTTCCTTGCCACCGCGCGCTAGCGTTTTACAGTCCGCAGCACGCCAGCAAGGATGACGGCGCCACCGATGAACACCGTGGGCCCCGGGACTTCGCGAATGCCCGGCAGCAGCGCGGCGATCAGCGTGGCGCCAACAGGCTCACCTAGCAGCGTGATGTTGACTGCGTAAGCGGGCGAATGCTTGAGTGCCCAATTCAGACCGGTATGACCGAGGAGCATCGGGCCCAGGGCGAGCAGGACGAAAATTCCGAGCTCGCGCGGCGGCTGCGGCAGAAGGGGCGTCGCGGTGAGGGCGAGCAGCACCAGCAGCACGGCGAGACATGCGCCATACACCAACCCGACGTAGGCCCACAAATCGAGCGTCACTCGCAATCGGCGTCCAACGACGAAATAGATGGCCGCGGTGACTGCGCCAAGCAACGCGAGGATATCGCCGAGTCCTGCGTTCGGATGGGCGATGCTTCGGCCGGCCGCACCGCGGAAGTCGGGCGAGGCAACGATCAGCGCACCGGCCATCCCGATGGCGATCCCGACCCATTGGCGGCGGGACGGGGCTTCGCTGAGGAAGACGGTGGAGAGCAGTGCGACGACGACGGGCTGGGTATTCACCAGGACCACCGATGCGGCGACACTCGTCAGGGCGATCGACGCATTCCAGCTCCAGAAGTGAAGCGCGAGCATCCCGCCCGCAGCCCCCGCGAGGCCAAGTTCTCGGCGTGTAAGCCGCCTCCACTGACGCCATTCCCCCGTCGCAACGAGCGCGATGGCGATGATGACGAGGGAGAATGCCAGTCGCCAGGCCGCGATGACCAGCGGTGGGGAGTGCGATAGCCGGACCAGGGGGCCTGACAACGACACTCCCAGCAGGGCGGCAGCGAGCACGTACGGTGCTCGCATCTTACGCGAAAAAGAAGAATATCGAAACTTCGGCAACGCATTTTCAGGAGGCTGCCAGACCCTGCGCCGCGATTCGTCCATGCGTTCGGGCGCTACCGCTTGATGGCGACGATGATTGCGACTAGGGCCGCGATACTTTGGGCAACGGTGCCGACCAGCGCGACGAAATCTCGCTTGTCTGCGGGGTCCTGCTCGGGTACTGTAACCACGCTGCCGGGCCGCGGTCGCGGCATGGAAGACGGAAAGAAGAAGTGGTTGTGAACCGACTCCAGTTTTCCGCTTGGCTGAGTCACGTATGCGCGTCCCTCGTCGCCATTGCGGGACGCTCCGCCGGCCGCACCGATGTAATAGTCGATCCCCTTTCCCGGCTCGTACGCCAAAGTCGAGGGTTGGTTGACCGCACCCTTGATCGTGACTGTGGCGTTGTACGCTGGAATACTGATATTATCGCCGTCGCGCAGGATGAGGTTGTCGCTGCTTTCGTGGTTGCGGAGCGCCGACGACAGCTCGATTCCTACGCGCCCGGCTCCATACTGGCTGCGAACGAACACGATGCCGTCCGCGTATGCCTCGTCGGTGAGGCCGCCGGCACGGGCTATCAGATCGGACAAGCGCTCGCTCTTGCTCTTGAGCGAATAGGCGCCAGGAAAATGAATCTCCCCAGTGAGCACTACCGTCCTCTGCAGTTCCCAGTTCGGCTGCCGCAGAATCAACACGTTGTCGTAGGCCTTTAGAAATACCTCGGGGGCGCCACTAGCTGGTGCCTGCATCCCCGGCGGCCCTGCGTACTCGCCCGTGCCATCGCGCTCGAACAGGTAGGTAGAGTCCAATGGGACACGAATGGTGACGGCTGTTCGACCGCCCTCCCGGTTTTCAGGAAGCCGGGCGATTTCGGCCTCGCGAAGGTACGCGCTTTCTTGCACGCCATTGGCCAGTAGCACCAGATCTCTTAGAGTCATTCCGGCGCGAAAGGGGAAACGCCCACCAGTTTTCACCGCACCGGCAATCGCCACATATCGCTCCGGCCGGAACGTCGTCAAGGAATAGACGCGAACCTCGTCATCCTCCTTCAGCGACAGATCGTTGACCACCCGACCCGACGAATCAGCGAGGGTAGCGCGCAGTTGCTCACGGGTGGAGTCGCTCCTGAGTCGAGTAACCAGTACCTCGCCGAGGTATGTATCGGCCTGCAAACCCGCCTTGCGCAGCGCATCAGAGAGTTTCATCCCCGGGAAAAAGCCCTGGGAGCCCGGCTGGTACACGTTTCCCTGCACCGTTACGCGGTTCCGTACACGCTCAGCGATCTGAAAGATTCGCACGACGTCGCCGTTCTGGAGTGCGACGCCGGCGCCGGTCGACGCAGGAGCAAGATCGGATGCAACGTCAATCGTGATGCGATCACGCCCAGGGCCCGCACGTTGGTCCGGTGGCACGATACGCTCAATCAGCACGCGTTGGCGCGATGCGGTAGCACGGAATCCACCTGCCGTTCGGATGAGGTTCGCAAGCGTCTCACCCTGCTTGAGCTCATAGGTTGCAGGTCGCGCGATTTCGCCGACCACCCGAACACGCGCTCCATGAATGGGAACGAACACCACATCCCCCGTTTCCAGCCGAACATCGTGCGATGCGTCGCCGAGCACCAGATAGTCATAGACGTCCAGCGCATCGACGAGGCGTCCGGCTCGCCGAATTTCCACCCGACGCAGCGACCCGTTTATGGTCGGTCCGCCGGCGGCATACAGCGCCGTGAGCGCGGTACCGGCGCTGGAGATCAGATAGCTTCCCGGACGTTGCACATCGCCAACAACGTAGATCTGGTTCGATCTCAGTTTCGCCACGCTGAGCGACGAATGTGTGGTGCCAGAACGGATGCCGGAGTAGGCACGCGACAGCCGAGAGGACATCAATGCCTGCACTTGCGCCAGTGTCAAGTTTGCGACATACACCTGCCCAATCATCGGCACGACGGCGATAATATCAGTATTCCAGCGTACAACGCCACAGTCACGATCAAGGGTGCGGTCAACCAACCCTCGAC
>JALYVY010000426.1 GCA_030852985.1 Gemmatimonadota bacterium | reverse complement strand
CCGCCTCTCTGTACAGCGATAGTGGACACTGCAAGATAAGCTGCACCCACCGGCGCCATCGGGCATGAGAACTGGCGACGCACCCGCGCCATGGCCCGACCCGGTAAATTGTCCGCATGGTAGCTGCGATAGAAACCGTTGGCCTCAGAAAGGTCTATCCCCCCGTCGGCGGTGGTTCACCCGCGGTCTCGGGAGGCTGGGCGCCGCTAGTCGCCGGCGGCCGCCCTGGCGCGGCCGAGACGGTTGCGCTCGAGGGGCTCGACCTGGTCGTCGACGAGGGAGAATTCCTCGGACTGATCGGACCGAACGGCGCGGGCAAGACGACGACCATCGGTATGCTGACGACGCGGGTGGTGCCGAGCGCGGGGACTGCATACGTCGCTGGCGCCGACGTCGTACGGCAAAGCGTTGCCGTACGCCAGCGCATCGGTGTGGTCCCGCAGCGTCCGAACCCCGATCGCTCGCTCGATGCGTGGGAGAATCTCATCTATCACGCGGCGTACTTCGGTGTGTCGCGGAAGGAAGCGGCGCGGCGCGCCACCGTTCTGATGGAGCGCCTCGAGATCGCCGACAAGGCGCGCATGAAAGTGGATCAGCTGAGCGGTGGTCAGCAGCAACGCCTGATGATCGCGCGTGCTCTGATTCATGAGCCGACAATCCTGTTCCTTGACGAGCCCACCGTCGGGCTCGATCCGAACGCGCGCAACTCGCTGTGGGAAATCCTGCGCGATCTGCACTCACAGGGGCGCACCATCGTGATGACGACTCATTACATGCCGGAAGCGGACGAGTTGAGCGATCGCATTGCTCTCATCGATCGCGGACGGCTGCTGGCGCTGGACACGCCCGCGAATCTCAGGGCGCAGACGCCGGACGGATCGCTGGAAACGTTCTTCATTGCGAAATCAGGCAGGAGGTCCGACGCATGACGAATGCCGCCGGTCGTCCTCCCATTGCAACTCTAGCGGCGCCACATCCCCCGGTTGCCGCCACGCGAGTGTTTCTCGCGTTGCTCAGCCGCGATCTTCGCGTGGCGCGCCGCGAGCTGCCGTTCTTTCTTATCAGAACGATCATGCAGCCAGTGCTCTTCGTCATCGTGTTTGGCTATCTGCTGCCGAAGATGGGATTCACGCAGGGCGACTACAAGGCCGCGCTGCTTCCCGGCATACTCGCGCTGAGTCTGATGCTCTCATCGGCGCAGTCCGTCACGCTCCCGATGGTCACCGAGTTCGGCTGGACCAAGGAGATCGAGGACCGGCTGCTTGCACCCATCAACATCGATCTCGTGGCGATCGAAAAGATTGTGAACGCGATGATCCAGGGCATCATCGCGGCACTGGTCGTGCTTCCTATCGCGAGGCTCGTCATGGGGCCGGTTGCGGGATTCACCTTTTCGCACGTTCCGGAGCTGCTGCTTATCGTGGTGCTTTCGGCCGCAACGGCTTCCGCCTTCGGCCTCCTGCTTGGCGTGTTGATAAGCCCGCAGCAGATCGGCTTCATGTTCAGCCTGATCATCACTCCGATGATCTTCTTTGGATGTGCGTACTATCCGTGGCGTGGGCTGGATGTGGTTCCCTGGCTCAAGTATGCAGTGCTCGTCAATCCGCTCGTGTACATCTCCGAGGGGTTGCGGGCCGCGCTCACGCCCAGCATGCCGCACATGCCGCTCCTCGCGATCCTGTCGGCGCTGGTGCTGCTCACTGCGATTTTCACGAAGGCCGCGCTGGTCCGGTTCCGCATGCGCGCGCTGGGCTGAGATGGCCGACCTTTCTGAGCCGTTCGAACGATTTGCAGCCTTGCTGGCGCGGGCCAGATCCGAGTTGCCGGCCGACTGCTTTCCCGATCCGAACGCGATGTCGCTCGCGACGGCGGATGCGAGCGGCAGGCCGTCCAATCGTATCGTGCTCCTCAAGGCGTGCGACGAGCGGGGATTCGTGTTCTACACCAACTACGAGGGGCGCAAGGGGCGCGAGCTCCTTGCCAATCCGTGGTGCGCGCTCTGCTTTCACTGGCCGCCGCTGGAGGTCCAGATCAGGATAGAAGGCCGTGCGGAGCAGGTCGCCGCGGCGGAGGCTGACGATTACTTTGCGTCGCGCGCCAGAGCAAGCCAGCTCGGCGCGTGGGCGTCGGCGCAGAGCCGCGCCATTGAGCACCCCGGAGATCTCGAGCGAAAGCTGGACGAGATCACGCAGCGCTTCGACGGAAAAGTTGTGCCTCGTCCGCCCAACTGGTCCGGCTTTCGCGTCGTACCGGACCGGATCGAATTCTGGCGCAACCGCCGGAGCCGATTGCACGACCGCGACGTCTACGTCAGAGATGCTGACGGCTGGCGCGTGGAGACACTGTACCCTTGATTGGGATTTCAGCATGACGATGACCTCGCCCACCGAACCCTTGACGCAGCCCGGATCG
>JALYVY010000425.1 GCA_030852985.1 Gemmatimonadota bacterium | reverse complement strand
ATACACGCCTCCGTGCTGAGGCAGCCGAGGCTCATGCGGATGGCGGAGGTGGCGAGATCAGGCGCCACGCCGATCGCGGCGAGCACATGCGACGGCGTGAAGCTGCCGCTCTGACACGCGGACCCAGCGGAGCACGCGATGCCGCGAAGGTCCAGCGCCATGAGCAGCGACTCACTGTCCGTTCCCGGTACCGAAATATTCACGACATGCGGCGCCCTCGGCGCTCCGCGTCCGTGAATCACGGCGTCGGGGATCCGTTCAAGTAGCGTCATTTCAAGCCGCGTTCGGAGGGCTTCGAGCTTCGCCCACTCGTGTTCGCGCTCCGCTACTGCCAGCTCGGCCGCACGGGCCAGACCGACTGCCATCGCCACATTTTCGGTCCCAGGGCGACGGCCGCGGTCCTGCGCGCCACCGAACATCAACG
Source organism: Gemmatimonadota bacterium (assembly GCA_030852985.1). Lineage (GTDB taxonomy): Bacteria > Gemmatimonadota > Gemmatimonadetes > Gemmatimonadales > Gemmatimonadaceae > AG11. The sequence continues at coordinate 1,988 of JALYVY010000425.1, read as the reverse complement.
GCTCGATCGGCGTCCCACGTCGAACGTAGAGGGCGCCGATCCCCTTGGGTGCGCCGATCTTGTGGCCAGAGAGTGACAGCACGTCGAACGCCGTAGTCCGCGCATCCACCTCGACCTTTCCGAACGCCTGAACGGCGTCTGTATGGAAGATGATGCCGTGCGACCTAGCCGCTGCCGCGAGACCGGGAACATTCTGGATCACGCCGATCTCGTTGTTCACCCACATGACGGAGCAGATCGCGACCCGCTCATCGAGCAAGGCGTCGTACGACGCCGTACTCACCATGCCGTCGTGCGTCATCTCGACTAGTCGCTCCTCCCCTCCCTCGCGCAACACCTGGTGCGCGGCCGCAAGGACTGCCTTGTGCTCGGTGGGCGTGGTCACCACGGCCGGGCGGCCCTCAGCCCGTCGAGCGCGCCAGACGCCGAGGACGGCCATGTTGTCGGCCTCCGTGCCGCAGGACGTGAAGATCACCTCGTCGGCGGACGCGCCGATACATCGAGCAACACGCTCGTGCGCTTCATCAAGCGCCGTGCGCGCTTCGCGTCCCCACCGGTGCACGCTCGAGGGGTTTCCGAAGCGAGCGCCGAAGAAGGGGCGCATTGCCTCGATCACTTCCTCGCGCACAGGCGTCGTGGCGGCATGGTCGAGATAGACGGGGGCAGGCATACGCGCGAAATCTAGCGGCACGAGACGCTGCCCGAGAGGGCCGGTGCGCGCCGGTCACCGTCTTGACACCAGCTCGACGCCTCCCCCGTATAGGCTGCATGACCGAACCTTATCGAAGCTCGCTGTCGTCCTTCCAGCCCGTGGGCCTTGTTCCCGACGGCAACACAGACGAGGCACGCGAGCGCGCGATTCGAGTCCTTACCGACGCGTTCGCCTACGACGTAATTAGCGATTCCGAATTTGAGCGCCGCCTGAAAATGTTGGGGAAGGCCATCGGGACTGCGGGAATCGATGCGGTCGTGGCCGACTTGCCTCGTGAAGGCAGCTTGGCCAAGCGCGCACCGGCATACGGATCGCCAGTGCCAAGTGTGGGGCGGATTTCCGGCCTCATGAGCGAAACGCGCAGAACCGGTCCGTGGCGCGTGCCGGAGCACCTCACCGTTCGGGCGATCATGTGCGACATGAAGCTCGACCTCCGCTATGCCGCCTTGCCTGCGCAGTGCACGATCGACGTGACAGCCATCATGTCGGCCGTCGTCATCATCGTCTCGCCCGGAACGCTCGTGGACTTCAACGTTGACCCGATCATTGGAGCGGCGGGTAGTGGGGCGGACGACTTCTTCAGGGATCCCGCATCTGCGCACCTTCGCGTGCGCGGGAAGGCGATCATCGCCGAAGTGCGCGTGAAGGTGGGGCGCCACGGCCGCTAGTGGTCATGGAAGCGGAGCTCAGTGTGCTCCGCTCATCGTATACGCCTTCATGATCGTCGCGTACTTCGTGAGCATGTTCGGCACTTCCCACTCCGGCATCTCACCGCCCCGCAGATAGCCGAGGAAACGATTGGTGACCTCGGCAAAGTGTGCCTCGTGCCCCACGTCGTATGCACCCGGCACCGTCACGGCCCATACGTCGCCCTCACGCAGTACGCCGACCCCGCTATAGCGCTCTTGAAGCGCCATCAACGCGCCGAGGACTGCGCGGTCGAATTGCGGCTTCGGTACGGAGGGGTTGCGCTCGATGTAGAGGGCGGGCTTGAAGTTCTGCGCCGCGCCCTGCCGGATGATGAGGCTGGACTTCGATCCGCGCATCACGGAGAAGTGTGTGTCGCCGGTGCCCTCCGGCGCCTCGAAGTTCCAGGTGACGGACACGTGCGCGTTCACTCCCTTGATGCGATACGACATCTCGCCATTGGAGAGCACCTGCAATGAACCGTTTTTTACGTCCTGCTCGAGATAGCCAGGAAATTCCTTCGCGCCGGTGAGCCGCGAAAACTGGGCGAGGGTGACTGGCGTTGCCCACCGTCGCGCGCGCAGCATGC
>JALYVY010000202.1:6687-8605 GCA_030852985.1 Gemmatimonadota bacterium | reverse complement strand
GCCTCGTCATGCGGTTCCGTGGCCAGTACCTGCTCGATGACAAAACCCTCCCAGGACGCGCCCACCTTTGGATGGGACAGCAGCGCCTTCTCCGTCTCAAGTCCAAAAAGCTGGTGCAGCAAACCGCTGTCGCGCACGTAGACCTTTGGCGAGCGCACTTGCCGCTTGGCGATATTCGCATGCCAGGGCTGGAGCTGACGGACCATGAGGGCATCGGTGAGGAGGTCGAGATACCGACGCGTCGTTGTGGGGCTTACGCCCATCGCCCTCGCGGGCTCGGTGGAGCTCCAGATCTGGCCATGGTAGTGCGCGACCATCGTCCAGAAGCGCAGCAGTGCTGCCGCCGGAACGCGCACGCTGCGTATTTCGGTGAAGCCGATCACTCATTTCGGACCAAAGCGATCACACGTTTCGGTCCAAGGCGATCAGTGATTTCGGTCCAAGGCGATCACGCATTTCGCTTGATGCCGATCACCGCATGAGGTAGGGCCACCGGATCGGTTAGTCTGCGTGGGGAGCGGGTGATTTCGTGGTCGGGGCGAGCCGTCGCAGCGAGCCGCCGGTGAGCGTCAGCCGGTGCGCGTGGTGCACCAGCCGGTCGAGGATGGCATCGCCGAAGGTGGCATCGCCGATCATTTCGTGCCAGTGCTCGATGGGCAATTGACTCGTGACGAGCGTGGCGCGCCGCCCGGCGCGCTCCTCGATGAGTTCCAGGAGATCGCGTCGCTCGCGGTCGCCGAGGGGCGCGAGGCCCCAGTCGTCCAGGATCAAGAGATCGGTCTTGGCCATCGTCTGCATCAGCTTTCCATAGGAGCCGTCCGCGCGCGCCAGCACGAGTTCGTCGCTCAAGAGACGCGGCAGTCGCACGTAGCGCACGGTGTGGCCCTGGCGACAGGCACTCTGTCCGAGCGCACACGCGAGCCACGTCTTGCCGGTCCCGGTCGGGCCGACGATGAGCAGGGTTTGCCGCTGGCGGATCCACTCGCCACCCGCGAGTTGGAGGAAGGGCCCCCGCTCGAGCCCGCGCTTGGTGCGGAAGTTCACATCCTCGACACTCGCGGCGTGTCGGAAGCGCGCCAGCTGGAGGAGGCGCGTGAGGCGGCGATCCTGCCGCATGCCGTGTTCGCGCTCGAGTAAGAGCGCGAGGCGTTCGTCGAAGGGGAGGCTCGCGAGATCGGGCAGGCCGCGTTGCTCGGCGAGCGCGGCGGCCATCCCGGTGAGCTTGAGGGACTGCAGCATCGTGAGGGTCTGTTCGATCAGCATGCGGGATCTCCGAAGAGGGTGAGGACCTCGTGGGCCGCATCATCAGCGACACACGTCTGGTAGTAGGCCGCGCCGCGGACGTGCTCGTGCGTCGCGGGCAGGTGGAGCGTGGCGGGGGCCTCGGGCAGCGGGAGCTGATCGAGGCCGGTGTCGAGGATCGACTTCACGGCGCGATAGCTCACCGCGCCCGAGGTGAGCGCGCGGGCACTCGCCGCTTCCAGTCGCGCGCGGTCATAGCGCCGACTGAGGGCGAGGAGCCCCAGGCACGCGCGATAGCCGTGCTCGGGATGCGGCTGCCGCGCGAGGATCGCAGCGACCACGCGGGCTGTGGACTCGCCGACGCCCGCCCCCCAGGCGATGAGCCGCGAAGGACTCCACTCGAGATGCTGCTGATGCGACGTCGGACGGTGCGTGGGCTCCGTGGTGTACCGGCCCTTGTGCGTGCTCCGGGCGTGCGCGGCGACGCGCGTGCCGTGCTGCAGCACTTCCAGCATCGTCGCGGTGAGGCGGACCGTGACCTCGGCGCCGACGAGGCGGTACGGCACGCTGTAGAGATGTCCCTCGACGGAGATGTGGTAGTCGATGTTCACCTTCGCCGTCTTCCACTCGGCGAGTTCATAGCGGTCCGCCGGCAGCGGACGCAGCGTGGCGCGCT
>JALYVY010000202.1:0-6677 GCA_030852985.1 Gemmatimonadota bacterium | reverse complement strand
GGCGCGCTCCGTCTGCTCAAAGACGGAGCGCCGACTCCCGGCGAGCTTCTGAAACGGGCGGTCATTCACCTGCTCGCGGCGGTAGGCGAGCGCGTGATTCAGTTCGGCGAGCGAGTGGAAGACGTCATGGCGGAGGGGCGCGAGGATCTCCCGCTCGACGATCTGCACTGCCGTCTCGACCTTGGCCTTGTCGCGCGGATGATAGGCGCGTGCCGGCAGGATCGCCGTCCCGTAGTGCGTGGCGAAGTCCTGATACGTCGCGTGCACCGCCGGCTCGTAGTAGCACGGCTGACGCACGGCGGACTTCAGATTATCCGGCACGATCAGCGCCGGCACCCCGCCGACGTAGTCGAGCATCCGGACATGGGCGCCGATCCAGTCCGGCAGCGTCTGCGTCCACGTCGCCTCGACGTAGAGCAGGTGACTCGCGCCCAGCGCGCCGACGAAGATCTGCGCGTGGGCGATCTCGCCGGTGTGCGGATGGACGACCGGCATCGTCGGCCCGGCGTAGTCCACGAAGAGCCGCTCCCCCGCGATGTGGACCTGGCGGAGCACCGGCTCCAGTGTGCCGGCCCACGCGTGATAGTGCCGGCAGAACGGCGTGTACTGATAGCAGCGCGCCGGCTCGGCGGCGGCGTCCCGATACTCCGCCCAGAGCAACTGCAGCGTGACGCCCTTTCGCTTGAGCTCCTGGTGCACCGTCGGCCAATCGGGCACGGGCCGGGTGACGGGGGCCGGAAACGCGCCGCGCGTGAAGAGCCGCGCTTCGAGCGCGGCCTCGTCGAGCGTCTCCGGGAGCGGCCACGGGAGCCCCGACGCCTGAAAGCGCACGAGGTACGCCGTGCACCGTGCTCTGGGAGACGGCGAGAATCGCGGCGATCTCGCGCCGGCTTCGGTGGTGGTCCAACGCGAGGCGCAGGGCCTCGACGACGTGGCGCATGGAAATCCTCTCAGCAGGCACAGCTCGCTCCGGGTAGATGTCCGGAGGAGTTAGTGCCTGCAGTAGGATCCTGCGGCCTCAGCTCATGCGCTGATCGGCTTCAGCCGAAATGCGTGATCGGCTTCGAGCGAAACGAGTGATCGGCTTCGACCGAAATGGATGATCGGCTTCGAGCGAAACGAGTGATCGGCTTCGAGCGAAACGGGTGATCGGAATCGAGCGAAATCCGCACCAAGTTCGTTCCCACCCGAGCACACGACGTCGTCAACCGCGCTCGATACCGCAGCGGAAGGTCGTGCCGGCGCGGATGGCGCTTAAATGGATGTTGGTGCGGACCGCTGCCGGCGTGAGCTGGGCCCACACTGACCCGATGCCCATGTCGAAGTACTGATTCATCCTTGTTCTGAACGACCGCAGTCAACTGTAGCGCCTGACCTACGTCGAGCACGGAGGACACGCCCTCCTTAGCGATGGACACCCAGCTGGGTATGTCGTTGCTCTGGTCGATGAGCGCAGTCGTTGCACCGCCGCACGACATCAGGCCGACGAGTGTGATCAGCGATCGCGACTTGAGGACGTCGTACCCAATACGCGGGGAAACTTGAGCGGTATTACAAAGCGACATATATTGGAGGGATGAAAACAACTGTCGATATTCCCGACGGCGAGTTGGAGGATGCCATGCGATTCACCAAGGCAACCACCAAGCGTGAGGCCATCGTCACCGCCATTACGGAGTTCAACCGGCGACGTCGCATGGCCGAGCTCGTAAAGCGGGCAGGGACATGCTCCGACATCGTGAGCGTCGACGAGGTCAAACGGCTTCGTCGGAAATAGAGGTGGTCCTGGTCGACACGTCGTCCTGGATCCACTTCCTTCGTGTGAACGGCGACGTCGTGGTTCGCGCGCGTGTCGTCGCGGCACTCGAGGCAGGTGAGGCGCGCTGGTGCGCCATGGTACGGCTCGAGTTGTGGAACGGCGCCGGCGGAGAGCGCGAGCGCAAGATCCTTCGGGAGTTCGAGAAGCTCATCCCCGAGCTCGAGATCACCGACGATGTGTGGAACGTCGCGTACGACATGGGCCGTCGCTCTCGCGCCGCGGGCGTAACGGTTCCAGCGACCGATCTCCTCATTGCGGCCTGCGCCCGCTTTCACGGCGCCGGCCTCGAACACGCGGATTCGGATTTCGCCTTGATTGCGGACATCGGCGTTTGATGGGGCGCATGGCGACTGCCCGCTTGGCGCGATCCTTCCATTGCGACAACGCCTCTCCCATAGGAGCACCATGCGCACACAGGACGTGAAGAACGCCATCACCGATCAGGGCAGCCGAGTGGCATCAGCGTCGTCGCCACAGATCGAGCGTCTCGCGCGCGTGGGATTCGCGTCAAAGTCGCTCCTCTATATGGTGGTCGGCGTGTTGGCCGTGCGGGCTGCGGCCGGCATGGGCGGAAAGATGACGGGCACCAAGGGCGCGCTACGCGAGATCGTTGCCCATCCGTTCGGGAAGGTGCTGCTGATCGTCATGGCGATCGGCCTGCTGGGCTACGCAGCGTGGCGGGTGATCGAGGGGTTCGCGGATCCGGAGCGGAAGGGGACGGACGCGAAAGGACTCGCGTTGCGGGGCAGCTACGTAGTGCGCGGCATCCTGCACGCACTGCTTGCGGTGCAGGCATTTCGCATAGCGAGTGCAAACAACGGCGGGGGCGGCGGTGGTGCGAAGGACGGCGCGGCCGCACAACAGGCCTCATCCCAGGCGATGCAGCTGCCATTCGGCAACTGGCTGGTGATACTCGGCGGCATTGGCGTGGCGTGCTTCGGGCTGTACCAGGTGTATCGCGCCTGGGAATCGAAGCTCGACAAGCAGCTCGACTTTCCGCGACTCCGGCGCGAGGCGGGTGACTGGGCAGTACCCGTCAGCCGATTCGGCATCGCGGCGCGCGGGGTGGTGTTCGTCATGATCGGCACGTTGCTGGTCGCGGCGGGGCGTCATCACAATGCATCGCAAGCCGGTGGCATTGGCGAGGCGTTCGCGTCGCTCGAACAGGCGCCGTATGGACGCACGGTGCTGCTCGTCGTCGCACTCGGCATGGTGGCGTATGGCGTGTACGTGGGCATCCAGGCGCGCTATCGTCACATCACGGCGCGCTGATACCGCATGACACCCGTCGTCTCACTCCGTGCCGCGGCAACTGCGGCAATGCGCGCCAATGGATTCGTCGCGGACTTTCCCGCGGACGTCATGCAGGAGGTCGCGTCGATCTCCGACAATTCTGCCGAGCAACTCGCGCAAGGCACGATCGACATGCGCGCGCTGATGTGGTCCTCGGTGGACAATCGCGAATCGCGCGACCTGGACCAGATTGAGGTGGCCGAGCGGTTGCCGGACGGCGGCATACGGGTGCGGATCGGTGTGGCCGACGTCGAATCCCTGGTGCCGCTCGGCTCCCCCGCGGATGTGCACGCGGCCGCGAACACGACGTCGGTCTACACGGGCGTGGCCGTATTCCCCATGTTGCCGGAACGGCTGTCGACGGACCTCACGTCCCTGAATGAAGGAGAGGACCGGCTCGCGGTGGTGATCGAGTTCGACGTCGATCCCGGCGGTGTGCTCGTAGGCGGCACGGTGTACCGCGCGCTCGTGCACAACCAGGCGAAGCTGACGTACAACGAGATTGGCGCATGGCTCGACGGTGAGGCGGCGCCGCCGAGGGCGATTGTGAAGAGCCGGGAATTGCGTGAGCAACTGCTGACGCAGGATGAAGCGGCGCAACGCCTGCGTGGCGCGCGCGCACTTGCGGGCGCGCTGAATTTCGAGAGCATCGAAGCGTCGCCGGTGGTGGTGAACGGAAAGGTGGTGGACCTCGCCATCGCGCGCCGCAATCGCGCGCGCGACATGATCGAGGACTTCATGGTCGCGGCAAATCGCGCGGTGGCGGTTTACCTGATCGACCGCGGCTTCGCGTCGATTCGACGCGTGGTGCGCGAGCCGAAGCGGTGGGATCGCATCGTCGCGATTGCGGCGGAGCACGGCGTCACGCTGCCAACAGCGCCGAACAACAAGGCGCTCGCGGATTTTCTCGAAGCACGACGCGCGGCGGATCCGGAGCACTTCGCCGACCTGTCGCTCTCGGTGGTGAAGCTGCTGGGCCCCGGTGTTTACGTGCTCGAACGGCGACTCGGCAGCCGACGGATGTCAGGGCACTTCGGCTTGGCGGTGGCGGATTACGTGCACTCGACGGCGCCCAATCGCCGCTTTGCGGACCTCGTGACGCAGCGGCTACTGCGCGCTGCGGATGCTCGTGGCGCATCGCCGTATACGGACGAGGAGCTGATCGCGATTGCCGCGCGCTGCACCGAGCGCGGCGAGGCGGCACGCAAGGTTGAACGCACAATGCGGAAGATCGCGGGCGCCTCGATGCTGTCGGAGCGCATCGGCGAGAGTTTCGCGGCGATCGTCACCGCGTCATCACCCAAGGGTGTTTACGCCCGGGTACTCAGCCCGCCGGTCGAGGGGCGGATCGTGAAGGGCGGCGCGGGGCTCGACGTCGGCGACACGGTGCGACTCACGCTCGTGGTGGCCGACTCTGTGCGCGGCCACATTGACTTTGCGCACGAGGGTGTGGACGCGGACAAGGCCCGCAAGCGTGACCGCAGCCGGCGCAAGAAGCTCGCGGCGGACCTCATGCGGCCGCACATCGGCGAGACCTTTGACGCCGAGGTGACCGGGGTGTCGTCGAGTGGAACGTGGGTGCGGCTCGCGGATGGCACGACGGAAGGGCGCGTCGTGCGTGGGTTCAAGACGCTGACCGTGGGCATGAAGGTGCCGGTGAAGCTCATCGATACCGATACGGCGCACGGCTTCATCGACTTCGAGTATGTCGAAGGTGTGCCGGTGGAAAAAGAGGAGCGCCTCGCACGCAAGCGCGCAGCGGCTAAACTGCTGCGCGATCGCATTGGCGAGACCTTCCGCGCCACCGTGACGGGAATGTCGTCGCGCGCAACGTGGGTCCTGCTCGCGGAGTCGGGCGTGGAGGGGCGACTCGTGCGCGGCCGCAAGGGACTCACACTTGGCGAGGAGATCGGCGTTATCCTCCTCACCGCCGATCCGGTGCGCGGCTTTATCGACTTCGCACGCGAGACTTGAGCCCGCACGAGTTATCGATCAGGGACCAACGCGGGTGATCGTTTCGGACAGGTGCGCGTAGGGAACACCGAGTACCGTGACCTGCGCGAGGTTCAACACGCTGCGGCCGTCGGGCTGGAGGTAGAGCCACTGTTCCATGTAGACCTTCGGGCTCCGGATCTGGTACTTCAGGTGAAACAGGTTGCCATCCGTCTCGGCGGCGACGTCACCCTGCGCGTCGCTCAGCGTTGCGGTCCATGACGTGGCGTCGCGACGTCGCATCACCCAGCGTCGCGTTTCTTTCGTGCTGTCGTCGTAGGTGATGCTCTGGTCTAGCTGGAAGCTGCCGTCGGCGTTCGTGTAGCCGTTTCCTTCCACCGAAAGGTGACGACCCTTGCCGAAGCGCACTTCGAGAGTGCCGTCGCCGTGGGTATGGCCGCTGAAGAAGGCGACCGGATCGAATGTCGGCGATGGCGTGATGGCGGGCCGAGCGGCGAGGGAGGGAAGGCAGCCGGCAGACGTGACGCACGCCAGGAGGACTGCAGCGTGGCGGATACTTCGCGTTGAGTGCATGCGAAGAGCTGAAGCACGAAGCGTGCTGCCGTCGTCCTGCGGTTGACCTCGATTCGGGAAGGAACCAGTATGCATGAGGCACGCAGGTCCATGAGCCGCGCAGCGCACACGCTATTTCCGGGAGCCACCATGCCGAGTCGTCGTCAGTTATTCCTCGCCGCCGCGGCCGTGTTCCTCACGGCTCCGCAGCTCGTCACCGCGCAGGGCCGCGGTGCCGGATTGCCCGACAGCGTGAGGGCAAAGCGCTGGGCACTGGAGAACGAGCTCGAGTCGCTCGCGGTGGTCGACCGAAAGGTGATGCTCACCATGCGCGACGGCATCCGCATTCCCGCCGACATCTATCGCCCGAAGGATGCGTCGAAGAAGTATCCCGTGGTCTGGTCGCGTACGCCGTACAACTTCAACTTCTGGGACGTGGCGAACGGCGTCCCGCGCGACATGACGAGCGCGGTCACCGCGGTGAAGCGCGGCTACGCGTGGGTGGACATGCAGGAGCGCGGACACTTTTTCGCCGAGGGCAACTACGACATCCTCGGCGCACCGGTGAGCGATGGTGTGGATGAGGTGAAGTGGATGACGGCGCAGAAGTGGTCGAATGGTAAAGTGGGCTCGACGGGTTGTTCGTCAACTGCCGAATGGCAGGGTGCGGTGGTGGCGCAGAATACGCCGGGTTACGCGGCGTTCAACGTGCAGGGCTTCGGTGCAGGCGTCGGCCGAGTGGGGCCGTACTACGAGCAGGGCAACTGGTATCGTGGTGGCGCGGTGCAGATGCTGTTCATCGACTGGCTGTTGGGCGAGCAGAACCAGGTTCGCCCAATGCTGCCGAAGAATGCCACGCAGGAAGATCTTGTCCGCGCCGCGAAGTCGTTCGATCTCGCCCAGCACGCGCCGCCGGTGGATTGGGCGAAGAACTTCTCGTACCTGCCCGAGAAGGACATGATGAAGAACGTGGGTGGACCGCACGGGATCTTCGCCGACTCGATGCCGGGTATCGCGACGGGGGGTGCAATGATCCAGCGCGCGCCGAACGATCCGGCAT
>JALYVY010000201.1 GCA_030852985.1 Gemmatimonadota bacterium | reverse complement strand
AACCCATGTCATCCCTCGCTGTCAGGACCCCGGAGCCCACGATCGCGACGCCGACGCCCGCGCGCCCAATCATCTCTCTCGGGATGGATGTGCACAAGGACTCCATCACCATTGCGGTGCTGCCGCAGGGCGCAAAGGCGCCGTCGCGGCTGGAGAAGCTGCCGAACGAGCTGCCGAAGCTGAAGCAGTGGATCGAGCGTGTGGCGCGCGACGGAGAGATCCAGGCGTGCTATGAGGCGAGTGGCGCCGGGTACGTGCTCCACCGCGCGTTGCGCGACTGGGGCTACGCGTGCGCGGTGATCGCGCCCTCGTTGATTCCGAAGCGCAGCGGCGTGCATCGGAAACACGACAAGCGCGACGCGGCGGACCTCGCGCGGCTCTATCGCGCGGGCGAGCTCGTGCCGGTGCGGATCTCGAGCGAGGCGGACGAGCGCGTGCGCGACGTCGTCCGCTGCCGGGAAACCTTCCAGCGCGAGATTCTCAAGTCGCGGCACTATATCCTGAAGTTCCTGGCCACGCGGGGCTTCGTGTTCCGCGAAGGGACGAACTGGTGCACGCCGCACCTGAAGTGGTTGCAGCACCTGACGACGGACGGCTCGCCGCTCGCGCCCGAAGACCGCATCGTGTATCGCGAGTACCATGCGCTCTTGATGTACAAGCGGCAGCGCCGCGAGGAGCTGGACCGGCAGATCGAACAGCTCGCCGAGCTCCCGACGCTGAAACCGATGGTGCAGACGCTGCAGTGTTTCCGGGGCATCTCGCTCCACTCGGCGATGGTGTTGGCGACGGAGCTCGTGGATTGGCGGCGCTTCGAACGGCCCGGCCAGCTGGCGTGCTATCTGGGGCTCGTGTCGCGCGAAGACTCGAGTGGGAACCGACAGCGGCTTGGGTCGATCACGAAAGCGGGGAACAGTCACTGCCGGCACGTGCTCGTGCAGGCGGGATGGAGCTACCGGCATCGCGCACAGATCAGCGTGGATCTCAAGCGTCGCCAGGCGGGGCAACCGCCGGCGGTGATTACGCACGCGTGGAAGGCGCAGCAGCGACTGCACGCGCGCTTCAATCACTTGTCGTATCGGAAGCGGCCGCAGATCGCGGTCGTGGCGGTCGCGCGGGAGCTCATCGGGTTTCTGTGGGCGGTCGCGCGCGAAGTCGAACCGGTCACATCACTCTAAGGAATGCGCGTGGTCCGCCGTGTGGCGCCGAGGTGCGATGGGCGAGCACGCTCGACGGCGTTATGCGGGCCGGGCAGGACGCAGGACCGGCATCCCCGATCATAGAATGAGCCAGCTCCCGACGCATCTGCTTCTTGCCGTACTCCCGCGAGGGGGAAACCGGCGTATATCAGCAGGATCAACCGTCGATGCTGCCTCGGGCCCACGGTGTACCACGCCTCCTCATGCACACCCTGTAAACTGACACCCTTGACACCAGCCCAGTCATATCAACCGCCCAAGTTCAGCAGCAAGGCATCAAATCAACTGCGAGCGCAGCGAGCTTCCTTATCGCCTTGTCTGCTGCAACGCACGTTATGCCCCAAGCGCGACGCGCTGTGTCGGCGTGCGGACGCGGCCGGCCTCACCGACGCCGCTCGACACCTACGCCGCGAGCTTGCGAACACGGAGCCGCTTGCGCGACCGCTCCGCGAGCCAGAGATCATGTTGCATTTGCTGGTGTAGCCAACTCTCTGCCGTCGTATTGAACGCGATGGACAACCGAATGGCCATCTCCGGGCTGATTCCTGCGCGCCCATTCAGGATGGCGGAGAGGGTGTTGCGACTCACGTCGAGGGAGTCCGCGGCCTCGGTGACACTGAGGCCGAGGGGAGCCAAGCAGAGCTCGCGGAGGATCTCGCCGGGATGCGGCGGCTGGTGCATACGGAGCGGCTTCATCTAATGATAATCCTCATAGTCAACATCGGTGGCGTCTGGCCCTTCGAAGCGAAACGTGACCCGCCAGTTGCCGCTGACACTCACGGCCCAGGTGCCCTGCCGGGTGCCTTTCAGCGGATGCAACGCCAAGCCAGGCAGCCCCATATCTCGCGGCTCGACGGCCACGCTGAGGCGCCCGAGAATCAACCGCAGCCGAGTCGCGTGTTTGCTTTGAATACCGGCGGTTGAACCCTCACTGAAGAAGCGTCCGAGGCCCTTGTGTCGGAACCGGGTGATCGCCATGCAGAAGTGTAACGTGTAACGTGGCAGATGGCAACTGGATGGTGGCGCGAGAGATCGTCATCACAGAGATCATCGTTGGGGCATAACGCCCCAGCTAACCTGCGGGCGAATCAAATAAGGCGAGCGAAGCGAGCAATCATCAGATCGCCCGACTGCTCCAACGAACGTTAGACAACTGGTCGCGATCCTTCCTCCTGCCGCACGCCCGCCTTCAGATCACGCCAGAGAAATGGGGAAATGATAGCTACCCCCAAGCCGCCGAGAAAAAGCAGCGGGCTGATCGTACCTGGCCATCCCTCGTGCGACATTAGCCGAAGACCTCCAGTTGCCACGAGTACACCAAGTAGAACCCCGGCAAGCGCGGGCCAAGGCCAGCGTGCGTTGCGCGCCAGACGAGTGATAGGCCGGGTGACAGGTCGCAGGCACCAGCCCAAGATCTCGCCGCCGAGCTCGCCCAGAAGCTCATAGCAGAGCCACACGACAAGCGCACCAGCGGCGGCAATCAGTGTGTGCATCGTGGAATCGTAGTTGTCTAACGCCCAAGTTCAGCTGCGGGCGAGTTCATAAAAGCGAGCGAAGCGAGCCATCAATCAATCGCCCGACTGCTGCAACGAACGTTATACAGCCTGCGCGCGATATCGAATGACACCGTTCTCGCGGTCAGTCGCTCAGAGGCGGCTCGCTGACGAGGATGCTTGAAAAGCGCTGAAGCGTCAAGCTAAGACGCTCTCCAAATGTACCCCAGTCTTCAACAACGGTACCATCGGCTGTAGGGATCGCGTGTACTCTGCCAACACCATACTCGGCCTCCACTTCGTCATATCCGATCACGGTGGTACCGCTCATCGCCACAAGCCAAACCGGAGCCTCGACTAGGCGACCATCGTGCTCCCACCGGTGGACTGCCCGGACGGAAGGAATCGCATACATGTCAAAGATTTCCCACACGCGCGCGTCGAGGTTGCTCGCTTCCTCGTCGAGAAGCCGAGTAAAAGCGTCCCGGGTGAGTTCTGGAGGCACGCGGTCGCCGATAGGTGGACGAGGTATTTCCATATCGTGCTAGACGGTTCGTGGCTGTATAACGTCTGATTATGCGGCCACGTTATCCAGCAAGCCGCAGATAAAGCTGCAAGGCCACGCCTCTTATCGACAGGGCCTGCCACCCATGCAACGCGCAACCGGTTCTCCTCCTTCATCTTAGCCAAAGGGTTGACGAGAGTCCTCGCATGTTATCGAGCAAGGCCACGCTCGATAATCTGCAACGACGGCAAGTTTGCGCCGAGCATCACAAAACTACCCCCCTCACCCCCCCCGAAGCCATCTGGCTCACAGACGATCCCCCGGGCTTACCACACCCAGCCCACCCCGATTCAGCACATGGGTGTAGATCATCGTCGTACGAACATCAGAATGCCCCAACAGCTCCTGAATGGTCCGGATGTCCGCGCCGCTCTCCAGCAAGTGCGTCGCGAAGGAATGCCGCAGCGTGTGACACGTGATTCGCTTCGTGATCCCCGCCGCAGTCGTGGCGCTCCTCACGGCACGTTGCAGCACGGTCTCGTGAAGGTGATGACGCCGCCGCGCGCCTACGTCATCGGTGTAGCTCCGCGTCGCCGGAAAGACGTAACGCCACCGCCACTCACCACCCGCATTGGGATACTTCCGCTCCAACGACTCGCCGAGGCCGTCCGTCCTGATTTTCGCCCGCACATCGGCCGCATAACGTGGTTGCTGCCCACGCAACCACTCGCGCAACGGCTTCACGGCACTCTCGGCCAGCGGCGTCCGGCGGTCCTTTCCACCCTTGCCCCCGCGCACCACGATCTCGCGTCGGTCCAGGTCAACGTCCTTCACGCGTACCGCCACGCACTCGCCCACCCGCAACCCGCCACCATACATCAGCGCCGCACACAGGTCGACCGGGCGCGGGAGTTCGGCAAGTAGCCTCCGAACCTCGCCCTGTGACAGCACCACCGGCACATAGGTGCTCCGTCGCGCGGGAGCGATGTCGTCGACATACGGCAGTGGCTCCTTCAGCGCGACATCATATAGGAAGCGCAACGCGGCGAGCGCCTGATTCTGGGTCGAGGCCGAGACTTTCTCGACCGTCGCCAGATGCGACAGGTACGCGCTCACGGCACCCACATCGAGATCGCGCGGGTGACGGCGCTCGTGAAACAGGACATACCGGCGCACCCAGAAGAGATATGCTTGCTCGGTCTTGGTGCTGTACCGCCGCGCACGCAATTGATGCCGCACGCCCTCCAACAAGCGAAAACGGCGCTCCGGCTCCTCAACGTCACCGAGGTGTGCTACTGGAATGGGGGGGAAACGATCGCCGCGCACGACAGCCTCACTATGAATACACCGCCCACCCTACCCACTCGGCGCATCCCCACCATCACCATTTCCACGCACACCCAACCATCCACTCACTCGCTACAACATAGAATCACAATCGGCCCGGATGTTGCGCGCGATAGCGCAGTCGCCAACATATCCATAAATGCTTGTGAGAACGCTCAAATAGCGCCATGAACAAGCCAGTCACATAATTCAAACGCGCCATACGCACTTAAAATCACAAAATGAACCAGAATGCGAAAACCGACTGGCACCTCGATGCGGTCATCTACCAACTCCACGTCAAGGCCTTCCGCGACTCCAGCCGAGACGGATTCGGCGACTTCAGGGGACTCATCCAGAAGCTCGATTACATCGCCTCACTCGGCGTCTCCGCCATATGGCTCCTCCCCTTCTACCCGTCCCCACTGCGCGACGACGGCTACGACATCTCCAACTACACCGACGTCCACCCGAGCTACGGCTCGATCAACGACTTCAAGGAATTCCTCGACGAAGCCCACCGCCGCGGACTCAAGGTCATCACCGAACTGGTCATCAACCACACGTCCGACCACCACGCCTGGTTCGAGCGCGCACGCCGCGCACCGCGCGACTCACCCGAGCGGAACTTCTACGTCTGGTCCGACGACCCGAACAAGTACGCCGGCGTCCGCCTGATCTTCCCCGACACGGAAACGTCCAACTGGGCGTGGGATCCCATCGCCCAGCAGTTCTACTGGCACCGCTTCTTCAGCCACCAGCCCGACCTGAACTTCGACAACCCGGCAGTCCTCGACGCGGTCATCGACGTCATGCGCTTCTGGCTCCGACTCGGCGTCGACGGCATGCGGCTCGACGCCATCCCCTACCTGGTCGAGCGCGAAGGCACCTCCTGCGAAACGCTCCCGGAAACGCACGTCGTGCTCAAGAAGCTCCGCGCCGCCATGGACGCCGAATTCCACGACCGCATCTTCCTCGCCGAGGCGAACCAGTCGCCAGCGGAAGTGAGCTCGTACTTCGGCAACGGCGATGAATGCCACATGGCATTCCACTTTCCGGTCATGCCACGCATCTACATGGCGCTCGCAGAGCAGGACCGCAGGCCGATCGTCGACATCATGGCACAGACGCCAGCCATTCCCGCCAGCTGCCAGTGGGCGATCTTCCTCCGCAACCACGATGAGCTCACCCTCGAGATGGTCACACCCGAGGAACGCGAGTTCATGTACGTGCACTACGCGAAGGACGCCCTCATGCGCATCAATGTGGGTATCCGACGCCGCCTGGCCCCGCTCATGGAGAACGGCCGCGACGAGATCGAGCTCCTGCACGCATTGCTCATGTCGCTCCCCGGCTCGCCGGTCATGTACTACGGCGACGAAATCGGCATGGGCGACAACGTCTACCTGGGCGACCGCAATGGCGTGCGTACGCCCATGCAATGGAGCGCCGATCGCAACGCCGGGTTCTCGGAGTCGGACAGCGCCGCACTCTACTTCCCGGTCATCAATGATCCACCGTATGGCTACCAGATGGTCAACGTCGAGGCGCAGGAGCGCACCGCGAGCTCGCTCCTCAAGTGGGTTCGTGCCCTCGTCGAGCTCCGCGGACGCTACCGCGCCTTCGGACGCGGTACCTTCGAGCCACTTGCGCCCGACAATCACCGAGTGCTGGCGTTCCTGCGTCGCCACGAGGATGAAGTGATCCTCTGCGTCAACAACCTCGCGCGCCACGCGCAATACGTGCAGCTCGACCTGTCGGAATTCGACGGCTGGGCTCCCATGGAGCTGTGGAGCGGGCAGGCATTCCCATCGATCACGACAAATCCATACCTGCTGACCATGAGCGGTCGCGAATTCTACTGGTTTCGACTCATCCCGCCCGGCGGACCCGCACGACTCGGCGCCGTGGCGGACGTCGGCGCATGAATGCTCCCACGCTCGCACACGAACGCGCCCGCGAGAGCGACGTCAGCGTCGAAGGGCCACGCTGGCGCCTCCATCGCGGCGCAACGCTCCTCGCCAATGGCGCCGCGTTCAGCGTCTGGGCACCGGCCGCCCGCGAGGTCGTGGTCCACATCGCGACCGGCGCTGCAACGGGAGATCATGCGCTCGAGAAATCCACGACCGAGCGCGGAGTCTGGGAGCTCAGCATTCCAGGTATCGTCGCCGGCGACCGTTACGGCTACCGCCTCGACGGCGCGGATCCTCTCCCGGACCCAGTGAGTCGCGCGCAGCCGGACGGCGTGCACGCGCTATCCGCGGTCGTGGACCCATCGGCCTTCGAGTGGACCGACGATGCGTGGCGCGGCGTCGCAATGGCGGACTTCGTCATCTATGAAATTCACGTCGGCACGTTCACCCCCGAAGGCACCTTCGACGCAGCGGCCGTCCGCCTTCCCGAACTCGCCGCGCTCGGCATCACGGCCATCGAGATGATGCCGGTTGCCTCCTTCCCCGGACTCCGCAACTGGGGCTACGACGGCGCGCATCTCTACGCGCCACAGGAGTCATACGGCGGCGCCGATGCATTCCGTCGCTTCGTCAACGCAGCGCACACACTTGGCGTCGGCGTCGTGCTCGACGTCGTTTACAACCATGTCGGACCCGAAGGCAATTACCTCGACCGCTTCGGACCCTACTTCACCGACGTCTACCGCACGCCGTGGGGCCGCGCCGTCAACTACGACGGTGCGGGCAGCGATGCAGTACGCCGCTGGGCACACGACAACGCACTCTACTGGATCTCGGAATTTCACGTCGACGCGCTGCGACTCGACGCGGTGCAGGGCATCTATGATTTCAGTTCGCTCTCGTTCCTCGAGGAGCTCTCGGACGAAGTCCACGAACTCGGACGCCAACTCGGCCGCAAGGTGCAGTTGATCGCCGAGAGTGACTTGAATGACCCGAGGCTGGTGCGGTCGCCGCAGGAGGGCGGCTTCGGGCTCGACGCACAGTGGGCCGACGACGTGCACCACACGATTCACGCGACGCTCACGGGCGAATCGAACGGCTACTATCAGGACTTCAAGGGCGTCGCCACGATCGCCGACGTTTACCGGGAGCCGTTCGTCTACGCACGACGCTATGCGGCCCATCGCGATCGCGTGCACGGCCGCTCACCGGCCGGCGTGCCGAGGCAGCGCTTCATCGCGTCGATCCAGAATCACGACCAGACGGGCAACCGTCCACTCGGGGAACGCCTTGCGTCTCTCGTCGATCCAGCGCGACTGCGCATGGCGGCCGCGCTGATGCTGCTGTCGCCGTACGTTCCGCTGCTGTTCATGGGCGAGGAATACGGGGAGACGTCACCCTTCCTCTACTTCATCGACCACGGCGATGCCGCGCTCATCGAGTCTGTGCGCGCCGGCCGACAGAAGGAGTTCGAGGCCATCGGCAAGCTCGAGGCGCAGGTCGACCCGCAGTCGACCGAGGCGTTCGATCGCAGTCGCATCGACTGGGAAAAACGTGAATCAGTCGAGGGCGCGCAACTGCTGTCGCTCTATCGCGACCTGCTTGCGTTGCGGCGAGAGGAGATCGCGCTCAAGCCAGGCGCCAGCGAACAATTCATCCAGGGTGGCGCGGATTGGCTCACGGTCGTGCGCTACCTTCCGCCGCGACACGACATCGACGACTACACCCGCTCCCGCCGCGCGCTGCTCCTCGTCTTCAACCTGTCACCGCACACGGAAGGCATTCCGATCACCGTCGAGGCAGTAGGCGACTGGCGGCTTCGCCTCACCACCGATGCCGTCGCCTACGGCGGCTCAGGCAACTACGCCGAACTGATTCCCGCAGCTGAAGAACCACCCGTGAACGACGCACCAAAACGATTGCTGGACTACACACCGCCGGTCGAGCCGGACCGCACGATCATCCTGCCTCCATGGAGCGCCGCGGTTTACGTGCGCGACTTTCCCCAGGACTACATGGAGACGGGATCGTGACGATGCGCATCTGGCCCGGACGTCCATACCCGCTGGGCGCCACCTGGGATGGAACCGGCGTGAACTTCGCGCTCTTTACCGCCAACGCGACCGACGTCGAGCTGTGCCTGTTCCAGGGTGAAGGCGACGTACAGGAAGCAGCAAGGATCCCGTTGACGGAGCGCACCGATCAGGTG
>JALYVY010000424.1 GCA_030852985.1 Gemmatimonadota bacterium | reverse complement strand
GGAGGGAACTCGTTTCCTCCAGTCGCGCAGCAAGAGAATTCATCACCTCGTCCGCCAGCCACCGGCGCTCCTGCTGTGGGACGGCAAGATGCTGGAGGACAAGCTGCGCAGCTCGAGCACCAGCGCGGATGAGGTGCGCGCCGCGGTACGGTACGCAGGCCTGGGATCGCTGTCCGAGGCACGCGCGGTGGTGCTCGAGAACAACGGCGAATTTTCCGTCGTGGAGAAGTCCAAGACACTCAGCGACGACTCCGCGTTCTTCGGCATCGCGCTACCGGGCCAATCCGGGGACAGCCCCGACCATCTCGATGCGGACACTCCGCGCGCTTCCGACCAGCGCGTCCCGTAGCGATCCGGGGTGCGCGCGTCGAGCTTTCAGGCTCATCCCGACCTCGATGCGCATGGACCAGGCACCACTCGACGCTCTGCTCGACATCCTCGACCTCGAATCCCTCGAGGTCAACATCTATCGCGGTCGCAACCGCGACCTCGGCACCGGCCGCGTATTCGGCGGCCAGGTGTTTGCGCAGGC
The DNA here is from genome assembly GCA_030852985.1 of Gemmatimonadota bacterium. GTDB lineage: Bacteria > Gemmatimonadota > Gemmatimonadetes > Gemmatimonadales > Gemmatimonadaceae > AG11. Next base: position 1,923 of record JALYVY010000424.1, on the reverse strand, counting down.
ACTCGTGGCCGCGCGTCGCACCGTCGACGAAAATCGTGAGGCCCACTCGGCGCATGGATACTTCATCCTGCCGGGCGACCTCGCAGCGCCGATCGTGTATTTCGTGGATCGGCTGCGCGACGGATCGAGCTTCACGACGCGTCGCGTCACGGGCATCCAGCATGGGCGCGCGATCTTCACCATGTCCGCATCGTTTCACGTGGCGGAGGAGGGACCGGAGTATCAGGCGCCCATTCCCGATGTTCCTGGGCCGGAAGTCCTCACCACCGAGCTCGAGCTCATTCGCGGCATGGCCGATCGCATTCCCGAGCCGCTGCGTTCGATCGTGACGCAGGACCGGCCGATCGACATCCGGCCGATCAATCCGATCGATCCACTGAGCGCGGAAAAACGGGAGCCCGTTCGTCGGGCCTGGTTTCGCGCCATGGGAAGGCTGCCCGATGATCTCGGGGTGCATCAGGCGGTGCTCGCCTATGCCTCGGATCATGGCCTGCTCGTGACGGCGCTGCAGCCGCACGGCATTGCCTATCGTGCCCCGGGTCTCCAGCTGGCGTCGCTGGACCACTCGCTCTGGATGCACCGCCCGTTTCGGGCGGACGAGTGGCTGCTCTATTCCACGGACAGTCCGGTTACGAGCGGAGCGCGTGGCTTCGTGCGTGGGACCATCCATACGCAGTCGGGCGAGCTCGTCGCGTCCGTCGCGCAGGAGGGACTGATGCGGCTGAGGGCGACGGACCGCGGCTAGATTGCAGGAATGACTTCGCTGAAGCCCAAGGGCGACCGCACGACTGAATCCGCCCTCGACATGCCCTCCGTGTCGCGCGCACTGCTCCTCGCGTCGCGCGCGCTGCGGCTGCGCTGTCCCAACTGCGGCAACGGGCGCGTGCTGAAGGGGTTCAACGAGGTTCACGACCGCTGCACGAGCTGCACCTTTCGCTACTGCCGCAGCGACGACGACTACTTCTCGGGCGCGATGTTCTTCGGGCTCATGATTGGGGAGACGATGGCCGTGCTCGTGATCGGCGCGGCCATCTGGATCACGTACCCGAACGTGCCGTGGACGTTCTTTCAGTACGCCATTCCAGTGGTGCTGCTCCTGGTGATGATCGTGCTGTTTCCGATCTCGCGCGTCGTGTGGCTGGCCATCGACGTGCTCTTGCGCCCCGTGGAGGCGTCGGAGACGCTGCCGCTCCGTGCCTGATCGTGCGTCGCCGAAGGTGGTCCGCATCGCGCGAAGGTTGGTCATGGCAATGGGGTTGTTCTGTGCCGCCGCGCTGACGCTGCACGCGCAGACTGGGAGCATGGTAGAGGCTCCGAGCTCCGCATACCTCGAGATTGGCGGCCCTGGCGGTTTGTACTCGTACAACTACGAACGCTTCATCGACGAACACTTCTCGGCGCGCGTCGGCCTGGCCAACTGGGCCACGAATACCGTTGACGACCAGGGCGAGAAGGTCGTCGCGGGCATCGTCTCGGTCAGCGCACGTCTCGACATCAGCGACTACATGGGTCGCGGCCCGGGCCGGTACGCCGAGGTGGGCTTGGCCATCACGAGGGGAAGCCACTCCCGCAACAGCTACGATATCATCGAAGCTGACGGTCCGTTCACGACGCTCGTCCCCCTACTCGGCATCCGCTACCAGCCGCTGAATGGTGGCTTCATGTACCGCGCGGGTTACACGCCATACGTGCCACTGTCGGGGGGTGCGGCGCAGTATCCGCGACAGGGAATCAGGTCGGGTGGGGAGTTGAGCGTGGGGTACGCTTTCTAGCGTGACGTCTCCATGCTCGAATGGACAACGTCTTTCTCCTTGGGTCCAATGCCGAACTCGAAGCCGGAGCTCATGCGGGCTCCAACAACCCAGCTCAGGCTCGGTAGCACGACATTCTGCTCCAGCCCTCCCACGAGAACCCGTCGGTGGC